>JANYIG010000153.1 GCA_025358765.1 Candidatus Kapaibacterium sp.
TCACAAAATGTTATGGTAAATTGTCCAATAAAAGGCATCACATTATAGACCTTCTTGCTGCGTGGCGGCAAAGCGTGTTGTGCAAAGACTACCGTAGGAGCAGTCATGCAAAAAATGATGAAGACTACTAAAGGTAACTGAAGCATTACTGTGTTGGTTGAGTAAAGAATTTGTCTGGTTTTTTTATTGCATGAGCGTTACCATAAATTTTTCTTACACACTCGGTTCCTATGTAGGAAGCATTTCCGCTACTTCCACGTACCCTTATAAATAGCCTCACCAATGTTTGCGACGGCTTCTTCTTTGGTCGCACCTTCAGATTAGTGTTGTGATTGGTATGAAGAAAAGTTGCTACACGCTCAAAGTTCCGCACGAAAAATATCGTCCACCCGGAGCGGCTCCTTCAGCAGGTCGTTCGTGAGCATCTCGCCCGCGTGGAGCGCAAAACGGTGCTCAGCACGGCACACCGTTACCGTTTCGTTGGCAGGCTCCACAATCCAACATTCCTGTACGCCAGAGGCTATCATTGCTTGGCATTTCAGCACCATGTCTATCATGGTCTGCCCGGGGCTGATGATTTCAATTGCCAGCAATGGCGGTATTTCTTCTGCAACCTGTTCGGAAATCGGCGTTGGTATTTGCTTCCGATAGACGGAAACGTCGGGGATGAAGCGCCGTTCAACACCTTGAAACGTAACGGGCGGCACCGCCATACAATCTGGTGTGAGCATCCGTGCAAAAATTGTTAGCAAGCGCAGTTGAAGCCATCCGTGTAATAATGTTGGCATTTCGTCATCCTCCTCTTCTGCGATTATTGGTTCGACCATCTCAAGTTCATCATAACACGAGGTATCCATAAAAAACCCTCCTTTGTTGAATAAAAACAATCCGCAAAATAAGAATGTCTGCTTCACCTGTTGTGCAGTCTTGTGAAGCAGACATTGACAGTTTCGTTATGCGCCAACAACCGCTTTACAAGCCAAGCGTGGTTAGTTTAACGAGCAACGCGGGCAAGAGTCCTAACATTATCACGCCGGACGCTGACAGCACTAAGGTGATACCCGATAAACCCGGTTCCGTCTGCAACACAGCTTGCCCCTCGTTTTGCTGTTTGAAGTACATGGTTACGATTAAGCCAAGATAGAAATAAGCAGAAATCACCGTTGCAACAGCCGCCACCACCGCAAGCCACGTGAACCCCGCATCAATAGCCGCCGTAAAGAGATAATATTTCCCGAAAAACATTGCGAGCGGCGGAATACCGACCATCGAAAACATGAACAACGCCATTAATCCGGCAAGCGCTGGTTGCGACTTGCTCAAACCCGCGTAATCACTAAACTCCAAATTTTCGCCATACTTCGTTTCGATGATGGATGCCACCACCAACGCGCCGATTTGCGTAAACATATACGAAGCCAAATACATCATCATGCCCGTCATGCCAGCTTTCGTACCAGCCACAAGCCCCATCATCATGTAACCAGCCTGCGCGACGGACGAATACGCGAGCATCCGCTTGACGTTTGTTTGTGTGGCAGCAACAATATTGCCAAACAGCATAGAGGCGGCGGAGATAACCGCAAGCAGCATATAGATTTTTGTGGCTTCGGGCGAACCGTCTGGAATCAGCGCATTCATCAGCGTATAAAACGCACTAAGCGCCGCAGCCTTGCCTGCCGTGCTCATAAAAGCAGTTACGACCGTGGGAGCGCCTTGATACACGTCTGGAGCCCACGAGTGAAATGGAAATGCCGCTACTTTGAAACACAATCCCACAATAATCAACCCTGTGCCTGCCATCAGCAACAGCGACGACGGCTCTCTGCCTACTGCCGAACGAATCGCACCAAATTCCATTGCGCCGCCCGTTGCACCATAGACCAACGCCATGCCGTAGAGCAAAAATCCTGTTGCAAATGCACCCAAAAGGAAGTACTTCAAACCCGCTTCCACCGAAAGCGTTTTGGTTCGCATATAAGCCGCAAGCACGTAAAAGCTGACCGACATCACTTCAATGCCAATAAACGTGATGAGCAGATGGTTTGCGTGTGCCATCAACATCATGCCGCTTGTGGCGAGCAATATGAGCAGATAAAATTCGTCGAACTCGAATTCCATGCGCTGCAAATACGAACGTCCGGCTATCATTACCAATAATGCCGCGCTGCAAAAAAGAATATCGAAAAACGAGGAATACACACCAACACTTATCATTCCTTGGAATGCAGTGCCATTCGGGAACAGAAGACATGCGGCACCAATCACCGCCACTAAACCCACACACGAAAACACAAAGACAACTTTGCTGTTGTTGCGAAGCAGTGCGCTAACGACAATCGCAGCAAGACAGACAAAAGTCATTAACACGATGGGCAATCCGTAAAATAAATCAACGGGCAGTCCATAAAACAGATTGGGGCGCATAAACAAGAATGATAGTTCGTAAAAATTTTCGGTTCAATATCAACATTCAGCATTAGGATTCATCAGGATTCAAGCCGAGCGCACGGAGTTTTGCTGCAAGGCGTTCCTTTTCTTCACGTTCTTTTGCTAACAACAATTCAGCACTTTCGGCGCGTTGTTTTTCGCGTTCAGCGCGTTGTTTTTCGTTTTCGGCGCGTTGTTTTTCATTTTCAGCGCGTTGTTTTTCGCGTTCGGCACGATATTTCTCATTCTCAGCGCGGTATTTCTCGCTTTCAGCACGTTCTCTACCTGTTGGAATAAACGTGCCGTCCTGGTCTGCCCAGCGCAACCACTCTGCGGTACGCCCTTCGTAGCTGCCTTCCCATGTCATAAGTTGCAAAGGGAACGTGGCTGAATCTAATGCCTCCACCGGAACGTAGGCTGATTTTTGCAACGAGAACAACCGCAGCAGCGTGCTTCCATACTGATTGGAAGGGTCAAAGACGGCGTAATACTGGATGTGCGACTGCGCGTAGCGCTCCATCTTGCTCACAAGCTCATTGCCCTTCAAATTGGAAATAATCTCAATCACAAGCTCTGGCGTTTTGCCAAATTCCCACATCATATAGCAGCGGTTGTGCTTCTCCCACCAGTCAGCAGGCGCTTCCACGTCCAGACTGAGCATAACATCAGGCACAAGCGGCGGCTCGCGCAGCGCGTAATAGATGCCTACGTTTGCCGTTGCCAAAAACAGGCGCGGTTGCTGAGTTTTGGGATGAAGCGGCTGCCAACTTGCATACAACGGCTCGACAAGAAGCCGTTGCTGTTTTTCCGAGAAAAAATTATCCACAGGCTCATCATCCTCCGTGATAAGATGGCTTATGTCCGGGATGATTTCATCGGGAACACCCGGAATATGGCGTTGTTGTTTGGTTTCAGGCTGCATCGTTATTTGCCTGTTTTATGTTTGAAAACATACATCTCGATCTCCCGTTCTGCCGTTATCCGTTCCAATCCTAATTTGGCTAATTCGCGGTCAAGCGCTTCTCGTGTACCCTCCACCCACGTAAACGACATGTCATATTCGCCCTGCAAATCGGTTTCATCCACAACCAGAATTTTCGAGTCATTATTTAAATAGCTGACCAGTTTTGTCATCGGCTGTTTTATTGCCGTGAATGTATAACCCTGAAACCCGTAATCTTTTTTTGCAGCCTGTGATGGCACAAGCGCCGTTGTGCCTGCCTTCCGTTGGAGTACTGCCACCGTTCTTTTCTGCTTCTCGGGGCGTACTTCTATGTTAAGACTGCTTTCCACCACAGATGCAAGCACCTTGCGAAAGGCTTCTTCTGTCGTTTTGGGTAGCAGAAGATGGATGTAATACTGCTGTTCAGATTGCAGCGAATCTATCACACGAATGTAGGGGATTTGATAAGCTTCCATCAAGAAGTGCTGTGCTTGCGTTACACCTTTCATCTCTGTGCGAATATCGCCGCCACCCCACATAGTCATTTCTGTTGCAGACTGGCAAGGTTTGAAGACAATCGTCGGCAGCGCCGTTGTATCAATGGTTTTTGCTTCCTTGTCCATAATGTCATCGGCTGTTATGGTCAACCGTTTTTTGAACGTAACCTTTTTTCCCGCCAAAAGGTCGTTGATGCGCTGCTCCGTGATCTCTGCTGGTTCTGTAACGGCAAAAAGATTACCGGATTTGTCTATCACTACCGTATGAGAAAGAACCCTTACGCCATAACTTTTGAATGCCGCGCTCGTGGTGTCTATGCCCATCCAAAGTTTGGTGGGATTGGATTTGATATAAGACTCAATAAGCGACTGTTTTTCGTAGGATAAAGCCACAAAACGCACAGGCTTATCAGCAAATTTCTCCGCCAGTACGCTGAGGTTCTTGAGTGCAGGGCGGCACGAACTACACTGGGTTGTCCAAAAATCCACAACAACAATGTTGCCCCGTAAGCCTGATAATGTTTTGGGCGCATTGTCCGGCGCTTGAACCCATGCGGTCAGCGATATATCTGGCGCGGACGCACCAAGTTTGGGTTCACCTGCATACACCAAGCCACTCCACAATAATAAAAGACATACGAGGCAGCCTGATAAGAATAATCGTTTCATAAACAATGCGTAAAAATGTGAGAGGAGGTACTATTTCTTCGACGATTCCTTGTGTTCTTCGTTGTTTTGATGCTCAGATTTTGTGGGGTGCTTCATTTTTTCGAGCGACTCGGCATACGTGGTTTTGCCAAATTTCAGCACTTCGAGTTTGCCCACAAGCGCTTGGGTAGATTCTTCCGAAACACGCATGAACGTTGCCGGATACAAGCCAATCCACAGCATCAATATCGTTGCGGGTAGTAGTTGTGCTATTTCAAGCGGCGTAAGGTCGCTTAAGACTTGATTTTCCTCGCGGTCATTCTTGCCAAATGCAATTTTTTGGAGCATCTTCAAGAAATATGCCGCCGCCAACGTTCCGGAAACTGCACCCACAATGCCAAATACCCATGTATTCAAAAACGGTGAACGGAATGTGCCGAGCAACAGTAAATATTCGCCCACAAAGCCGTTCAGCCCAGGCAAACCCACAAGGGAAAAGATGCTAATGGCGAAAAATACGGTAAACACGGGCATTACCCGCGCTAATCCGCCAAAATCTGCCAGCGTTGTGCTTTTGCGGCGTTCCGTCACATAGCCGATGCACAAAAATAGCGCCGAAACCGAAAGCCCGTGATTGAACGTCTGGATAATAGCGCCTTGCAAGCCTTCCGGTGTCATCGAAAAAATGCCCATCACCACCACGCCTAAGCTACACACTAATGCGTACGCCGCCATGCGCTTGATGTCGGTTTGCACAATTGCCACCAAGCCGCCATACACCACAGCAATTGCGCCAAGCGCACACATCACCGTTGCGTATTCAAACGACGCAGCCGGAAAAAACTCCAGCACAAAACGTATCAAACCGTACACACCAATTTTGAACAAAACCGCGCCCACAATCATTGCGCCCACAACGGGCGATTGCTCCTGCACATCCGGCAGCCACGTATGCACGGGAAAAAGCGGTATTTTAATACAGAATGCCAGCGTGAATGCGGCAAAAAGCCATGTTTGAACGCTCAAACCGAGCGTTGGTGCGACTTCACGGAGGATAAGCAGATTTGTTGTAAAATGCCCCGTGGTTTGTTGCACGTACAAACTCAGCCACACAAGCGCCACGAGCATAATCATAGAGCCAAACATCGTGTAGATAAAAAACTTCAATGCCGCGTAGATTCTGCGTTCGCCGCCCCAGATGCCGATGATGAAGTACATCGGAATGAGCAGCAATTCAAAAAACGTGTAGAATAGCATCGTATCCAGTGCCACAAAACAGCCTGTGACGCTGAATTGCAGGAGTAACAGCATTGAATACCATTGTTTTTCGCGTTCATGAATCGTTTTGAATGATGCCAGCACCGCCACCGCCATCGTGATTGCCGTTAGCAGCACGAACAGAATAGACATGCCATCTACGCCGATTCTGAAACCTGCATCAATACTGGGTATCCAAGGTTTGTCCACCACCATTTGGAATTGCGGACTCGACGCATCAAACCCCAAAAACGCCGCCAGCGCAAAACCAAACGCTGCAAGCGAGACGGTAAGCGCGGTGTACCGAATGCTGCGGAGTGCAACACGGTCGAACAGCAAAAGAGCAATAGAGCCGACGAGCGGTGCAAAAAGGGCAAAAATCAAACTCATAATCCGTTATTGATAATTAGTTACTAACTGTTGGGCGATAACTATCCACTGAATTTCGTAATTTAGTAAAAACCACGCGGACTGCAAACCATTCTGCGCGTCCTTCTGCAAATCAGCGCTCCAATTGCGCTATAAATCAGATGGGAAACGATTTTCCTTCCCATCATCAAGAATTCACGCAATATATGAAGAATAAACGACTTCTCTACGGCATCACGACTGGTTTTCTTCTACTCGCACTCTTAACGACGCTTGTTGCATTCGCCTGTGGCGCAAATCTGACGATGCTTTCGTCCATTCTCGCGGGCGATAAGGACGTGAAAAATGCTCGCCCCACACCAGTGTTCATTGTCGAGAATTTCCGCGATTCTGTTGCGGTAAAGTTTCTGGTTGTGGGCGATTGGGGAACGGGTGCTGCGTTCCAAAAACGTGTAGCAGCAGCAATGCTCATCAAGGCAGATACCGCCAAGCCTGCATTTATTATCAGCACGGGTGACAACATCTACAACAGCGGCGTTACATCGGTGAATGACCCGCAATGGAAAACAAAATTTGAGGATATTTATGCTGGCAAAGGCTTGGAACTACCGTGGTACGTGGTGTTAGGCAATCATGACCATCGAGGTAATGTTCAAGCTGAAATTGACTATCACGCTCGCAACTCGCTCTGGAACTTGCCCGCACGATATTATTCGTTTGTGCAAACGATAGATTCAGCAACAACTATAGAATTTTTTGCGCTCGACACCGACCCCATACATCTCAATGCCAAAGAATTCATCGAAACCCAAAACGTCTGGCTTCGTACACAGCTAAACGCCTCAAAAGCACGCTGGAAGGTAGTTGTCGGTCATCATCCCGTGCGTTCATATGGTGGTTACGGCGACCAAAAAGAACTTTTGCAGCACATCAAACCTTTGTTGGACGGCGCGAGGGTGGATTTGTACATGAACGGACACGAACACGATTTGCAATACGTAAAATCCCCCGAAGACCAGTTTTATTGCCTTACTTCAGGCAATGGCGGCGAATCGCGCCATACTGCCTACGGTACGAATACAATCTTTGCTGCTACCAACGGCGGATTTAATTTCATCGCCGCAACCCGCGAACGGCTCTATATTGAGTTTGTGAATACCGAGGGCAAAGTGTTATTCGCAACGTCTATTCGGAAAGGCAGCAAGTGATGGCACTTTTTATAATGCTTACGATAACGCTCATTCCTTGGTTTTTCGCGTTAGTTGGTTTAATTGGCGCTGTGATTGGCTTTTCATCGGGCTTGTTCGGTATCGGTGGGGCGCTTGTGGCAACACCACTTTTGCGACTGCTCGTAGATATGCCACCAATGCTTGCGCTCGCAACACCGCTTCCAGTAGCACTTCCAGCCGCAATTTCCGGCTCGGTGGCATATTACAAAGGCGGATTGATTGACTTCAAAGTTGTCCGCAACGTCCTTCTGACGGCGCTTCCGGCGAATTTAATTGGAACGTGGCTTACGCAATACGTGGCGGGTTATGTGATGATGCTCTGCACAGCAGGATTTATGCTGCTTGTGGGCGGGACATTTTTCGTTCGTGGTTGGCTGTTCAAGGAAGTGGATGAGCAAGAGCGTTCTTCGCCGCTTGCGTTGGCGTTCACGGGTGCGGTGGCGGGTTTTTTGGCAGGTTTTTTGGCAATCGGTGGCGGATTGGTGATGGTTCCAGCATTTGTGCGCGTTTTGCGGATGCGCTTCAAAAAAGCCTCAGCAACGTCACTTTTTGCTGTTGCCGTGCTTTCGATTCCCGCGAGCATCGGTCATTTCTGGCTTGGACACATTGATGTCGTCGTAGCGCTCATGCTGTCCGTCGTTGCTGCCCCGATGTCGTTTTTGGGTGCAAAAGCCGCCATCACACTCCGCAATAAGACGCTCGAACGACTTTACGGCACGTTTATGGTTTTCTTCGCATTGTATTTTCTCTATCGCCAGTTGTGAAATTTCAGTATTGACAAGAGTTCTATGACAAACACTCTCGGTTTTCTGCTCCATTTTTTTTACCTCACGCAAGCACTCGCCTTGTTGTTCAAAGACGCGCTGTGGTTGCGGCTTGCTATGATTGCAAGCAACAGTGCGGGCTTGACGTATTATATTTTGGAGCAAAAGGGTGGTAACGAGCCGTTGTGGTTGGCAGCATTTTTGCTTATCAACGTTGTGCATCTGGCGCTGTTAGTGCGAAGCCGTTCGTCATTGATTTGGACGGACGAAGAGCTCGATCTTCGCAACACGGTCTTCAAACAGCTTTCTGCCGGCGCATTCAAAAAACTCATGAAAGCTGGTCGTTGGAAAACCTACAAAGCGTCGGAAATCCTTGCCTCCGAGGGACGCGAGGTAAAAAGTGTGATGTTTGTGTATAGCGGCGCAGCGGTCGTGCAAGTTGGAGCGCGGACGATTGCCCATCTGCGACATAACACCTTCGTCGGCGAGATGAGTTTTGTAACGGGCGCACCAGCTTCGGCAACAGTTAAGACCGTACAACTCACCCGCTGCCTTGTGTGGCAAGCAAAGGCACTTCGTGATTTGTTAGCAAAGGAATCTGAGCTTCGCACCGCCATGCAATCCATATTTAGCCACGATTTAATGGGTAAACTCGCCCAACGTGATTCTGAAAAAGTGATGTGACTTGAAACTCATATCTCAAGATTCCAAATTATTCTCTTTGCTTGAACGGTATGACAAATCAACAACCAACACAGGTAAAAGCCTTTCACTGTCCCAATTGTGGCAGTAAGATTGGGGTAGCAAAGTTCTGGAAATTGTGGACGTATAAATCCACAGTTGAATGTTCAACTTGTCAGATAGTCTTAAAACAAAATACTCTTCAGTTTGCTGCTTTTTCCACGTGGCGTAGTGTTCTGGCTCATCTGCTTTCAGTGGCTGTAGCAGTATGTACAAAATATTTTAATCTTCCGCTATTTGCATTTGTAGGACTTGGCGTGTCGGGTTTGATGGTTTCCACTCTTATTTTCTGGTTTGTTTATGTCAAAACACTCCATTTCGAGGCCTTTGAAGCCGTTGATAAAAAAGCCACGTACCAAGATATGCTTAAACGCAGCACTTCTCGACCAGGATTTTTATTACGACTACAGCAAATGACAAAAGACTACTCCACCTCACTTTTTCGAGCAATTGCAACGTCATACCAGAAAAAACAGTCCACAAAAGTGGGCGAGCAGTGATAATTGCAAGATAATGTTGGAGAATTGATTGCATACATACAAAAATTCAAACCCTTAAATACTTCAGCCCACTTGCATTATGATTCCTGATTTATACGCACAACTTTCATCAACAACCTCGCCGAAGGAAATGTATTATTGGGGCTACCAGTATCGTTTGGCGCGAGAAGTGCTTGTGCCGCAGCTTTTGCGAGATGGCGGGTTCAAACCCAATTTTGCGGTGGCGGAAATCGGCTGTGCTGAGGGTGGTGTGCTGACGGCGTTTGTGCAGGCAGGAGCCTCGAAAGCGCTTGGAACGGACATCGAAAAAGGGCGGTTAGATAAAGGCGCAGAAATACTTCGGTCGTTAAGCACAACTGTCAATGAAAATCTCGCAGATCGCATCACGTTTACAGCACACGACGTTTTGTTCGACGAACCCCGTCAAGAGTGGCTTCACGGCTTTGACCTCGTGATTTTGCGCGACGTGATAGAACACTTAGAAAATCCATTGCTTGCGCTCACAAACATCCAACGGCTCTTAAAGCCTGGTGGCTACGTGTTTGTGGAGTTTCCGCCATACCGTTCGCCGTTTGGCGGGCATCAACATTTGCTACGAAATACGTGGGGGCGGCTTCCATACATGCACTTGCTTCCCGATGTACTCTTCCAGCCAATGACGGTATCGGGTTGGCATCCGGTGGATATTGAGGAAGTTCGACGTTTACGGTCGGTGGCACTTTCCCCGCGTAAATTCCTGAATGCCGCTCAGAATGCAGGCTACACGGTTTGCCACGACCGCTATTATTTGCTGCGCCCCGTCTTCAAGATGAAGTTTGGTCTGCCCACGATTCCGCTTACTCCCGTCAAATGGCTTCCGGGCGTGAAGGAGTTGTTAAGTTTAGAGGCAAATTACCTTCTGCAAAGCACTATAAGGTAAAGCACTGTGGGTAAAGCACGATAATGAAAATCTTGTCGCATTCTTACGAAAACAGCGAATCAATTTTTCCGCTTCGACTGATGTTGAAGTGTTTGTACGCAAGTTCAGTTGCTTCGCGCCCACGTGGGGTACGGTTCAAAAAGCCCTGCTGAATCAAAAATGGCTCATACACTTCTTCAATCGTGCCAGACTCCTCGCCCACCGCGACGGCAACCGTGTTCAACCCCACAGGACCGCCAGCAAACTTGTCCATAATCGTCATCATAATACGTTTGTCCATTTCGTCCAGACCATATTCATCTACTTCCAATGCCGTGAGTGCCATCTGAGCAATTGCCTGCGTAATCACACCATCGCCTTTGACCTCCGCAAAATCCCGTGTGCGGCGCAACAAGCGGTTTGCAATTCGTGGCGTTCCCCGTGCTCGTTTGGCAATTTCCTGTGCGCCTCGCTCGTCAATCGGCGTTTCTAAAATGCCTGCCGAACGCACAATCACGCTGAAAAGTTCCTCTGCCGAATAATAATCCAAACGACTAATCACGCCAAACCGTGACCTGAGAGGTGCTGTGAGCAATCCCGCACGGGTGGTTGCACCCACAAGCGTAAAACGAGGCAGCGACAGCTTGATAGACCGCGCCGACGGACCGGAGTCAATCATAATATCCAGCGCATAGTCTTCCATCGCAGAGTAGAGGTATTCTTCGACAACAGGCGAAAGGCGGTGGATTTCGTCAATAAACAGAATATCACCCTCATCGAGATTGGTGAGCAAACCCGCCAAATCGCCCGGTTTTTCGAGAACAGGACCAGACGTTACTTTGATGTCGGATTTCATCTCGCGGGCAACGATGTGGCTGAGTGTGGTTTTGCCCAAACCCGGCGGACCCGTGAGCAACACGTGGTCGAGCGCCTCGCCGCGTTTTGATGCCGCTTCAATAAAAACTTTTAAGTTTTCGATGATTTTTACCTGCCCGACAAACTCATCAAAACCGGACGGGCGCAGCGAAACCTCAATATCCTCGTCGTTTGCGCGTTCCGGTGCGGTTTGCGGCGGACGGGAAATTTTTTGTTCTTTTGCCATGAAAAGGAGGAGAACGTGAAAAAATTGTCCGACAAAAATAACTTCTTTGCGGATTCTGTGCCAGCACTACCGTTTTTTCTTTCGCACGATTGATACCAAGCCGCTTGACGGCTTTTTTTGTTTTTGATACGGCTTTACACCTGCTTCGTCACCACTTGTTTCGCGCTTGTTCAGACGCATGTCACCGTCGAAGAAGGCAATCTCAAGCTCTTTGCGATTCACCGCCACAAATGCTGCTTCTGTGTCGTTCAAATACTGCGCGACGAACATTGCTAAGGGTTGACCACTTGCCTCGAAATCCCCGCGATACGTCTCGAACAGCCGCGCCAACCGAAGCGTTTTTGTTCCCACATCAAGCACTGCACCTTGTTCCGAGCGCAAAAAACTTTTTGCTTGTGCTGTAAGCTGCTTTGCGACTGTTGCGGCGCGGAATGCACGTTTTGCCAGCTTTGGCGAACCTTTTGTGCCATCGGTCATTCCAAAAAACATAAGCGGATTGCGGAAGCGAAGCCGAATCTCGTCTTTCATGTCTTGCAAGGTAAAGTTTTTTTCTGCAACCCGCACTGTGTCATCATCAAAGAAGCCTCGCACGTTAGCCACCATTGCAATACCCGGGTGCGCTAACACATTGGCAATCACGCAAGTATTATAGGCGTTCAACCAAAAAGCAAGCTGCTCGTCACGGCTCCATTGTTTGAGCGTAGAGGACGGAATCGTTTCGAGACTTTTGCAATACGTACGAAACGCCTCGCCTTCAAACCCCGCATAAAGCACACGACCGCCCACAACGTGGCTTTGCAAGAGCGAATCTAAGAGGGCATGGGAAAAATGTTCAGCAGCCACGCTCGTGGAACTTTTGCCTTGTGCAAATGCAACAGAAGCGGCAATTTGCAGGAACAAGAGCGTCAGAAAAAGCATCAGAGCCAAGCGGTAAAGGGCGTTCATAGGCGTTTTCTGTTCGGAAGCAATTATGGATTTATATTTTTTCAACGAGCAGAAATTACGAAAATTTTCTCAGGAGCAATCACCACATTATGAAATATATACAATACCGTTCATACTGGCTTTTCGTGCCTATCATTCTTGGGTTGTGGAACGTTTCGACGGGCTGCGAGCGCTACAAAATCAAACAAGAAAGGCTCGAACGGCGCATGGATTATATGAAAACATTGGTGGATTCCGCCCGCGTCACCCAAGAGCAACACAACGACTCGCTCCGCCACGCAAACGATTCCCTCCGTTCTGCGGACACGCTAAAAAAATGATTGCTTCACAAAAAACAAAAATGGTGAACCGTTGTTACGATTCACCATTTTTTGCGTTTTATTCGTTCAGTAGAATTTTTATCACCGCGCAACCAACATCTTTCCAGACAGCACCCCACGTTCGGTTTGAAGGCGATATACGTACGCACCATCCGTAAAATTCTCCACGCTTATGGGAATATTATACGTTCCTGCCGATTGGAATTGCTCCTGCGTCGCTGCAACTTGTCTGCCTTCCATGTCGAAGACACGCAGCGAGACGTTGCCAGCATTTGGTAAATTATACTCAATCGTCGTCGCTGTGGAACACGGGTTCGGGTAGTTTCGTACCGACACATCCAGCCCTGTTACGCTTGGTGCGCTTGGTGTTGCAACATCCGTCGTGGCAGAACCTTGAATAATAGGCAGCGATATCATATCGCGCGAAAAAACGTTGCTGTATTCTTTTGTGTTGACTTGGAACCACTGTTTGAGAATGGAACCATAAACATCGCGGAAATCATTCACCATTTTCAAATTGCCGCTCGTTAAGTCGGTCAGGCTTGAATTTGCACCAATAATCCCCGGTTGCACCAACGAGCCAAAGACAAATTGCGGCGCTGCCGTGCCGTGATCTGTACCACTCGCACCATTGGATGCCACGCGGCGACCAAATTCCGAAAACGTCATTCCCAACACACGCTTGTCAACATTGAGTAATTTCAAATCGTTTTGGAATACCGTAATTGCGTCCGACAGCCTGCCGAGCAGCGTTGCATGAGCGCCCTGCGTTTTGTCGGCAGCATTAACCTGATTGGCGTGTGTGTCGAAACCGCCCATGCTAACAACATAAACACGAGTTTTTAAACCGCCGGCAATCAAGCGAGCAACAATCGCCAACTGATCTGCAAGCGTATTTTGCCCGCGTGCGGGGTACGTCGCCATGTTTTTTGCTTTATCGGCAGCTGCTTTGATGCCCTTCGCGTACTGTTGCGACTGTTCCTGAATCTGGCGGATGTAGGCGATTTGTTTACCAGCGGCGTTATTAGGAAGCGGGTCGGTATTGCCCGCTTTAATGCCGCTGACAAGATTATAAAAATCATCAGGGTTGCTCAGGTTAATACCTAACGGACCTTGCGTTTCCCGCAACAACAACGATGGCACCGCACTAATCTGAATTGCCAGAGGGTCGGGCATAGAAGCATTCGGGTAGCCAACGGGGTAATTGGGAAACTGCGAATCGAGATATCGTGCAGCCCAGCCCGTGTTGACGTATTGATTAAACCCGCTACCACTCATCCAGATGTCTGTCCCGCGAAAATGCGATTGGTTCGGGCTGGGATACGTCACACCTTGCACAACAACAAGCCTTCCCGAATCGTAGAGTGATTTCATGCCCGTCATTGCTGGGTGTAAGCCCGTTGCAGCGTTGAGTTTGAGCACTTTGTCTTGCGGAATCGCAATGTTTGCGCGGAGTGCCATGTACGTGGAGTATTGGTCGAGCGGAATCACAGTGTTAATACCATCGTTGCCGCCGGAAAGCTGCACAATAACAAGAATGCGATCGGTTGCGGTGGAAATTTCGCCCAACGACTCCATCATGGGTGATAATCCTAAGGCTTTTGCCGTGTAGCCGTTCAACGAGAGCGGTAAAGCAAGGGCGGCAGCTCCTCGAATAAAATCTCTGCGTTCCATAGTTTTGTCAGTTTTGAGTGTTGAATGTTCTGTTTTGATACTATCGGCGAAAAACAGCACGTAAAATCAATAGACTTGAAATTCCGCCAAGCCTATCATATACCGTATTAGGTTGTCGAGCTTTATTTTAATCAAACTTTTTTTGTTAGCGTTGGTGGAGTTTTTAATGTAATCATTCCACTCAACCGTCCATTCAAAGCTCGGCAAACCCGGTAATAATACGTCAGTAAGCAAACGGTCTTTTTGTGCTTGAATTAAATCTACGGCAAAAAAATGCTCGCAGAAATTCTCAATCAGCTTCACGGGGTCTTCGGGATTGGTAAAGAGTTTTGCATATTCGACAGAATCAAACACGAATGTTTTATAATTCATGCCGCCAACGTTGACGTTGATACCATTCAAAACTGTATTCGCAAAGCTCACACGATTGGGCAGTGTTGCGGTGTTTATCCACATCTGGTAATACGACGGCTCTTGGTAATATGCCGCCCAGCCCGCAACGTTTGGTTGTTCCATAATGTCTTGCTGAAGCTGCCCGGCGGTATTCCGTAAGGATTCCATAGCATACAAATATTGCGACGGTTGTGTTTTGTAATCTGGTGGCGCGACCTGAAGCTGGCGCATTGTGCCAACCACGAGGTCAAGCGGCGTTTTAATTATACAGCCGCGAAGGTTTTGGTCAAAAAAATGCTGGCTTGTGAGCATCTTCGTCAACACGGGTTTCATTTCGTAATTGTTTGAGCGGAGCACATCGGCAAGCGGCACAATAAAGTTTTGCTCAATGTCGGGTGTAATATCATAATTGATGAACCAGCGATAGAATTCACGACAGAGATTTTTTGCAGTATCCGGCTGTTTGAAAATCATATCCAAAAGGTCATCAAGCTCTTTTACGCCGTCAGCACCCGTCCGCCCTTTAATAACAGTGCCGCTATATGCTGCTGAAAAAATTTTATCGGTAGTATCGTGGCGATTTGGAGTGAACGTGGAGGTGATCGTTGCTGCGGTATCTGTCCAGCCCGTCAGCACACGCGCTGCGGTGCGAACGTCGTCTTCGGTGTAGGTGGTGTAATTGCCGGGTGCGATTTCTGCTCCCTTGCCAATGGTGAATAGTTCTTGCAACTCCCGACCATAGTTTTCCTGCGCCGCTCCAACGCGGTTTGAGTTCCCATTCAAATAACGCAACATTGCAGGGTCGGTCGTGATGTCTTTCGTAAACGCCTTCACATTACCAAGAGCATATTGGCGTAAGAGGACATTTTGTTTGTACATATAGCGGGTGTCGCCAACGGTGGAACGAGTGGAAACAAAATGGTTTTGCCAGAAAAGCACCATTTTTTCACGGATGGAAATAGGTTGCGTTACCATCTGACCAACCCACCAACCCCGCAACGACTGGTATCGCTGCCCTTCAACTGTACCATCGTACGCAGCGGTTACCCATTGTTGCCCTGTTAAGGGGTCAATGGGGGCATCGGGTTCGGGCTGATCCGCGAGCAGTGTTTGCACAGCAGCAACAGCAGTTTGTCCGGTTAATTGTGCAATGTCCTTGCGCGTAGCGCCAAACATGGTACGTCGAAGCAGATGCTCGGCAGCTTTGGCATCCAACGGTGTGGAATAAGTGTCTATCAGAGCCATAATTTTCTCCAGAGGTAAAATTGAACGAAGATAGCATGAATACTAAACAAGAAAAAACTGTCCGTGTCTCGTTGGTTCAAGACGATGGTGATACACCATACGATAATCTTTTGTCTTTCGTGTCAACAAGAATAATGAAGTTCTCGTTGGGAACGGTAGCGTGGATAGATTGAATATATGGCTTTCACTCCACTACAAAAATGCAATAATCATTTTTCATATTTGTGTGCTTAAAAGGCATAATATTCTATACCCCAAAGTCATGTTTGAACGTCATATTTTGATGGTGGCAGTTGTCCGCACATCAACGCCTTTGATGCTCTATTGAACGAGTTAAAGAACAGAAGTGCCATAAAAAAGTTACAGTTCGGCAATGCAAGCACGAAGGATGCTCATTTTTTCACCAACACGTTCTGCGTTTTTGCAACAGGCATCCGAAGAATAGGATAACGTTCGGTACTCCACGCCTTAATACCGCCTTCCATGTTATACGGCAGGAAACCTTGTTTTGCAAGCAATTCGCAGGCGCGTTTACTGCGTGCACCGGAATGGCAATATACCATTATCGGACGGTTTTTTACCGTTGTAAGTTCGCCAATACGTGCCTCAAGCTCATCCACCGCAATAAACATTGCCTTTGGCAAACGACCGATAGAATGTTGATATTCCCACGGTGTGCGGACATCCAGCACAACAAACGACGTATCAGCTTTGAGCAGCAAATACGATTCCTTTGCACCAAAGGAAAGATAGGACGCAACAGATTCTGCTGGCTCCGGCGGAGCCGTGCGGACTCTGGCAGCAGCAGCAGCAACAGCGTTATTGTTATTATGAGCAAGAGTCTGGCTCAATGCTGACACGACAGTGCCATTAGTAGTGGCGAAAAATACAGTGCAGAGGGCACAGGTGGCAAAAAGTGTGGAACGTTTCATACTGACATGGTGTATAATAGTGAGACATGAACGGGTGAACAAATTGGAAAGGCTTCCGCCAAAGATTTCAGATATTCCAGATGCGATGCGGTTTACATAAGATAATTGCCCTGTTTCTATTTGAAATCATGCTCTACATTTACAACAACCATGCCAGAACTATAGCAGAGATATTTTTTGGTAAAAAGTCCTTGTACGGACGCTGGTTTTACGGTATTTTTATTCCCAACAGTTCAATTATTGCGTTCACATTGTTGTTTGAAGGAGCATTGTTATGGGCTTGTTCACAGACCATCCGCATTCCGTTGGGGAAAGCTATCGGGAGCACTTTAAAGTGGCTACCGGTGTCGGCAGCAAAATGATCATAGGCGGTCTTGCCTGTTGTATTCACGGATTTTTACCGTTTGCGTTCCTCACAACGGGAAGCCGGACTATTCGCGCTCTCTACGAACGCCTCTCGCATGGCGCACGGCATAAAGTGATGCACAACACGACAGCAGACGGCACAACATACACTGAAACCGTTATTGAGTACAGTATTTAAGCAAGCATGAGCGCTGAACAACTATCAACCCCCATCGAAGTGAATCTTGAAGCCAAAATGCTTGCAGCACAGACGGTGCTTGGCATTCAGCCGAATGATTATCCATTACCCTTTCCTTCGATTGCGGCAATGCTGCTCGCACAGCAACAGCGGTATGCCGAAAAAGTATTTCTGATATTCTACGACGAACACAATAACCGTAGCCAGTTTTCCTACGATGAGTTCGTGACGCTCGCCCGCAAGACTGCTTCATTCCTTGCAGCAATGGGCATCAAACGTGGAGACCGCATTGCTACTGCCGCATATAATCACCCCGACACGATTGTGCAGTATTTTGGCGCGTGGATGATGGGCGCGTGCGTGGTTCCGCTCAATATGAGCGAAGATAACGACCGCCTGCGCTACGTTCTTAAAAACTCTGGCGCAAAACTCTTGCTTTGCCGCGAAGATTACGTACAACGTTTGCACGAATTCCTGCCCGACGCAACTAATCTCACGATTGTCACCGTTTTTAACAATCCTGCTACCGTTGACGGCTTTCACACGTACCTCACGCATCAACAACCGCTCACACCGACCGCCTCGCAGCTATCAGCAGATGACGCATCGGACGACGAAGCACTCATTGTTTACACAAGTGGGACAACAGGCGACCCGAAGGGTGTGGTGCTGGTGCAACGCAATATTTTGGCGGATTCCGAGGCAATCGCTCGGTGGCACGGCATTGACGACACACAGCGGTTGATGTGCGTGTTGCCCGTGCATCACGTGAACGGCACCATTGTCACGCACACTACGCCGATGCTGGCGGGCGCTTCGGTTGTGCTTACCAGAAAATTTCAAACGGAAACCTTTTTCGAGCGCATACACCGCGAACACGTCCATATCGTTTCGGTCGTACCAACGCTCCTTGCATTTTTGTTGGAAGCTCAAAAAAAACAGGGCAAGACCAACAACCAACCATTGCAACCTGAAGTTCCCACAACCCTTCGCCATATCATCTGTGGTGCCGGACCGCTCACCTGCGAGCTTGCACGGCAGTTCGAGAAACAGTTTGGAGTTCGCATCATGCACGGCTATGGACTTTCGGAAACAACATGCTATTCGTGCTTTTTGCCGATTGATTTGTCGCCCGAAGAACATCTACATTGGATGCACGACTTCGGATTTCCCAGCATCGGCGTGGCGATTGCTCCCAACGAAATGGCAATCCTTGACGAAAGCGGCAATGCGCTTGGTGCAATGGAACGCGGCGAAATCGTCATTCGTGGCGCAAACGTGATGAAAGAATATTACCATAATCCTGAAGCTAACAAAAAAACGTTTGCTCACGGTTGGTTCCAAAGTGGCGACGAAGGCTTTTTCCAGCGTGACGCGCAAGGACGCGCATTTTTCTTTATCACCGGACGGTTGAAGGAATTGATTATTCGCGGCGGTGTTAATATAGCGCCGTTGGAGATTGACGAAGTATTATCGCACGCGCCTGGCGTGAAAGCAGCTATCTGTGTGGGTTTTGAAAACGATTTTTATGGCGAAGAAGTCGGAGCATTGGTTATTCCTATTTCACCAACCGTCCTTAAAGAAGAAATACTCGGCTACTGTGCACAACAACTTCCTTTTAACAAAGCACCCAAAGTAATCGTCTTTACCGACACGTTGCCCGTCACTTCGACGGGGAAATATCAGCGCAACAAGGTCAAACACTTGTTTCGTGAATGGAAATCTCGACAGTTTCGGAAAGATTCAACGTAAGGGCGAATAATAGAAAATTTATTCCGATTACTTTTCTATGTCATGCCAGCGGAGGCTGGAATCCAGATGTAGTGCGGACTATGGTTGCCAGCCGGAGTTTACCCCAGCGAAGGCTGGGGCTGGCATGACGATTTTTGTACAAATACTCGGAATAAACTCTCATCATTCGCCCTTACTCCAATTTCGTGCAATGCAAATTCGATGCACCCGATTTCACTCGCTTCCCCACCAAAACCGACCGCTTTCGGATTTTTTTTCCTTCTCAGATAGATTATCACAATTTTTACCAAGATTATTGCCTGTTGTAGTGCTGTTTTTTATTATTTTGCCAGATAATATATTGACGGCAATCAAATGGCATATTTTTCGCAGCGTTACGTTCCATAAGCAATCCGACAACCGACAAAAATACTTGCAAACGATTCTTCTCCCCA
>JANYIG010000163.1 GCA_025358765.1 Candidatus Kapaibacterium sp.
CGGCAGCGCTTAGACACCGCACTGCACCGCGACGACCTTTTTGGCGAGAATACGCCCGGCTACATGCCGCTCACAATCCCGTGGAACGTATCACTTTCAGCAATTTTTAATTATACGCCATCACCGGCACCCGGCATCAGCTCGTACATCAGCAGTTCCGCACAAGTAGGGTTCAATATTTCCATAGCCCAATCATGGCGAATGAGTTCCAATCTTAGCTATGATTTTGTGAATAATATAGCGGGCTTGAGCAGTATCAGCATCACCAAGGACATTGGGGATTGTTGGGACTTGAGTTTGCAATGGCAGCCGTTTGGCACTTCAAGGGGCTATTTTATGCGGTTTGGAGCCAAAGCCTCCATGCTCCACGATGCGCAGCTGACCAAACGTGCGTATGACCGCTTTCAGTAGGGGTGGGGTTGAAAATCGCACGTTGTTTTAATATTAAAAGCACACTTTTGTGGGTTGGGTGGGCGGCACCAAATCATGCCCTGTCCGTGCGTACTATCGCAAACCACAACTGATGTTGCTTGACGAAACCTTGACGAAACAATGTCCGGGCAAAAAACGAAAGCCAACATTCCTCAGCTTCTTTATCGCCTTTAAAGCGACCTTGCAATTCCGATAGTGATACACCTCACAAAAAACGCCCAGCTACGCCGACAGTGCGTATATATTTAACAGAAAACGCCAGCTTCCACGGTCACGCAGCATATCCAAGATTCGGCGATAACCATTTCTCTGCTTCTTCCAACGTCATGCCCTTGCGACGAGCGTAGTCTGTCACTTGATCGCGTTGGATTTTTCCAAGCGGAAAATATTTACTTTCCGGATGCGCGAAATACCAGCCCGATACGGATGCCGCCGGAAACATAGCATAACTTTCCGTCAAAATAATATCCGCGTTTTTTTCTGCGTTGAGCAAATCAAACAGTTTACGTTTTTCTGTGTGTTCAGGGCAGGCTGGATACCCGGGCGCTGGGCGAATGCCCGTATATTCTTCTTTGATGAGTTGTTCGTTTGATAAGGATTCTTGCGGTTCGTAACCCCAAATTTCGGTGCGGACTTTTGCATGAAGCCACTCCGCACACGCCTCCGCTAAACGGTCAGCAATCGCTTTAACCATAATTGAAGAATAATCGTCGTTATCCGCTTCATAACGCTTACATAACTCGTCCGTGCCAATGCCCGCGGTAACGGCAAACGCGCCGATGTAGTCCGGAATGCTTGGTGCGTGAGCCGTTCCGTTATTGCTCTTTTCACTCTGTCTCGGCGCTACAAAATCCGCAAGACACAAATTCGGCTGCCCAGCTGATTTTTGGGATTGCTGGCGGAGCATATTGAGCGTCACGAGTACCTGCGAACGAGTTTCATCGGTGTACAGCTCTATGTCGTCGTCGTTGACGGTATTCGCAGGGAAAAAGCCACATACAGCCTTTGCGCGTAACGATTGTTCGGCAATGATGCTGTCTAAAATAGCACTGCCTTCCTCAAAAAGTTTTTTTGCTTCGCTGCCGACCACTTTGTCCTCGAAAATCGCCGGATAGCGCCCACGCAGTTCCCACGATAAAAAAAATGGTGTCCAGTCAATATAGTCGCGCAGCGTCTCAAGCGGAACGTTCTCAAATACCGTGATGCCGAGCGTGTTGGGGGCTTTTGGAATATACGTTTTTTGCATGATAGTTTAGATAATGCCAGATACAGTATGGAACAAGGATGAACTTGCAAATTACGCCGCTTTAGCATACCTTTCAAAATTCATTTTTGTCACACACCGAACGAACAAGCAGATTTTATGCACAACAACGCGCAATAATCATCCTCCAAACGACCGAAGATTGTACGAGAACGTCAACAACGCATAACGGCGCAACACTGCCGTCCGCACGTCTTCGATGTAGCCACTGCCTATGTTTCGCGTGATGCTTGTATTTTTGTCCAACGCATCAAAAACGGACAATTTTAACTCCCCATTCCCATCGAAAAATCTTCTGCCGATGCCAACGCTCAACAGCGGAATAGATTGATTATATCCACCCGTTAAGCCAGTGGTAGCAATAAGATTAAAATCGCTCGACAACACAAACCCACCCAGAAAAATGTAATTAAATTTGAAATATACGCTGTGCGAGAAATAGTTATTGTCCAACGATTGCTGGATGGAGTTCCGCGCAATAGTGTACGTCGTCCGTGCCGAGAGCGTAAAATCAAGGTCTTCACTGATATTGCTGCTCAAGGTGAGTCCGGGAGCCAGCGCGTAATTGTCGGTCGTGTTGCGGACGCTGTTGATAAGGCTCACGTCACGAGTGTACGTCCCGCTCCCGTTCACGTTCACGTTAAGTTTCATCCCGCTTACTGGCTCGAGCGTAAATCCATATGCCAAAAATGCCCGCATATTGCGATAACCGTCAAGGTTTGTAGGTCGTGTAAATTGTGCGCCAGAGCCAAGATTGATGCCGCCTTCAAGCGTCGTGTCGCGTCCAGCAATCGTCGTGGTATTACCAATTTTATTCGCGGTTAAACTCGCTGCAAAAACAGCAAAAAACGAGTTCGCCGTTTGAATATTAAACGTTGCATAATTTGCCGTAATCGTATGCGTGTATTCCTGTTGCAAATCCGGGTTTCCCGCCGAAAGTTGCAACGGATTGGAATTATCCACCACGTTTTGCAACTGGCGGATGCTGGGTGCGTTCGTGGATGCACGGTAGTTGATGCGGAGATTATCCGTCCGCGAAAATCGCATGGTAAACGATGCCGACGGCAAAATATTCTGGAACTGGCGTTCTATCGTGAGTGCTTGGGGAAACGTCTGGTCCGACGAAAGCGACGCAAGTTGATAATCGGCACCAACCGAAAATGTTGCGCCCGTTGCAAACGCCCACCGATAGCTGATGCCCGGACGCTGCGTAAGGTAATTGCTCTTGAACGTGTTGGAGAGCGTGGCGTTCAATCGGTCGTATTCAGCACTCATGGCATTAAAATCATATACACGTTTGTCCGATTCCGAGCGCGTCAAATTCGCATTATAACTCAGTTGAATACTGCCTTTGTCATGGATTGGTTCAGTGTACGACAGATTTGCACCCAAGGTCATGCCGTTACTATTTGACGGCACATCTTGGCGCAGCGAGTCAACGAGGATACCAGTTGTATTGTAATACGAATTTTGCGAAGTGTTGTTTGCCTCACCAGAATTACGATTGAGCGCCGTCGTTATGCTTGCTGACAAGGTACGACCGTCCGTAGCAAACTTATGCCGCCAAAGCAGTTCGTTGTTAAACGTGAAGCCTTTGGTGTCGCTATTATTTTTGCTGTTCGAGGCATTGAGCGGGGAGAACCCTTCGGTCGTAGTACCGCTCTGCCCTGTACTCAAACGGTCATTGGTTTGAAGAGTGAGTCGTGGCGTAAGGATGAATGAATTAGCGGAGTCCATGGTATATTCCACACGGAAACTTAGCCGATGATTCATGTTCTGGGTTGAACCGTCGTACGTTTGGTTGCTGAGTTGCGTCTCGCCGCCTGTCAGGAAATACTGACGATTGCTGGTTTGGTTGCTTTTGTTATCGGTATAATTCCCGAAATAGCTACCTGTGATGGTTAAAACTTTGTCCCACGAGTCTGAGTAATTCAAACCCAAACCGTGTGCAGCGCTAATACCATCACTTTGCCCTACAAGAAAATCAGAGGGGTTCGTTCCACCCCCACCCCCGCCAAGTCGGATTTGTTGCGTACCAGAACCACCGCGCCCGCCGCCAATCTGTCGCATCATATTTGCACCCGCTGCTGCTCCCCGACTGCCACCACCGCCCATCACGCCAAGGATATCTTGCACGGAGAAATTTTGTTGATTGATGTTGTTCGACATACCGATAACCGAAATACGACGGTCACCGCCGAAAAAATTCACATTCCCGCCCACAGAATAGCGTTCATCCGTGCCATAGCCGCCGTAAAGTTTCCCAAACTGCCCACTGCGGCGGTCGGGTCGGGTAATAATATTCAGCGTTTTTGTTCGGTCACCGTCGTCGAAGCGCGTAAATTGCGATTGTTCGCTCATTTGATCTATCACCTGCACTTTGTCAATAATTTCGGAAGGCAAGTTGCGAAGCGCTGCGGTGGGGTCGTCGCCAAAAAACGGTTTGCCATCCACCAACACACGACGCACGTTTTCACCTTGCGTTTTCACCGTGCCACTTGGGTCTATTTCTATGCCCGGTAGCTTGCGGATGAGGTCTTCCGCCGCAGCATTCTTGTCGGTTTTGAAGGCACGAGCGTTAAATTCTGTTGTATCACCTTTAATTTCAACGCGCAATGCCTGAGCCGTCACATCCACCTCGCCGAGCTTCACGGCAGATGTTGCAAGGCGGAACGGCGGGAGTTTAAGCGTATCGAGCGCTGTGAGCATCTGCTCTTGCACAGGAACTCGTCGGCGAAGCGTTGCATAACCAAGCGCTTGCACAACAATCGTATATTGCCCCGCGCCCAAACCGTGAACGACAAACGCGCCCGTACGGTCGCTCACCGCACCCGTTCCCACACTGCTGTCAGCACGTTGCACTTGCACTCGCGCTCCAGTAACGGGTGTACGAGAAGCGCTGTCCACAATAGAACCAACGATGACAAGTGTTTTTTGAGCGAATGAAGTTTGATATGCCGAAAACAGCAGAACAAGAGAAAAAGTTATGCGAAACACAATGAGGCGGCGTGCCATGAACGTTCTCCAAATAGGTGAAAAATCAAGTATAATTTCTTTCAAAGCAAATGTACGGCGAACGCAGCACAAAGTTGTTAAGCGCTTGTTAAGAATTCGTTAAGGATTCACGCACCGATTTTGGCTTGCAGCGTAGTCTGCCGAATACGGCAATTTTGTCGGGTGCAAAATTAAGTGTAGTTTTGCGCCTGACTAATCCGTGAGCCTATCACATATCCACAATCCTTGAAGTTCTTGACCGATGGAAATAACCGCCAAAAACCGCATCCTCGTTACCTGCCCAAAACGCATGACCCCGTATCTGCGGCTTGAAATCGAAGCCTTGGGGTTTCCCATCGTCGAAGAAGTCCCAACGGGCGTTGTTACCGAAGGAACACTTGCTGATACAATGACGCTCAACCTCCACCTTCGCACGGGTCACCGCGTTTTGTTTCAGCTTCGGAAATTTTACCTTCGTTCGCCCGATGACCTTTTTAAGAGCGTTTCGACGATTCCTTGGGAGGACTATATTCCTGTAGATGGCTATTTTTCGGTGGTTTCGTCGGTGGAGACGGATGCTATCAACAATAGCATGTTTGCGAACGTGAAGTGTAAAGATGCCATCGTTGACCGAATGCGGAACAAATTCGGTCGCCGCCCCGATTCTGGTTCCGAGACGGATAAAGCCGTCGTGTTTCTGTACTGGAACGACCTACAGTGTTATATCTATTTGGACACATCGGGCGAACCGCTCTCAAAACGTGGTTACCGCACTATGCCGTGGAAAGCGCCCATGCGTGAAACATTGGCAGCGGCTACGATTCTGGCAAGCAAATGGAGCAAAGGAATATCCTCAGGTTCTGCGTTTATCAATCCGATGTGCGGGGCAGGAACGCTCGCCATCGAAGCGGCGCTGATAGGGCTGAACAAAGCAGCAGGGCTTACGCGGACAAATTTTGCGTTCATGCACCTGCTCACTTACGACGCAAAAGCGTGGAACGAGCTTCGCAACAAGGCTTTGGAAGCAGTGCTTCCCAAGCTCGCTACCACAATCATCGCCACCGACATCAACCGAGAAGCCATCAATGCCGCACGACACAACGCCAAAGCCGCAGGCGTGGAGCATTGCATTCGTTTTGAGGTCTGCGATTTTGCCGAAACGCCGATGCCTGACGTTGCGACAAATAACGAAGCGGTTTCCGACATAACTTCCCACCCTGTTGTAATGCTCAACCCCGAATATGGCGAACGAATGAACACCGACGACGACTTGGAAGCGACGTACAAACGCATCGGCGATTTTTTCAAACAACGCTGCAAAGGTTACACTGGTTACATCTTCACGGGCAATTTAGAAGCCGCAAAACGCATCGGCTTACGCGCCAAACGCCGCATTGAATTTTACAA
>JANYIG010000195.1 GCA_025358765.1 Candidatus Kapaibacterium sp.
ATGCAGACAAATCCACGTTGCGGAAAACGAGCTACAAGGGCGCTCCGGCGCTGGAAATCCAGCCGTGCGAATTTGCGGAAGGGTTATTCGATAAGCTGAAATCCACGCCGATGAACAAAATGAGTGTGCGCCTCGACGGAGCAGATTTTTCGTTGGAGCATATCTGTTTTGTTGAACGACCCGCCGTTGCTGATGTTCCGGCACTTTCTACCTACGATTTTAGCGCCACATCCGGCAAACAATGGATTGACCTCAGTGCTGATATTGATAGTGCTATTACTGACGCGGATTTCGCCGATACGCGGATGGATCTGGTGGGCAGGGCATTACGCGGGCTGCGGGATTGGCTGATTGGAAAAGAAGGCTTGGAGAAGGCCAACCAAATTCTCCCTGATTACGGATTCGACGAGCTAACGCAGTACCAGCCGGAAGTTCCCGCCTACCTGCGTGAGAGCATTAACGACTTGCGTTCACGGGTGGCAGCAATGGAGCTTGAAGAGAGCATTGAAGACAGTACAGAACCCAATGAAAATATTTCTTTTTCTCAAATAGCTGAGGACGATATGAAAGAACTTGAAGAACTGAAAGCAGCCGCAGCGCAAGACCGCGCTGATTTCGCTGCGTACAAAGGCGACGCGGAAAAACGCGAAACCGCACTTTCCGCTTCCAACGAGGCAATGAAAAAGCAGGTTGCCGCCATGCAAGACGCGGGTACGCAGCGCGAAAACGCTGATTTTGTGGATGGCTTAATCCGCGAAGGCAAGATGCTTCCTGCCGAGCGAGATTTGACGCTGCAAGACCTCGCTCTTGCTGCGAAGATGGAGGCAAAAATCAATTTTGCGGGCGTGGAGAAAGACATGCTGACCGCAAAACGGGAATTGCTCACGCAACGCCCTGTGATTGCGCCGCTTGGCGGGCAGATTGCCACCAAAGATAGGGCAGTAAGCGGTAGTGCAGATTTTTCGTTGACCGAACCGGAAGGGCGTAATGCGCTCGTAGAAAAAGCAAAACAACTCGCAAAAGAGCGTACAATCTCGTTTGCCGAAGCAATAGATGAACTCGTAGCAGAAGGAGTATCAGCATGAGGTGTTGAGGAACATCCCGATTTTCCGGGTACGGCAATTTTAACGCTAACGACGCTGTAAATTTGATGCCGATATCCTAAAAACAATGTATGGCACTCACACTGACAGAGCCGAATTTCATAGACCGCGACCCTGCACAGGTGGTGAACGACATCATTACGCGGTATCAAGATGTTTCGGGCAAGACGCTGTATCCGGCACAGCCAGAGCGCTTGATGATAGATGTGATGGCGTACCGCGAAGCGCTCATGCGGATTCAGTTTCAAGAAGCGGCAAAGCAAAACCTGATTCAGTACGCAAGCGGCGTGATTCTCGAACATCATGCTGCGCTCTTTGGCATATCGAGGCTTGGCGCTCTGAAAGCGACAACCGTGCTACGGTTCACGGCGGATAATGATAGCCGTCCGGCAGCAATAACTATCCCGTTCGGAACGCAAATCCGCTCGACAGACCAGAAACAAACCTTTGTGACGCTTTCAAGCGTTACGCTGGAGTTGACCGATACGTTTCTGGATGTGGATGCCGAGGCATTACAAGCGGGTTCCAGTGCAAACGACTACCCCGCTGGAACGATTGCGGAGCCACTCACGACGATTGCGTTTCTACAATCGGTAGCAAATACAACGCTCACGCAAGGCGGCGCGGACGTAGAAACAGATGAACAACTGCGGTTCCGCATCACACAAGCGCCGGAGACTTTTAGCGTGGCGGGCAGTCGGAAATCGTATCAATTTTATGCACTCTCGGCACACCCGTCTATCATTGACGTGGCGGTGCAAAGCAGCCTTCCGGGTCGTGTGGATGTCTATCCACTCACGACAACCGGAGCGCCCACGCCGGAAATTATTCAAGACGTGGTGGATATTCTGAGCGATGAACGAGTGCGACCACTGACCGATACGGTGGTGGTGACGGCTCCGGAAGCAAAAACATTCTCGATAGACACGGATGTAAGGTGGTGGCAACATTATTGCTCTGTACGCAGGAGGATTGCAGAACAATGGCATCATCGAAGTAGCCAACGACACCATCAATGTCCACCACGATGGTTTTGGCATACCACATACGGACGTTCCGGGTATGACGCTGATTAAACGCATCGCACTCTAAACAATTATGCAAACAGCACAATTTTCACTGTAATATCATCCACAACGCTATGACACCACGCGAACAAGAAATGAGCTTCCTGAGCGAGGCGCAAATGCTGGACAATCAAGAGTGGCGAACCGCCATTAACGTTATTGTCGCGGCTATGCTGAACAGCCATCGCACTGCCATACACCGCGTGAATGCTGTACAGGCATTAAAAAAAGCGGAGTTGATGCTGGCACTTGACGAGCAACAGTGCCGCAAACAATGGATAGATGCACAGGCACACACAACCGATATTTCGCCGCAATGAACAATGATAGAAATATGAATAGCATCGTTCCCGCATCACGCCCACAACGGTTGGAAACACTCACGCGTGACATTCTGCGAGCGCATGGCGTGAAGCACGATATCGCGCTGGTGGGAGTTCGTGGGAACTACAAGAGTACAATGGGCAAACCGAATCAGAACGACCGCAGCATCTACGACGATGCC
>JANYIG010000216.1 GCA_025358765.1 Candidatus Kapaibacterium sp.
AGAAATACCTTCAAGAAAAGCCCCAAGAGCCACGTATTTCCTTGCTTGACCTTGACGAAGATGTAATAAGCATCGGTATATCGAAAGCCACACAAGAGTTTGGTGCGGCATTTACGACACTCGTTGAGCGCAGGAAGTTCAAAGGTGGGATGCCCGTAGGATATTATTTGCTGTGTTTACGCGGCTTGCGAGGCGAGGCGAAAAAGAAAAAACAGGCAGAACTTGCCGCTACTCAGCAATCACACACACCACCGCACCCCGCGCATCAAAATATGGAGGTCTCCACGCCATAAACCGCGTGGAGACGTTGCGTCCTGCTCTATTTTTTTTTACCGAAATACGCTTTCAGCTTTTCTACTGCTTTATCATCGAGCAGCATATTTGCGCGTTTTTCAAACAAGTCATACCTCACTCCATCGCCGACGATAGAGGGCGTAAAATACTCTTTTCCTTTTTTGCGTTGCGTTGCTCCTAACGCAAGCTGCGTAAGGCGTGCGCGGCTAATGTTAAACATTTTAGCGACATTTTGCGCTTTGTGCCAGTTTTGTGCGGGTGCGGGTTCAGGTTCGTAGAGCTTCACCGCGAACGGCTTCCCGTCTGTGTTGCACAGTTGCGCTACTGTGTATTGTCTGTCCATAGCAGGTACGTTTTCATCAAGCCACGCGGCGCGTTCTTGTGCTTGTTCTGCTGTGTCACAGATTTCGCAAATGTCAGGATTATACAGCGTTGCGTCATTGTCGCGCTCGTCTTGAAAAAGCTCGTGTTGAATAATAATGTACATTTTTTTGTGAGCAAAGTTGAAGTAAGCCCCCGCTGTGAATTTGGTTGTTTGCGCGGGGGCTTGTTGTTGTTGTTAATCAAATTTCGAGCGATAATTTTCAGGCAATTCATCTGCGACGTGCTGATTCGTATATGAAGAATAAATTTCTCCGACACCGTCTGCGTACTGAAATGTAATGCGTGTGCTTGCCGCAGATTGCTTTGAGCCTTGTGCAAATTGACCGTCCGACTGTGTGCGTACAATGTACGCTGCAATTACGCGAGCTTGTGCAGGAGAAAGTTGTGCGGTTTTCATATATTTGTCCTTGATAGAGGTTTTTCGATTTCAAGCGCGGTGTGAATTTGGTTGTTTGCCCGCGCTTGTTTTAATTACTGAATGCAATATACTTAAACGTTTAAGTATATGCAAGAAAAAAATACAAAATAGGTGAAAATATTTTGTATTTTTTTTTGGAGCAAGGTTTTATGCGGGTTTGCGTGGCGATTTTATTTTTTCGTATTTCACCAGCATCCGATAAATAGTTGTTTTCCCTACTCCCGTTTGTGATGCCGTCACGTTTAAGCTTCCACTTTGTTCGTAAAAAGCAAGAATCTTTTTTTCTTTTGCATGAAGGAAAGAATGTCGCAAACCCGCTGCTTCTTTTTTACTACGCATTGGTAATTGCAAGGCTCGCAGCGCATATTTCACTCTGTGTCTTTGCCAGCCAATTTGCGCGGCTATCTTGCTTGGTGAAAGACCGTCTGCATATAATTTCGCGCATGTATGCCTGTCGTGCAATTTTCCATCACACGGCGTTTTGATTGCAGTTTTCGTCCCGTGCGGAATGAAAAATCGACGATGAATCTGACGTTTTTGTATCGCTCTTGCTTCGTCAGGCGTTCGTACCTTACCATATTTATGCACGATATTGAGAACCGTTGCTCTGTTAATACCAAGATGCCTCCCGATTGTATCCGAGCCATATTTTTTGCCGTATAAATGCAAGACAAGTGGTTCCAAAGCCCGTATTTCCCAAAAGCGAAGTTGTAATGCTTCCTGAATTGTCCTTGTCTTAATACCTGCATTTCTGACAATGGTTCTAACCTGAGACTTAGAAAGCCACCACAGTTTTTTTTCTGCAATGGCATTACAAGAAACACCGCTTTCATACAGCTCTACAACGCGCTGTCTGTCTTTTTCGCTTGTCATCGTGTTGTATCTCATATCTTCGACAATGCTTTTTTAAACAGCATTTTTTTACTGCTCAACGTGTGGAATAAGGCACAATTCGGCTCCTCGCCCGTCCCAATATGGCGGTTTCCACGTACGCAATCGCACGTTTGCTTGCTCTCGATTGCCCAAAAACCGCATTGGCACAGGACGCATTTTTTCGGCGACAAACGGCTCTGGGCGTTCTTCTATCACGTATTCCGACCATCGCCCCTTCCCTGTGCCTATGTCCTTGCCAATGCCAGCAATAAAATTATCGAGCAAATACCGCACACGGGCTACGTCGTCGGAAACAAAGTAAAACCAGACATGACCAAACGGCGAGAATGGGAGGGTTCCGTGAGGTGAAGCAAAGATATTTGCAACACGAGGTATCTCGTAGCTTTTATACGCGCCAGCATTGACGCGGATTTGCCGCTTTTGTTTCCCAAAATCTGCGTAATCATCATGCGCCGCATCCCATTTTTTGCGTTTCACGTCGATTTGTTCTCGACGCTCCTCAAAAAATAGAAGCGAAGCAAGCGGATAGCCGTCCTCATGCCAGCGAAGCGGCAGCCTATCACGCAACATTGCGTTGAACACTGCGGTTTCCTTCTCTGTGTATGAGAGCTTTTGAGGAGCGTTCGGCTCTTGCTCACGCCAGAGTGCATACGCAAGAATGCTATCGAAAATGGGGCGGTCAATAAAGACGCACGGCGCTGCGAGGCGGAAGGTAATCTTATACATATTTTCGTATTTCAGGTAAATGAATAGCAAGGCGCTCGAATTGCTCTCTATACTCGCGCTTCAAAAAAACATAGTATCCACGCTCTGCAGCTGTCAAAATATACCAATTCACCCGCAGCCAATCACGTTCATCAATCGTTTTGGCTTTGGCATAAAGCGGATGCGGTGTTTCGTTGAATACAGCAATCGTAGCAAATACTTCCTGTGCAGAGAAAAAAGCAACGGGATACAAAGCAAAAGCACCGTATGTTTTATTGAAAAAATAGACACCGTTTTTACTAATCGCCATACGTCGCGCCCTGCTTTCCTGTACTCTCATTCCCGTAACCACAACATCATATTCCTTATTTGTACTATGCCATGCTGACAATATCTCTTTGTTCTTTTTTTGCACGGCTTCTAAATCGAAAAAACCAACCGATATTTTTGCCTGCAATGGGTCTGTATGCGGCTTAATTACTCGCAATTCAAGGTTGTTTTTTTTACAGAGGCGCACAATGTACGACTCTGTTTCAGGATATTCATAACCGCTATTAAACCACACTACCACAGGTTGAACACCAACCGACAAAAGTAGTAACAATGCCGCTGTTGAATCTTTGCCGCCAGAAAACGAAAGAGAAACATTGCGATTTGTCAAATCGCAAGAACGAATAAGAGTTTGCGCTGCTTCAATCTTACGCTTCACCACTGCTCTTTGCGCCAGAAGGTTATCGTATTCTTGAAAATTCATATCACACCTCCAAACCCAGAACCCGTGCTGTTGCCAATACCAACAGCCCACGCAAACCGTACCGCCTCTGGCTCACCAGTGATGATGACGGGACACAGATTGCAACGATTATTGACGTTGTGTATCGTTATCATCTTTGTTTTTGCGTTTCGATACAATGTATCGAAACGCACTTCAATATCACCGCTCATGCCCACTTTC
>JANYIG010000238.1 GCA_025358765.1 Candidatus Kapaibacterium sp.
AACCGGTGTTTTGGGCAGTGGCGGCAATGCTCAAAAGGTAATGGTCGGGTTCTGGAGAAACCGTAAATGTTACATCCGGCTGCCGACCTTGTGCCAACGCAGTCGCAGGTTGCCCAAGGGTCACCTTAAAGACATCCTGTGCTGTACCACCATTTCCGTCATTAGCAACAACACGAATATCTGACGAACTCCCAATCGGCGCCGTTGACAACGTGGTGTACCGAAGCGTCGGACGAATACCTTTTGCCACATCACGCTGTACGACGGATACTGTAAGGACTGTGGGGTCGCCGCTGCTTACAGTGTAGGTCAATGCGTCAAAATCACCATCGAAAAAGACAACCTGGGGCAGCCCATCCCCTCGCGCTCCGGGCGATTCTAATTCAATCGCATCGCTCTCGCCTTTTTGCACTTGTTTGTCCGGCAAAGCGTTGAGTATCACTGGTGCTGAGCCAATTGGATCATCCAGCTTCACCGTTGCAATATTTCCCGTCGCATCAAGGGTATAGTTGGCTGGGTCTGCCACTACTGTTAATATAGCCTTACGTGTGCCTTGCCGCCCCGGGTACGATGGGAGCATTGTGGCATCGCTGACACGCCCTCGAAATGTGACGTTGCGGCTTGTTTCGTAGGGCATGAGCGTAAGGATGCTTGAACCGATAGCGGATGTTATGCCCACCGGTATAGTTGCCGTCGAAGTTTGCATATACGGAGCCATGTCGCTTTGCAAGCCGTTGATGGAAAATATACCAATACCCGGCACGGAAGCGGTTGCTCGCCCTATGTCAGGCAATATCACGCCTGTAGAATCCACATACACAAGGCGTACAAGGATATCGAGGGGCTTGTCTATTGCTCCGCCCGTACGGGAAATGATGATATCTCCTTGCGGTGAGCAGGGGTTTTCTGTGATATAACCGCAGCCTTTTAATCCAAAACCAAATACTCGTTCCCTGAGCTGTAGCGTCAGGTTTGCGCTGCTTGTGCCGCCACAAGCAGTATTGCCAACGCGCACACCAACGGTGGGCAGTACCGATTGTTGAGCAGACAAGCCATGATGCGCCGCACAAAGCAGGCAGACGATGGTGATAGACAGACAAAATTGTTGCATACAAGACTCCTTTTGTTGAAGATGATAAGGTGACACCAAAATACACAATTCATCGGAAATCCCCCTCACCGTTCAGGTTGCTTGAAATACGGCTCCAACGCTTCGAGTTCACCGCGTAAACGCTGGCGCATGGCGGCAGCAAACGGATTATACGTGTGCAAGCCGATGAGCAAATCCATGGAGTCGTTGTAGGAAATCTCCTTCATTTGTAGCAAATATTTGAAGCTCTGCGCGTCTATCGCTGACGGCTTGATGCCGATATTCCCCAACGCCCGCCCCAAAAGCTGCGTCAAACAAAGCGTGTATGCCGTTGTGCGGTCGTGTTCCTCGCTCGACATTTCGACAACTTTACATTGTTTTCGTTCCGCAAGGTATTCCCGCCAGAAGGCGCATAATTGCTGGTATCTGGCATTGTGCGCCTCACGCTTAGAAGCCTCCTTTCCCAACACCAATGACGAATGACCAAGAACCAATGACTGTTCCACAGGACAAAGCACAAACGGCAATCCTGTCCAGCCATGTTTTGCGGAATCGGGTCCGAACATCGGGTGCGTAGGCAATATGTAAACATCTTCCGGCAGAAGGCTCTTCATCACTTGCTCTGGGAAGAGTTTGACCGAACACACATCCAACACCAATGTGCCAGAACGCAAAAACGGCGCGATTGCTCGCACCGTTTCTTCAAAAGCGATGATGGGAACACACAGAAACACTGCATCACTGCTTGCAACCTCGTTGAGCGAGTGAAAATGAGTGTGTAATTGTGCGGCTTCTGGGTTACTGTCGTACACGCGAAGCTCAAAATCTTGCGCCAATCCTTGCGCCAACAGCCGCCCAAATCGCCCAAAACCGATGATTCCTACTGTTTTAACTGTAACGTGAGGCGTGGTTTTTTGTTCATTCATGCGTTCTGTGGCAAATATTTGGACGGAATAGGACATTGCGGCGTTTGGTCGTTCCATACCATTGAGGATACAAGCCATTCGCCGTGCACGTTCACCAACTGGATACTGTTGATGCCGATGCTGAATGGCTCTGGATTCGTGCGGTCAAACTTTGCCTCGTAGGTGCTGAAGCGATGAGCAATAGCGCCGTACACCTCCGTCGTATGCGCCAATTCACTTTCGTAGAACTCCACCACCGCTCCGGTTGCTATTTGTATTTCATAAAGTGTAACAAATTCGCTCACACTCATAATTGCTGGTTCGTCAGCATTATTGTTGTTGATGAGTGTTCCGTTAGGTATGAACAGCCGTTGCAACAGTTTGAGGTCAGGTTTACTGCCCCGCGTAAAACAAATGCTTCCGTAAAGCTGGTCAATCGTGCGTTGAATTTCACGATGAACGTCGTGCAATGTCGTTCTCATTATGCTTCCTCGCTGACAGTATGGATTGATACAACAATTACAATGCCTGTCATGCCAACGAAGGGTAGATTCCAGCCTTCGCTGGAACGGCCTGCTGATAACATCATTTTGAGTGAATTGAGGACTGCGTCTCCAACGATTCTGTGTGCAAACGGTCGAACATGTCTTTGATAAACGTATCGCCGAGATTAAGTTTGCCGCCGACGGAAAGTCGTTTTTCCATTAAATCCTTCCACCGCGCTTCCTGCAACACTTCCAAGCCATTTTGCTGTTTGTATTCGCCAATTTCGCGTACAACGTTCATCCGCGAGGCGAGTAATTCCAAAAACTCATTGTCCAAACGGTCTATCGAAGAACGCAGGATTTCAAGTTTGGTGTACTCTTCGGTGGCAAGACCGTCGTCGTTGCTTTCTGGTCGCCACGTCAGCCCGTCCAACATTTCGCCCAACACTTTGGGTGTGATTTGCTGTTTAGCGTCCGTCCACGCATTGTCGGGGTCAAGGTGCGACTCAATAATCAATCCGTTCATTCCCAAATCCAAACTCTTTTGCGCGATTTCGGCAAGTTTATCGCGGCGACCCGTGATGTGGCTTGGGTCGTTAATCATGGGGATGTGTGGCAATCGAGCGCGAAATTGCATCGGGATGCTCCATGCGGGCGGATTGCGAAGCTCCGTTTTTTCCTGCGTTCCAAACCCGCGATGGATTGCCACAAGTTTTTTGATGCCTGCCAACGAAACCCGCTCCATTGCGCCTATCCAAAGCTCCAAATCGGGGCTAATCGGGTTTTTGACCATCACCGCGAGGTTGGTTCCACGCACCGCATCGGCGATTTCTTGTACCGAAAACGGATTGCCCGTCGTGCGTGCGCCTATCCAAACGATGTCCATGCCGTATTGCAAACATTCCTCCACGTGCTGCCCCGTAGCCACTTCCACGCCAATCATCAAACCCGTTTCTTCCTTCACGCGCTTCAGCCACGCCAGCGCTGTTGTACCCATGCCCTCAAAACCACCCGCCCGCGTGCGCGGCTTCCACACACCTGCGCGGAGGATGCTCGTTTTGCCAAGCGCAGCAATATCACGTGCTGTTTGCAGTAATTGCGGTTCTGTTTCCGCGCTACACGGACCTGCTATCAACAAATAATCCTCCGAGGGCGCGTTTGGAGCCTTCGGAACCCAGTTTTTCCAATGGTCAATTTCGATGTCAACTTTGCCGCCGTCGCTTTTTGCCTTTGCCGTCGGCTGCGTTTTTTCAATTACTTTTGCGTAGGATTTTTGCGCGGTCAATTCGAGGTTTTTTTCGCCTTCTTTGTAAACACCAAAAATGCGAATTTCAAGCGCCTGTTTGCCAAGTTCTTGAATAGCGTGTTCGTAATCGGTGTAATCTTCCCACGTCATATCAATGTGAATCGAATATTCGTAAGGCAGCCCAACAATAGGAATAGATTGGATTTTCGTGAGGTTTATGTGGTTGTGTTTGAGCACTATCAGCGCCTCGGCGAGGGTACCCGACGTATGCGACACGCGCAACGACAGCGACGCTTTGTTGTGGTCTTTGCTCGTAAAATTCGGCGTGCGCGAAATTGCCAAAAAACGGGTGTAATTTTTCGTATTGTTCTCTATGCGCTCCGCCAGAATGCCCATACCATACAATTCCGCAGCGGCGTAGCCCGCAATGGCAGCAACGCCTTTCAGCGATTCATCACGAATTTTTTTTGCGACGGCTGCCGTATCATTCGCCTCTTCCACGTGAATATGTGGATATTTGCGAAAAAAATCTGTGCATTGCAGCAACGCCATCGGGTGCGCCTGTACGGTTTTGATGTCCTGAATTGTTTGCCCCGACAGCGCCAAAAGATGATGCTGAATCTGAACGTATGCCTCGCCCGTAATGAACAGCTGGTGCGTGTCGAGCAGCGCGTAATTCGACAAAATACTGCCGGCAATCGTGTTTTCGATAGCCATCATAGCCGCATCTGCGCTTTGGTTTTGCACTGCTTGGCAAAGGTCATGGAATGTGTCGCATTCGAGCAGTTCAATTCCAGTGCCGTCGCCGTGCATACCATAGTAGCGACGTGCGGCAATATCGTGGAACGAACCAGCGATGCCTTGTATTGCGATTTTCATAACGTTATGTGTGAATTGTGTGAAAAGAAACGATTTATTGTATTCAAATTTGCTACAAACAAAATGTCAATGTCATGCCAACCCCAGCCTTTGCTGGGGTAAACTGGTTGGCATCCATGAGGTTCTACAAGCCAGTAGATTCCAGCAGGAGTTCATCTCAGCCCCAGCCTTCGCTAGGGTGAACTCCGGCTGGGGAACCGATATGACAGTCATTTGTGATATACGTACTTTCGGACAATCCCTGCCACAAACAAAAAGTCCCGACCTCGCTGTGAGGTCGGGACTTTCGGATTTTCAGGTTTTGAACAAACAACCGCTTCCTACTTCCCGACCCTAAAGCCGTAAAAGAAGAAGTAAAAGAAGTAACCAGCCGTCTTCGGCAATGCTACAGGTTGCATGATTGGTTGCATTTTCATAGTTTTGAAGCACATTCTATCGTGCATCGTCGTATAGGTTGTGAAATCAGTTGTTCCGAAGTGACAGCACCAAGATACATTTTTTTTTCATTGAAGTCAAGTTCGTTTCCAATAAAATTCCATGACACATCATTTTGATAATCAACCAAGCATACAACAAACAACACGAACAATCACACTCAATCTGCGCGAATCACAACGCAGCATTCCGTACGTCTGCGGTGCGGATGTATGGCGCGATGCTGCTGCGTTTGTACTCGAACGCTTTCCGAACCATGCCGTCGTCGTCATTACCGATGCAAACATCCTCGCGCACTACGAAGCGCGATTTCAAGCACTCTTTGGAGAGAATAATAGTTTTGCGAGATTTGCGGGCATTCTTACGATTCCTGCGGGCGAACAAAGCAAATGCCGTGCGGAAAAAGATCGGCTTGAGGATGAATTATTTGCTCGCAAACTTGGGCGCGATACCGTCATCGTGGCGGTTGGTGGCGGGGTAGTGGGTGATTTGGCGGGCTACGTGGCAGCAACGTTTAATCGTGGCGTACCGCTCGTGCATCTGCCCACGAGCCTTTTGGCGATGGTGGACAGCAGTATTGGCGGCAAAACTGGCATGAACCATCCGGCGGGCAAAAATCTTATCGGTGCGTTTTACCAACCCGAAGCCGTATTCGCAAGTGTTGATGCCCTTACCACGCTTTCCGAGCGCGAGTTCACAAGCGGTATGGCAGAAGTGCTGAAATACGCCGCAACGCTGGACTTCGGGCTGTGGGAGTTGTTGGAAACAAGCGCTGAACGTGTTCAGGCGCGTGATACGGCGCTGCTACAAGAAATTATCCTGCGTTCAGCCAGCATCAAAATTAACGTCGTGCAGCAAGACGAGAAGGAATCGGGCTTGCGGGCATTGCTGAATTTCGGGCATACCGTAGGTCATGCGTTCGAGGCTTTGAGTCACTACGAGATTCCACACGGATTCGCGGTTGCGGGCGGAATGCGAGTGGCAATGCGGCTTTCGCGGAACCTGCTTGGCTATCCGCAACCCTTCGTTGAGCGGTTCGATGCGTTGTTGGCAGCATATAACCTCAAACACGACTATTCATCACGCTTTCAAAACAATGATATTTGGAATAGTATTATTGCCGATAAAAAGTCGCGCCAACAACAGCCGCGCTTCGTGCTGATGCGAACACCGACGGAATACGTTTTGGCGCACTCTGTGGAACGGGGGCAGTTGGAAGAAGTATTGTAAAAATTTTCGTACTGCTCAACGTCTCGTCCTGAAAAAACTAACATCATTTTCGTCTCCATTTGGAATGATTTCCACAATCTCTTTTTATGCTATGAGTCAATCACAACCGCCGGAACCTATTCGCCTCACACAATACAGTCATGGTGCGGGTTGCGGCTGCAAGATTGCACCGTCCGTACTCGACCAAATCTTGCATTCAAACGAGTCGTATCCCGACAATGCCCGCTTACTCGTTGGCAATCACTCACGCGACGATGCTGCGGTGTACGACCTCGGCACAGGACAAGCGCTCATCAGCACGACGGATTTTTTTATGCCGATTGTGGATGACCCTTACGACTTTGGGCGTATTGCCAGCGCAAACGCCATCAGCGACGTATATGCGATGGGTGGCACTCCTATACTCGCCATTGCAATTTTGGGCTGGACGATTGACAAACTCTCGCCCGACATCGCCCGCCGCGTGATTGAAGGTAGCCGTTCTATTTGCGCTGAAGCCGGTATTCCACTCGCCGGAGGGCACAGTATTGATAGCCCAGAACCCATATTTGGGCTTGCGGTGAACGGATTAGTGGAGGTGAACAATGTGAAAAAGAACAATACCGCCGAGGTTGGCAACCTACTGTTCCTCACCAAACCACTCGGCGTGGGGATTCTCACTACTGCGGAAAAAAAAGGCATTTTGCGCCCCGACGACGTAGGCGTGGCGGCACAACAAATGATGAAGCTCAATAGCATTGGGGCAGCGCTTGGCAAGCTCACTTGCGTTCGGGCAATGACGGACGTTACGGGATTTGGACTGTTAGGGCATTTGGCGGAAATGGCGGAAGGAAGCAGCGTTCAAGCAGAAATTTGGTTTGATGTGGTTCCGAAGTTGCCCAATCTTGATGAATATGTCTCCCAAAAATCTATTCCGGGCGGCACAAATCGCAATTGGGCAAGTTACCGGCACAAAATTGGAGCAATCACTGACGGGCAAAAAGCCATCCTCTGCGACCCACAAACAAGCGGCGGTTTGCTCGTAGCGGTCGCGGAATCCGGCGTAAAGGAATTTATCGCTGTGCTGCACGATGCAGGCTTAGAAGCGTTTACCAAGCCCATCGGCAGCATTGTGGCGGCAAAGAACGCAACGCTTGTTGCCGTTCTCTAACTTTCCGCCTATTTCTAATTCCGGAGCATTACGGTGTCTGAGTTTGAGCAGATTTTTTACCAAGCTCGCGCACGTAGTTACAGAGCGCTTCGTAATGCTCTTCTTGAATAACGCCCTCCCACTTGAGCATTTTGGTTTCGCCAATATGAGTGACCGGATTTTTGAGAAAATCTTTCAAAATATCGTTGGTAGGATATTTTTGATCCGCTTTTGTCAAATCGCCCCAGCCAACCCCTGTTTCACCATGACAACTAAAACACGAATATAAATAATACAGGCGTTGTCCTTCACTTTTGGCTGAAGCAAGGTCTGGTGTTTGTGCAGGTTTGCGTGGGTTATGAATAGCGGGTACGGTACGTAAATAGGCGTAGATAGCAGCAATTTCCTCATCTTTTAACTCAAAATATCGCTGCATGGGATAGCGCATCGGCTTGTGCGCTGGTGTGAAGCCTGTTTTAAGGGTTTGAATAAAATCTTGTTCGCTCCATGAACCAATGCCCGTTTCTTTGTCGGGTGTGATATTGGGCGAAGGTGTCTCACGCCCGTTTACGTCCAAAAGAAGATTGCCACCGGCCATAAAACCTTTCGAGTTTTCAGGGTTTGCGGGGTCGTTCGTTGCAAAATCTGCTGAATGGCAGTCGGAACAGCCAAGCACACTGGTAGCAAGGTATTTACCGTAGGCGACTTTTTCGGTGGCGAGATTAGGAGCTTTTTGGGGTTGCGTAGGATACGCAGATGGCTTAAAAGCGCCAATGCGTGCTAAAAACTTGGCAAACAACGTGGGTTTGGAATCCTTGTTTTCCACCTCCGAAGGCTGAACAGTAGGATCATCTGAACGCAAATAAGCGATAATGGAAAGAATATCGTCGTCGTCGAGGCGTGGTAGCATCACCATAGCGGGCGTAAAATCGCCATCGCGCTGAATACCAGTACGCAATAAATACGCAAGTTCGCCGTCCGTCCAGCTTCCAATGCCTTTGGTGAGATGTTTCGTAATATTTCTGGAATAAAAGATGCCTAATGCCGTTGGCACATCGTCCATTTTTTTACCCGAAAGGAGCTTTGTACTCGGGTTTAAATGGCAATGATTACACAACATACTGGCAAGGTGTTTGCCGCGAATTGCCCGTTCAGGCGTTACATCCACCTTTATGACAACTGGTTTGGTTTCATACCGTGGAACCCCCGCAAGTTGAATATACAATGCGGCAAGCGCTACAAGAGTGCAAATCCCGACAAGCACAAAAGCTCCATATTTGAGAACTTTTTTCATACAATCCTCCCCAAGATAATTGTTGAATAATGTGACTATTTAGGATTCGTGCCACGAAGGAAACACGCTTTATGAGCGTACAACTTGCACAACGTACTTCCGCAATAGCGAGGGCGTGGGCGCGGTACCTTTTTTGCTGCTCCAAACGACTGTTTGTGTGAGTATTCCCCGTGCATCGTAGCTGTGAACGAGTTTGCTTTCGGGTTTTCCTTTCGCATTCAGCACCATTTCTTCAACCACGTTGCCCTGCGCGTCGTATTTGTACGTGGTTTTTCTCTCTATTTTTGCGGAAGATTCATCCATTTCCATGCCCGTAAATCGCGTCACTTCCGCAAGATTGCCTTGCGCGTCGTATTTCATCTCTTCTTTATTATCTATGCTGTTGTCGGCACGGTAGCGGATAGATTTTATGCAATCCCCTTTGTCGTTGTATGAGTACACATCGCGGTAGCCTATGGTAGCATTCGCGTTCACATATTTGCATTCGGCAAGCCGTTCTTTTTTGTAGGAATACACTTGTTTGCGACCGCTTCCTTTGCTCATATTGTCGTCATAAACCGCTTCTGTGAGCAGGTTTGCGCCGTTGTACGAATGTTTCAGCGTATAACTGAGCGTCTCAAATTGCATATACGATTTTATCTCACTAACGGCATTTTTATTGTTGTACGAATAGGTCACCTTCGTATCAATTCCGCCTTTAGCATCGCAGCGTCCTTCCAATGTTATGTTGCCGTTTGTATTGTACGCAAGAATCATGTCTTGCCTCCCTTTTTTTTCCGGCGTAGTGCCTTTGTAGCCGTATTCCATCACGATGACGGTATCAATCTTTGCTGCCTTAAAGCGTTCGCGTTCAAGATTCATTTTTTTGATGACGGACGGAAGTTGTGCCTGAGCAGCATTTGCCCCACAGAGCATCATCATACACACGGCCACAAGCCGCATCAATGCTTTCATAACGATGTAAAATTAGTAGTACAAGATAATAGTTTGTTCAATTCAAAATTCTTCATTCCCAATTCTTAATTATACATTCCCTACTGCTTCTCTTTCCCCATTTTGTCAATCATCACTTCTTTGCCACCAACCTTCACTTTGGCAACGCCTTCTTTCGTAAAACGCTCTGCAGCCTCGTACTGAAGCGGGATAAACTCTTTGCCTGTCACGTCAACATATCCGAATTTACCACCCGCGCCCACTTTTGCCAAACCTTCCATAAAAATGTCTGCACTTTCGTATTTTGGTTCAACAAGTTCTTTGCCGTCCGCTGTCAAAAAGCCCCATTTACCATCGCGCTTCATCGTTGCAAAACCGCCGCTGAGGTTGCTCAGGGAATCATAAAGCGGTGCGGATTTCTCCACGCCATCAGGTGCTACAAACCCTAATTTCCCCGCAAGGCGCACAAGTGCCAACCCCTCAACAAACGTGCCAGCAGAATCATACTTGCACACAACAACCTCTTTACCGTCTTTGTTCAAAAATCCATATTTATCCGTTTTTTTTGCACGAATAAAACCGTTTCCAGCGTCAGCGATGTCAGCGTATTCAACAGCTTCGTTCGTAAAAAATGATGTTTTGCTGCCAAGCTGTGCGACAATCATCGGTCCGCGAAATTCAGCGATTTTGTCAAACTTCGTGGGCAGCAGCTCCTTCACGGGTTTGCCGATAAGAACAACACCTTCTTTTTTTGCCAGCGACACAATAGCCCGATTATCCGGGAAAAATCGCACAGATTCGTATTTTGGCGCAATAATTTCTTCGCCTTTGAACGTGTAGTAGCCTACTTTTCCAGCTTTTTTTGCTTCAATACGGCTCACACCTTCCAAAAACTTTACGTCATCAAATTCCGCAGGCAGAATTTCTGCGCCATCGGTGCTATAATAGCCGATTTTGTTGGCAAGTTTTACCTCTGCACGACCATTGGTAAAAAACTTCACAGCATCGAATTTTGGTGGGACAATTTCTTTGCCGTCGGGATTGACATAGCCGATTTTGCCGCCAAGCTGCACTTCTGAGCGGTTTTTACCTGGCTTTACGCCATCGTACTTTGGCGGAACAATTTCCTTGCCTTTATTATCCACAAATCCGACTTTGCCGCCCACTTTCACCTCGGCGCTGCCGTCGGCGCCCACACGGATTTCGTCGTATTTCGGCGCAATCACTTCTTTGCCTTTGTTATCGAGAATGCCGAGTTTGCCGTTTAATTTTATTTCCGCCATGCCGTTGGAGTACAGCTGCACGGCTTCATATTTGGGCGCAATAATTTCTTTGCCCTCGCCAGATAAATAGCCAAACTTTCCGTCAAGTTGTACCTCAAGCCAGCCATTGGCAAGGGATTTAATGTCGTCGTACTTCGCGGGTACGATAATTTCATTATTTGCGGCGCTTTTCATTCCTTTTTTACCATCTTTCCCAAAAGGAAGCATTTGTGCGGTTGCTACGGCAGAGCAGAGGCATCCGAGCGTGACAAGCACAAGAGCAGTCGCAGTACGGCATTTACGTGAAAAAATCATATAGAAAAACTCCGGATTGATGGAATGGATTTTTATAGATAAAGAGTTTGTTTCAAAAACTTTGAGATGTTTCTTTACTTCGCTGCATTCTCGGCAATAATCTTTTTTACGAAGTCTGGTAACTCAATCTTGTTTTGGGCAGCGATAAATTGTATTGCGTCATAATATTTTATTTCGTCACCAGTCCAATGCAAGTCAAGCCGTCTGATTGCTTTTAATGCAATGTGATTATATTTTACTGGGCTACCCCAATAGCACTGCATACACGTCACATGATTCTTTTCTGTTTTCCAGTTATCGCAATGCTCACAACTCCATGATTTAGCTCTGTTGCACGAACCACACACAAGCATAAAATTTTCTATGGCTCTGATGTCAGTTGTGTCGCCACCAACTTCGTAAGGAACTTTGTGATCAACTTGCAAATATCGCTCTTCAAATTCTCCGTTACAGATGGAGCATCTGCCGTTGCCCAACCCATAAAGTTTGTTCTTGAACTCCTTTGGCAAGACGATTCGCCCTGCAATCTTGCTAATCTGAAGCTTTGTGATGTCGCCAAACGTATATGCTGCGATTGATTTTCCGCTTGTAGATTTTACTTTAAACGTTTCAAGAGGAATACCTGCTTCACGAACATCTCTTGCTGCTCTTGGTGGATGATTATAGCCATATATATTTTCTAAATCTTCCGTCGTAATGAAGCCATGCTCCTTAATGTGGTCAATAACAATTTTAGCTCTCTTATTTGTTATTGATTGTATGTACTCTAAAAACTCTTTTGGGTACGTGGTTTTCTTTTTATCCATGAGTTGCAAAGAGTTCGGGTTGATACAATTGCTTTGCCATTACTTTCTGCAAATCAATTTTTGAGACAAGTGAAGGCGAGAGATATAACACTTCGTACGTAATCTCTTTACGATTAAGCAGTGTAGCCTGAGAGGAACGGCCAGCATTCATTTCAATTTTGGTTAGATGTAAACAGTCGGGTAAAGGATTACCAAACGTTTTATCGCCTGTCCTGCCGTCAAAGCTTAGGATATATGGGATATTTTTGTGATTCAGTTCGATTAAAGAGGCGATGAAATTCTCAAACTCAATGTTTCCAGCATAGTTGAAACCACCATTCTGCCCAGTTCCTTGATAAGGAGGGTCCATATAAACCAAATCGTTAGCAGTAGCATTGTCGAGAGTTACGGAATAATCGGCGGAGAAAATTTTAATCTTGTTTTTCAGCAAGTGAGAAACCCTCAAAATGTCGTCTCCCATCATTTGAGGATTTCGTCCAAGCCGTCTTTTGTCGGGACTTTGATTAAAGTCGCCCCGTGCGTTGTACCTGACCGCTGCCTTAACGCATTTGGCTAAAAGAAATAAAAGATATTCTGGCTTCCGTGTTTCGTTGAATTTCTCCCTGATTCCATAATAATATTTTTCCTCGTTGCCATGTTGCCCTTGCCAAATTTCGTGGTATTGGTTAATAATTGATTGGGGGTTGTTGATGATGGTATCCCAAAGTTGTGTCAGTGGTTCATTTATATCGTTTATGACAAAATTATTTGCCTTGAAGTAAAAGGCAGATGCAATAGAAATGGATGCGGAACCTGCAAACGGTTCAATAAGTCTATCAATATTGTCAGGAAAATATTGCAAAATCTGGGCAGCCAGATTTCGCTTACTTCCCTGATAGGGTATGGGATGCGGTATCTTCATTGTTACCTATAATGCCTTGATAGAAAATTCGCCAAACCTTGCAGTCAGAATAACAACCACAAAAATAACAATTCTCACATAACCAACCTTCCAAACGAGCGCAAACAATAATCACCGCGTAACAACAAAGCGCAGCACTCGCACCCGCCCGCCCGCCTGCACTCGACACAAATACATGCCTTGCGGCAATGCACTTGTTGGCATTAGCAACGTATAATTTCCCGCTTCCTGAACACCCTCTGTTTGCGACCACACCTCGCGTCCGAGTACGTCCAGCACAGATGTACGAATCTCTGCACGGCTTTCAAGCGCGAACGACACACGCGCAAGGTCGGATACGGGGTTTGGGGAAATGTTTAATGATATATTTTCTGGCTGGTCTTGAATGTTGTCAATAACGACATTTGTAATGCCTTCCAAGAAAAACCGGACAGTCACGGGGTAATGGTCGCTTGTAGCACTCACGTACGACGAAATGTAATAAGGGTTTTCGACCTTCTCAGCCCCCACGAACACGCCGGGTTTTACTGTATTGCTGACAATCATGTTATCAATCAATGCCGTACCGCTCGAAAACGAGACCAATCCTTGTTTAGCCAGCGCAAGTGATGGGGCGAAATAGCTGACGGTATCCCGCATAAACGGCAAATACGGCGATGGCTGCCCGCCAACAATAGACGTAGTGAGGTCGTCGTTAAAATCACCCATAAGCATCATGTTCGGCAGCCCGTTCGCAGTGCTATACAGCGCTGCCGCATCCGTTGTGCGAAGCATGTAATCGCGGTCGGTTGCTCCCGCTTTTGCGTGAATAACGACGGCGGAAATATCGCGCTGGATGCTGTTAATTTTTGCTTTTAGCTGGAGCGAAAACGGCACACGACCCGCCGCAAACTGCGTTCCCGTCAGTAATGTTCGTGTGCGAATCGTATCCACCACCGACTTTTTGAAAATAAATGCCGTCTTTTGTGTTTGCGTGAACGGCGCTACCACAAGCCCGTAGCGCGGCAGTGAATCCGCTATCTGGCGGAAAAGCGGTACGTTTGCCACTTCTTCCACGCCGTAGAGGTCAGCATCTATGCTGTCTATCACGCGAATCACATTGCGAAGTTGCAACAAACTGTCTGCCGGACCAAGCACAGCGCCGTTTGCGTCTCGCGGCAGCCCAAACCACTTCAAATTCCACGTGGTCACGTCGAATGTGCGTGATTTCGGAACGGTATCGCCCGGATTTGCTGTTGCTTGCAATCCCAAATCTGACGCAAAGCGCGGCAACACTTGATACGCGCCGCGAAACTGGCTCAACACGCACGTCACGGCTTGGTTGCCCGGCGGGGATTTTAAGCCGACGAGGTTTGTGCGTGAACCTATCCGCAATTGTGTCGTAGCGCTTGTTTGAGCAGCATCCCGAATTATATAATTTACGTTGCCCTGAAACGTAGCTGTCGTGGTGAATGTAATATTGTTCAGCCGCAAAAGTTGCCCTTCGAGCGTTTCGTTGATTTCGCTGATTTTGACTTCACGCGGCGTAGGTGCAATGCGGGGTACAGCCGACGGAGGAATTACGCGCCATTGCACTTGGTTCGGGGAGCTGCCCGTTGGAGCAACAAGCTCCGTCAGACCCGTGCCGAGCATATTCGTCGTAGCCTGAAAATCCGTGAGCTGCCCCGTCACTTCCACCGAATCGCCGATGACGACGGACTTGTGAAACGTGGTGTCAAATATGGCTATACCGCCCGTTGCATCTTGGATGTACGAGGGTCCGCCAAACTCATTTGCCACCGTCACGCGCCCTGCAACGCTCACGACAACACCGAAGGCTTTCTTTTTTGCCTCCGCAATAGCTTGAATACTTGTTTGTGCGGTTGATGTTGCAGCGAGCGTCACAAGACACAACCCAAAAAGAGCCGACAGAAATGCGGAGCGATGTTTCATGGATTCACGAAGGATTATTGAATAAATAGTTATTTCCCAACGGTCAATGGAAAATCCTGCCCGTAAAGATTGCTCATCGGGAATTGTTCTTTGCCGCTACAAAGTTTTGCATACTCCGGCACTTTGTCCTCTAACCACGCCTTCAAGCGCCCGACCGTCACCTTGCCATCTGCTGCTGCTGCCTTGCCGTTCAAGCCTTCCAATAACGCCTGCGTGAACACGCCGTGCCCAAACTCTTTACACTCTTTTGCCGTTTGGCGTTTTTCCGCCGCTCCTATCACCGCCATTCCTTGGCTGCGGGCTAATTGTTTGATTGCCTGTTCAGTTTCCATACCGCCCCGCATTGCAAACGTCTCCACGCCGCCACCAGACTCACACGCATCAAAAATGACGAGCTTCTTGTTCGGTGCTGAACTTGAGGTAAGAAATGTTTTGAGCGCTTGGGCAGGAAATGCTTTTTCCCGCAACATAGCATCATCACTGGTTTGTGTCACGTCGTGCGTCACAAGGTAAAAATCGCCGCGTTGCGCTTCTGTCGTTTCAACGGTCACGCCATGCCCCGAAAAGTAAAACACAAACGCATCGGTTGGTTTTGCTTTATCCATCACGCGCTTCAATGCGGCTTCTAAATTGGGTTTCGTAACTTGTGCATCAAACAATGTATCTACAATCACCTGCGCGAAGATGCTGCCCGCCCGCGCTGCCAGCGTTTGCACAACAGCAGAAATATCCGCTCGTGCAAAACTTAAATTGTAGCGTGGATTTTTGTACTGATTCACGCCCACACCAAGCACAAATAGGCGCGTGCCGCGTTGTTCACCCTTGCGTTCCACGCTTACCTCTACGGGCAGCGATTCTGTGCGGTCGCGGTTGAACGCACTCACGCGGAAGTCGTTTTTGCCCGGCAACAATTCCACACGATACGTTTTGAAAAGCATCATACCCGCCATTGGCGAGGTACCTATTTTTTCGCCGATAACCTTCGTACCATTGCGGAACACCGCGATTTCATCAATACCGCTGCCTTCGTCGCGCACTTCTATGGTCAGCATTGCCGCATCGGTTTGAAACTCTGCCCCCGCTGGCGGCGACAGCAGTTTTACTATTGGCAAGGGGTTTTTTGTGATATGTTCTATCGTCGGAGTCGCTGCGATTGATTTACTTCCAGCAACTTCTGAGTGCGATGAGTCCTGAGATTTAGATTTTTCATCCGCAGCTAACGGAGCAAGTTTTGTCTCAAATTTTGCCTCCGGTTTTGGTTCTAAAAGGTCTGCCAGAAGTCCGGGCGTATAAAAGCGCTCAAACAAGGATTCAAGCGGTATCACGGCAATTCCTTGTACAACGTGCATCGCTTTCATGCCGCCTTCGGAAGCGTCAAACCGTCCTTCGGGAGTCATCACCACCCAATCCACCGTTCTTATGGAATCTTCGGGTACAGGGTTCATTGCGATAAGCGTAGCGACTTCCTTGCCGGTTGCGGTTTCCCATAGCTTCAACGTTCGGTCATCGCTTGCGCTTGCCACAAACACACCGTCAGGACTGAAGCTCACACCGTTCACCCACGCCGTATGTCCCGTCAAGGTTTGAAGAAGGTTTCCCGTAGAACCGTCCCAAAGTTTTATGGTTTTATCGGCGCTGGCGCTTGCAAGCATCGTACCATTAGGGCTGATTGCAACAGATTTCACCAAACCATTGTGTCCGCTCAACGTCATTTCTTCCACTGTTGCCGAAGCGCCTGCTGACTGCGATGGAACCCAAAGCCGAGCGGAGTTGTCCCAGCTTCCCGCTGCCATTAAATCGCCATCGGGCTGAAACACGAGCGAGTGTGCCGAAGCACCCTGCGAACCAGATTGCAAGCCAGCTTTGGGTGAACTGCGAAATGTTTGTTTTACCCGCCATGATGTTATATCCCAAAGTTTGATGCTGTCGTCGGTGGAAAGGCTTGCAAAAGATGTTCCGTCAGGGCTAAAGGCAAAACCCGTAATACGCTCCGCATGGCTTTGGAGCTTGCGCGTAGGAAAACCCGTTGCCGCATCCCAAAGCGCGATTGTTTTATCCTCGCTGCCGCTTGCTAACAACAACCCGCTTCGGTCGAATGCTACCGTTGTCACGGGCTGTGTGTGAACGGCTTCTAACACGGCGGACGGCGGAAGCATACGAAATTTTTCTTGTTTAAGTGTTTGCCAACAATGAATCTGTGTGCCGCTTCCAGCAGCAATCGTAGCGCCGTCGGGACTGAACGCAACGCTGGATATGCTCTGCGTGCGGCTTGCAGATAAGCGCCAAAGCTCCTTACCTACGACAGCGCTCCACATCTTGAGTTCACCATTGCTGCTGCCCGTCACAAGCGTTGCTCCGTCTGCGTTCGGCAACCCAAAGGCAAGCGCCATCACACCCGCTGTGTGACCGCTCAATGTCGTGCGGATAGTACCAGACGTTACAGTCCATATTTTTACATTTTTGTCCAAACCGCCCGTAGCAATCGTTTTTCCGTCCGAACCGAAGGCAAGCGCCGTCACCGCGGCATCATGGGCAGTTTGCTCGGCATTTGTTTGATCGCTGTTTTTATCAATTAGTGAAAGAACTGATTTGCCCGTGGCGGCATCCCAAAGTTTCACCGTTTTGTCCTCGCTGGCGGTTGCAAGCACCTTCCCATCGGGGCTGAACTGAAGCGCCGTAACGGGTTGTTGGTGCGCTGGGATTGTCCGTGTTACTTGTTTTGTAGCGATATTGAGCACTTTGACTGCGCCATCCGAACAACCTACAGCAAGCGACGTGTGGTTTGTATTGAAGGCAAGACATAATATCGAGGAAGGATTACCGAGCAAGGTTTGAAGCGGTTTATCCGAAGCAATGCTCCACAAACGCACGTCTTTATCTGCACTGGCGCTCGCAAGAACGTTATCGCCCGCGCCAAACGCTACCGACGTGACCTCATCACGATGCCCGATGAACGTTCGCACGACATCTCCCGTAAACACATTCCAAAGTTTCAGCGTACTATCGCCGCTTGCCGTTGCCAACAATGCGCCGTCACTACTGAATTTCGCAGCAGTGATGCGCCCGGTGTGTCCCACCAATGTTCGTAATTCCTTGCGTGTGGCAGCGTCCCAGAGTTTGACGCTGTTGTCCAAACTACCTGTAGCATATAGCTTGCCATTGCCGCTCACTGCGACGCAGCTAATACCTGCCGAATGCCCTGTCTGCACGACGAGGCGAGGTTTTTGAGCAAGCGCATTGTATGATACTATACTTTGCAGTAAACAAATAACCGCAGCAAATGCTATGCTACGAGCGGCTACGGTGAAACGAATAATCATAGAAACCCCCTTGAATGGAATGCGTAAACGGAAGTAAAATGCGGTTGTATTCTTTGCGGTTGTATTCTTCGTAATTGTATTGCAGCAATTTACCGCGTTCGCGGCTACTGACCAATGATTTTCACGAGCATTTTCTGCAATACAATATCAGCGCTTTCGGAGGATTTTACAGCCACGTCTGCCTCGCGGAGTGCAAAGAACGACCGTTCTATTCGTGCAGGCGAATATATCTGGAGTGCCGCCATATATTCCGGCACAAAAAACGGGCTAATCTCCACGCTTTTGCCGAGTTCGTATTGATTGCGTGTTATCTGCACAGCATCGGTGAGTTTCCACAAAATCAAAAAATACCGCGTAAGCATCGTGATAATAAGCAGTTCTTGACGGTCAACCGCCAGCATTCGCCGCATGATTTCGATTGCTTCGGGGAGTTTGCCTGCTCCAACAGATTTTTGCAGTTCAAAGATATTATAGGTTTTGGAAGCACCGATGAGTGTTGCGATGTCATCGCGTGTGATGCGTGGCTTATCCGGCACGAAGGTGATAATTTTCTGGATTTCATTGTGCAAATCACGCAACGATTCGCCGCTTTGCGCCACGAGCAATTCGCAAGCATCCGGCATAATCTCGCGTTTCAGGCTTTTAAAGCGGTTCGCCACCCACGACGGCATATCACGTTCGTAGAGTTTCGGGAACTCCATCCACTCGCATTTATCGAGCAGGATGTTATACGGAAATTTTGCGGCTTTTAGTTTTTTTTGCGCTTTTTCTTGCTGTTTAGAATTGCTCATAGCCGATTTTAAACCGTTCAAATCGGGTACGGACGCAAGCAACAGCAAAAACGTGGTTGGCGATGGGTTAGCAAAATAGCGCGTGAGAGGCGATTTTTTTTCGGCATCTTTGGCGCGGCTAATGTTCATTTTATCGAAGTGTTTGACGACCACAACACGGCGCTCTGCCATCATTGGAAAGGCGCTTGCCATCTCGACAAGTGCATCGGGTGTGAGTTCCGAGCCATCAAACGTGTCAAAGTTGAATGCTGCCATGCTGTCGTCGTCGGTAGCGGCGGCTACAAGCAGCGTATATGCTTCGTCTAATAAAAACTCCTCTTCGCCGAACATAAGCAGTATCGGCGGGAATTTTTTTGATTTGATTACGGATGCGACAGATTCAAGCATAGAGGGCGTGAAGGATTATATATTTTCATAGGGCATTCCATCGTAGTGCTTTTTTCAACGAACCTACGCCGCTATTCTGCGGCAACAGGCTCGCCAAATTGCAATGCACACAATTTCGCATAAAAACTCGTTTCTTGGGCGATAAGCTCTTCGTGTGTACCAGCCTCGACTATCTGTCCTTTGCTGAACACAAAAATACGGTCGCACCGCCGAATTGTACTCAAACGGTGCGCGATGATAATGGTTGTGCGACCATCCACAAGACGCTCCATTGCCTCTTGGATAAGATATTCAGTCTGCGAATCTAACGAACTTGTAGCTTCATCCATAATCAAAATAGGCGGATTTTTCAGGATGGCTCTGGCAATCGCCACGCGCTGGCGCTGACCGCCGGAAAGTTTTACGCCCCGTTCTCCCACGACCGTGTTCATTTTTTCGGGGAAATCTTCGATAAATTCCGTAACATTTGCCAGCCGTGCAGCCTCCCACACTTCTTCGTCACTTGCTTGCAGACAACCGTAGCGAATATTTTCCGCAATCGTTCCGCCAAATAACACAATGTCTTGCGGCACAATGCCGACGCTTTTGCGAACTTCGCCGATGCTTAATTGCCTACCGGAAACGCCATCGAATAATATTTCGCCGTCGTCCGGCTCGTAAAAACGCTGAATCAGGCTTGCCGTCGTGCTTTTGCCTGCGCCGCTTTCACCCACAAACGCTACACGTTCGCCGGCGCTGATTGTGAGGTTGATGTCTCGCAACACCGCCACGTCCTTGCGTCCGGGATAACGAAAGTTTACGTTCTCGAATTTCACGGATGTTAAACGCCGCACAGAAGTGATTTCACCAAGCGTTTCGGGTTCTGTATTCAAAATCTCCCGAATCCGCACCGATGCGCCCAATGTGCGTTGTATTTGCCCAAATAATTCGGCAAAACTTCCCAAAGCACCACCCACAAAGGTTGTGTAGATGATGAAGGAAGTCAAATCGCCCATTGTCATTGCGCCGGAACGTACCAAACTCCCGCCGTACCAGATAACACCAGCTATACCGGCAAACAACGAAAAAATAATGAATGATACAAACGCCGATCGCACCCTTGCACCTGCCAAGGCAATCCCGACCGTTTTGCTGATGGCGCTACCATAACGCAAGCTCTCGTAACGCTCGTTCACAAAGGATTTTACGCCGGAAATAGCCTGCAATGTTTCTTCGACTATCGTAGCGCTTTCGGCAAGTGCGTCTTGCGTTTTTGTGCTGTATTTGCGGATGGCGCGGGCAAACACCAGTGCAATTCCTACTATCACCGGCAACACCAGTAAAATAGCGCCTGTGAGTTTAAGACTGCGATTAGCAATCAAAATAATGCTACCAATAAAAAACACGGTTTGGCGCAGCATTTCTAAAAAGCTAAACGTGAAGGTTTCTTGCACTAACGACAAATCGCTCGAAAGCCGCGAAGAAAGTTCACCCACACGGCGTTCCGCAAAAAAGCTCATCGGGAGGCTGATAATCCGCTCAAACAGGCTTGTTCTAAGCGATGCGAGCGTGTTTTCGGTGATGGTGGCAAGCGTCATGGACGTAAAAAAGCGTGTGATGGATTGCACCAACAATACCACGACCAAACCGCCTGCAATCATGCCGAGCGGATATTCTGCCGTCGCCTCGTTCAACACGGAATCAATCAATTTGCCAATAGCGGCTGGAAACACAAGCCCCACAGCACTACTCACCACAAGCGCTGTCAAGGCAATAAAAATACGCCACTTTTGCGGGGCAAGAAACGAAAGTAAAAAACGCAGTTGCTCTTGACTTTGCTGTCGGTCAAGTTTAGGAGTATCATCGGGAAGTCGTTGCCGTTTTGCCATCGGAAAAAATGCTTTGATTGGATGTGTTGTTTGTTGCTGAAAAAAGGACGAGCGAGGGCAATGTGTAGTGCATCTGATTTAGCCGTACTTTTCGTTTTTGTGCCGTTTTGCAAGGTGGTTTGCAAAGAATATCCATAAAAAAGCCGTTCAATACCTCTGAATGGGTAGTGTTGAACGGCTTTCCGCTACAATAAAACTATACTTACCGAAACTTCAGCCCAATATTGATGGAATACCCACTCAAACCTTGATTGCTGAATCCCGTGTACTCTGCTTGCAATGCGCTATACAGCGCCACATACCGATAACTTGCGCCTAACGAGAGCGACATTTTGGGGCTAAAATTCACCTCACCGTAGAGCGACGGTTCAATCACGAGGTGGTCGGCATTGATGAGATTTCCAATATTATTCAAAATCCCCGCAACATTAAAACTACTGCCGCCGACATGGGCAGCACCAGCACCGACTAAAAGCGACCCACCCCAGTGGAAAAGTGCACTCTGCTTAACGGTGTAATCCGCTACAATGCCTGTATATCCTATGGTTACGTCAGGATGGTCAAGCGTGGCGTACGTACCTAAACCAACGCGCAACTCACTCGTTACCCGTGCGGCAGCTTGCAATCCGAACAACGCACCTAAAGAACCTTCAACGGGCGTAAACTTCAACATTGGCGTAACGGCAATATCCAAGCGCCCATCTCTGCCAAGTAACGATTCGTCATTGCCCTGGTTTTGTGGCGGTGGCTGTTGATAATCGTAACTGCGCGTCGTTGAACGCCCTCCCAAACCAAATCCCAAGCCTATTATTTGTGCTGAAACATTTGCTGGCAAAGCAATGCAGAGCGCAAATACCACTGCAAATGCCATTGTCCAGATGCGGCTAAACCCCTTGGTGAACATGGTCTTCCTCCTTAATAACAACATAAAAAAAATCCTTGTTTGTGGGAAAAGAGACGGAACGAATCCACAACAAAGAACGCCATTTTCACCAAAACGTTACAGCCATCAGAGCATTCAAAACCAGATTTAACAAAGGATTAACAAAAGTTTGGCATCGTTGAGACTTTTTTACATTCTGCTACACCGACCGCGTAATACCGCCATCAACGCGAATGTTTTGCCCCGTGATGTATCCAGCATCCGGCGACACAAGGAATGCGGCGGTTTTGGCGATTTCCTCCACCGTGCCGGAACGACGCATCGGAATGGAAGCACGAACATCATCCGTAACGTCGTAGCTGTCCGTATAACCCGGCAGAATATTATTCATGCGGATTCCCGACGGCGCGTATTGGTCGGCATACAGTTTTGTAAAACTCCCCAATGCCGCCCGCAAAGCCGAGGATACGGGGAATTTTGAGCTTGGCTCAAATGCTGCAAACGTGGAGATATTCACCACAGCCCCGCCGCCCTGACTCAGCATCACGGGTGTGACGAGCCGCGCCATACGTACAACATTCAGCAACACTACATCAAGCCCTGTGTGCCAGTCTGCGTCCGTGATGTCGAGCAAAACGCCTTTTGGCGGATGCCCCGTGTTGTTCACCACAACATCTATTCGTCCGTATTTTTTCAGTGTCGCTTCCACTAAGCGCTTCAAATCTGCTTCTTCGGTCACGGAGCCTTGCACTGCCAATCCTCCAAGCTCCTGGGCGAGCGCGAGAATATCGTCCGAACGGCTCATCAGCGCTACATTGTAGCCTCGTGCGGCAAGTTCGCGGGCGCAAGCGGCTCCCATGCCTTTCGAGGCGGCGGTGATGATGGCGGTTTTTGTGTTCATTTGGTTGTTATAGAGTAGTTTTGAGTTTAATGATTTTTTCGACGATACTCGTGTTTTTTGCATCCAATTCTAATGCTTTTCCGTACCATTTGCCTGCAAGCGTTTTGTTTCCCGTCTTTGCGTACGCCTCTGCCAAACTATCAAAACAATTCGAGGATTGCGGAAACAGCAATGTGTTTATACGAAACACCGTGATTGCCTCTTGTGTTTGCCCTCTATTCAAAAGCGCATAACCACAGCTATTCAATTCGCCTTCGGTACTCACTACGTTTCGCAGAGCCGCTGCCAGCCCACGAGCATTATCGCTCACGTTGGAATCAGTCAATATCCCGTCTTTCAGCCATTGATAGACGAACGGAAACGTTGCGTAGTTTGCCCGATACGCTTCTCGACGCGCTATAGTGAGCAAATCCCGTTCCAACGACGTGGTGGGAAATTCCACAATACGCCCTATTTCCTTGCCTTTGTGCGACAGGACAAACGTCGGAACACGATAGATTTCGTAACCACGCTCTTCGTGGGCTGGGCTTTGTTTGTATGCGCTATCTACATTATCAACGGCGATTATTTCGAGATTCGCCTCCGGAAATCCGAGCTGACGCAGAACGCTCACAAAGCGCGGAAATTCACGTTTGCTGTCGCCGCACCACGTTCCAAGAAATATTTTGACGGAGAGTTGATTGATGTCCGTCTTCTTGAGGCGCTCCACTACGTCGTTTGTGGCTTTGTAGTCGCTCACGTTTTTGTCGAACCATTGGGCAAATGGCTCTTGCCGGAAATCATTGAGCGTACATTTACCAAGCAGTTTTGCTTCTTGTGGAGCAATTTTCGTAGCACCGCTTTGAGCGGTTTGGGCATGGAGAATACAGGCGTTGCTGGCGAGCAGCAACGCCAAAATGAA
>JANYIG010000265.1 GCA_025358765.1 Candidatus Kapaibacterium sp.
CTCGCGCCCAAGGTACGACACGAGTTTGTTCAAGTTCGTCGGAGCGTTTTCGTTCATCGGTGGTCGTGCGTTTGAGCGCACGAGAATTTGTGCATAGTTGCTATAGCCGATAATCAGTAACACAAACGCGCTACTTGCCAACGCCAACACAGGGCGATTATTTTTGCGTCCCCACCATACGCCGACGACGGCACCAACGACCATCGCAATGGCAATAAACGTCAGAAAAGCGCTGTCTTTCACCAGCGGCTCACGAGCGGCTGTTTTGAATGGCGAATCGCCGCCAAGCAGCGCCGGATACCACTTGACCATGCCCGGATAAATCGCAATAAATAGGGCGACGGCGAGCATTCCCATCAGCATAAAACTTTTGAAATTGACCTCGTATTTGCGGAAATAGACGACCATCACAATCGAAAAAATCGTGAGTACGCTCAGCAAATGTACGCCTGTCGAGAGACCGATGATATAGGCGATAAGGAGCAGATACCGCTCGTGACCAGCATTATCCGCCTCCTCGTTCCAGCGCATCATCAGATACACGATGATTGCCACAAAGAGCGTTGACGAGGCATAGACCTCCGATTCCACGCCATTGAACCAGAGCGTATCGCTGAAATTAAATGCCAGTGCTCCCACAAATGCTGAACCAAAGACGGCGAGCGCTTCGCCGACGGTTTCGGGCTTTTTGCCTCGAAAATTAGTAATCGTCATCACGGCAACCAGATACAATAGCAGCACCGACACGGCTGTTGCTACCACCGACACAAGGTTGACGCGCCATGCGGGGTCGCCAAACGGAATGTATTGATGGAAGAGTTTGCCGACCATAAGGAACAACGGTGCTCCGGGCGGGTGCGGAACTTGCTGCTGGACGGTTGCGGCGGTAAATTCGGCGCAATCCCAGAAGGGAAGGCTCTTCTGGACGGTCATTAAGTACGTTGTGAGCGAAATCAAAAAGACAAGTGCCGCAAATCCTTGGTGTATGCGCTTCATAAAATTTTGGATGATGGATACAGAATGAAAATTGACTATTGAATTAGAATGCTATCGTAGAGCGCATAATGAAGAGATTTGACCGCAGAGGCTCCGAGGGCGCAGAGGAAGTGAGAACAATAATGAGAAAACAGAATCCTCAAAAAAAACAGACTATTACTACTTTAGGATGATAGTCTCCGCGCCCTCTGCGCCTCTGCGGTCATGGAATATGATTTTTTAGCTTTTCGGACTCTCGACAAAAGCAGTCGCAAAGTTATGGCATTTCGACGTGATTTCCAGAGGAAAAATATTTGATGATGCGTTCTGCAAGGAATTGCGCCTCTCTTCTTTCCCAACCGCCTCGATTCAATGGCGAAAAATACGGAAATAGTTGGCTCGCAGTTGTTAATAAAGCGTTAAAGAATGGTAAAAATCTGCCACTTGGTTGTGAGGGTGATTTTTTGCATTTTATAGCCTGAAATAACCGTCCTTCGGCTTCTATCGCATACCAACAATTTCTAAACTATTGCCGCTTGCTCTGATAGCGTCAGAGCCGCCGCGGGCGCTTATGGGAACGCTTTCGACAGAGCTTTTGTTGTGGAACGTGCTGGCGGTGGCTCGTTTTATGGTAGGTACGATTGCTTTTTTTATTGGTGTTTGAAGAATTATTCCGGCGCAAGCGCGTGAGTTTTTTTGTTAACAGTCCGAATAAAAACATCCCCAAATCACCCAAAACCTCATGAAACGCACCGAAGATCTTCCTGAACAGAACGTAGTCGTGCCGGATGCTACAGAGCGGATACATCTGGCGGAACAGCTTCGCAAGGAGCGCGACCAAACCGCGGCGCTGATGGATGCTATCAACGTTATCGTCTGGGAAGCGGATGCGGAAACGTTTCAATTTAGCTACGTCAGTGCTGCTGCCGAGCGAATGACGGGGTACGCTGCCGAACAGTGGACGAGTGATACAGCATTCTGGAAAAATCATATTCATCCTGACGAACGCGAGGAAAAAGTCCGATTCTGCATCGAGGCTACACGCAGCAATAGCGACCACGACTTTGAGTATCGCTTTATCAAAGCAGATGGCGAAGTGATGTGGTTGCGCGATATTGTGACGGTAGAATCCTTTGAAGGCAAGCCGAAACGATTAAAAGGGGTGATGATTGATATTACTGAACGAAAACAAGTTGCAAAAGAACTTCTGCATTCCAATCAACTGCTTGACGAAGCCGGTACACTGGCTCGTGTTGGAGGGTGGGAGTATTTCGTGAAGTCAGACACGTTTCACTGGACGAAAGGGGCTAATGACATTTATGAATTGCCATCGGACACGAAACCGACAATTACACAAGCAATGAGCTATTTCCATC
>JANYIG010000236.1 GCA_025358765.1 Candidatus Kapaibacterium sp.
CCAAGAAAGATAAATCCGATGGATTTGAAAATCTGTGTTCTGCTCCGAAGATCGCGTACAGTATAGCCAGCAAATGTTCCCGCCAATAGCGCACCAATAGCCGTTTCGTAATCATTACCACGAACGCTTGCCATCATTAGCGCCATCGTCACTGTTGCAGTGAACGTCGTCCGAGAATCGAACAAAATAGCAATGAGCATGGACATTACCGGAATGCCAATGAAGTATTGAAGTGGAAGCGGCGATTGGACAACAGTGGTCAGCCACGATACGAACGCAATCACAACAATTGGCAGACTCACGCCTAACAACTGCGCGTTGTCATAATAAATTTTCTTACGAATGATAAAAAGATAAATTACAAACAACGCATAGAGTGCTGCAGCATGGATGAAGTTTCCGAGCAAACCCGTAATGCTATAACTGCCTTTGTTGTAAAGGAATCGCGTGTACTCGGAAGAGCGAATTTTCTGCATCGTTGCTTCGGTAAGAGGTTCGCCTTTAGCAACGATGATCTCGCCTTTGCGAACGATAGACGTTGTGCGCGGCACCGATTTTTCGGCTAATACGGCTGCTGCCTCGGAATAGTCGTAGGAATAGACGAGGTTTGTTTGTAAAAGTTTGGGCAAAAGATCATTGACAACATTAACTTCCGCGCCCTCGAACCCTTCCTGCACAAAGCGCTCCCACTGCGCTCTGTATAGTGATGAATCCATCAACTGTGAGGTAGGAAGTACTTGTTCCACCGTTGGCGAAATACGAACAATAATCGCTGGTGTTTTGATAAACGAACGTTGAACGTTTACTACGCCTCTGGCATACACTGTTCTCTGAAAACGGAGTAATGTGCCACAAATGGAGCGAACAAGTTGTTCACGGCGGGCAGGTGGAAATGCCATCAAACGACCGATAGTCTCTGAGGAAAGAGCAGTAGTGCGCTCTGTGGGTAACTGCTCCGAATTCGTACCGAAAAATGAGGCGGTCACGGATTGTAGAATTTTTTCGCTTTTATCTAACATTCCATTGTCTGTGAATACAGGCAGCACGGAATCGCGGGCAGCCACAAGCTCCTTTGTATATTCTTGCTGTGGTTTATACACTGGAAACGGGTATTCGGCAATAAGCGTTTCATGCTGCCATTCAGCACCAACGGACAAACGTTCGTTGGAACCAAAGCCCGTTGGAAAAAAGACAGTACATAGAAGCACCGTCACAACGGCAATAACAATCCGCCCATACAGCGCATAGCGAACACCCTCTTGAGATTGCTCTTCTTGCGTTGTTTTTTCAGATTCTGTTTCTAATTTCTCGAACAGTGTTTGTTCACCTTTACCCATGGCAGATCAAAACTAAGGATGGTGGAAATGCGTCTGAATTGTTACAAAACAGATGTGTTCACAAACAACCATTCCAGAGCCTATCCATTGTTCTCTGTCAATGGAAATTAGGCGGTTATTTGAAGGGACATCGGTCACCCAAAATAGTCATAAATTAATTCACAATCACGCCCCAATTCGGAGCTGCGCCTTCGCTTGCCATATTCGTCACCATAAGATAAACTCTGGAAGCGGCTTCTCTTGACAACCGAAGAACTGTAACAGAAAATAGCAATAGCGATTGAATGGTAAGTACGTACATCGTCTGTCGTTTTGCTATCGCGGTTCGTTTTTCTCGTCATACTTTCTGGAACACCGTCGTTTTTTACTTCCTGCTTGCCGCCTTCTGAATTCGGTTCATCAAACCCTCATTGTTTCTCACGTGTGGGTCGCAAACGAGAATAAGTGTGCCCACATTTTGCGCGTCGGCATTACGAAACATTGCATAGAGTGTTTGTTCGGAAAGAAGAAAGATGTCATGTTCAGGCTTTTTTACTGAATTTGACAGAATCCAAACCAGATTGCCCTGTTGCCCTTCAATTCCACGTGCGGTTTGCAGCGCTTCTGCCATTGAATCCACCAGTATAATCCTTGCTTCGGGCGCATAGTGGCGATATTTCATGCCGGGTGCAAGGGTAGGAAAACTTACCTCGGAAATCCCATCATTGCTTGTTTTAATGGCATAACTACCATGAACAACCTCATATCCTACCACGTCTTCCAACATTTCTTTCGTGATGCTGCCCGGGCGCAAGATAACGGGCGGGTTCGTGAGGATATTTAGAACGGTAGATTCAATCCCCACTTCGCACGAGCCGCCGTCAATCACAGCGGCAATACGCCCAGCAAGGTCATTCATCACGTGCTGCGCTTGTGTGGGGCTTGGGCGACCGGAGCGGTTTGCCGAAGGCGCTACGAGCGGCTCTCCGGCAGTACGGATAAGCGTTTCGGCGACGGGATGGGCGGGAAAACGCACCGCCACAGTGTTCAAGCCAGCCGTGACAGCATCGGGAACGGCAATGTGGCGCTCAAGCAACATTGTGAGCGGTCCCGGACAAAATCGTTCAAAAAGTGCATCAAACAATGGCGGAATGTTTATCGCAACGCGTTCCACATCCGTGCGATCGGCACAATGCACGATGAGCGGATTGTCCGAAGGGCGACCTTTTGCCGTAAAAATCGCTCGCACTGCGCTTTCATTGAACACCATTGCACCCAAACCATATACCGTTTCGGTTGGAAACGCAACAAGTTCGCCCGCACGAAGCAAGTGTGCAGCATGGAGGATGTCGCCAGTAGAAGTCGAGAGCGATTGCGTTTGCATGGAAAATGGAGCCTGAAGACGGTGTGTGAATTTCCTATTCAATTTCAAATGCCTGTTTGCGCCGCAATAATGCTTGGTGGCGGGGTTTTATGCGTTTTTTTTGCAGTATGCCACGCATAATTGTCAGAATGTCGCCAAACGTCGAGTACGGATAATGTGGAATGCGATTACGGTTGCAGTAAGCGGCAAGAGCTTGTTTTGCAAAGATTATATCTGCGTGTTCGGCGGCACAAAAACCTGAGTATCCATCACCGATATAGACGATGAGCGCCTCTGGTGCAGCACTTTGTAACAACGCATTACGTTTACATGAACCGCACATACATTGGCACGATTCGTTTGCCCCCCAAAATACAGGCGTAGCAGTGCTTTTATGTTGAGTATCACGGATGCTAAGATGATTGCAAAAAACAGGAATATCACCTGCACCCTCGCGTTCCAGCACGGGCTTAATATAGGCATCGAAGCCATCACTCACGACGGTAAGCGGAATGGCACATTCACGGCAGAATGCCACAAACGCCGGGAAATAGGGATCTGCGGGGTGTTCTAATGCCCACGTACGAATGCTTCCCAACGTTACGTCCGGCGAAAGCGATGCACACACCGCCCGCCAGTACTCCGTTACTGTCCATTCACCGCTTACAAGGCGTGGATAACAACCATCAAAATCGCCAAAATCCACAAAGAGTTTGTCGCCTAAGTCGCGTTGGCTGATTGTACCGTCAAAATCGCTAAAAATATGGATGGGGCGCAGAAGTCGAGTATTCATGCAGATATTAGAGTGTTTGGGTGGGTTCTGTTGCCGATACGCTTGATGCCTCGGTGGTTTGCATTCGCACTTCCTCACGAACAGCTTTGGCAAACGCTCGCAATACTTGCATCTTCTTTCGGAGCCGCACACCAGCTTCTTTATTACCTTTATCGTAACATTTTATGAAATCTTTCTCGAACGACTGTACTAATTCTTGCAGTTCTTGATAACGGTTCATAATACTACGTGTAAAAACGGTTGATGATTAACGATTGATAATGAACGGTACAAATTCATTCTTTTCAGCCGAACGCAAGCGAACAAAATACATTCCTGCGCCTAACCGAGCGGCGTTAAGGCGCGTTTGTTGTTTGCCAAGCGAGGCAGTGCCGACAAACGGCGTAGCAACAACCTGTCCAAGCATATTTACAACATCAAGCGTTATATTTTGTTCTTTGCTGAGTTCGTACTCGAACGTTGCCACGTCATTCGCTGGGTTGGGCAAGACCGTAAGGTTTGGAGCGCCCCGATACTGCGCTGTTTGAGCAATCGTCCGCAATTCCTCGAGGCTCCGTCCAGCCAAAATCGCAAACGAAACTATCGTCGTTTGCCCGCGCGATAGCTGCATCGGTCCCGCTCCAATCACGTCGGCAATATCCGTTATGGAAGAACGTTTTCGCCCGATGCCGCTCGAAAGTGCTTTCCATTTATCTGAGCGAGCAAAGCCATTTTCGGTAGCAATCGTACTGTCCGGCGCGTTGCTGTTGTCCAGGGCGTAAAAATTCACTTTTTGGGGCGTGAGCAACTTCATCCCGATGAACGGCTGCGTCAGGTCTGCTTTGCTTTGAGCGATGGCGCAATTGCATTGGTCATCAAAAAACGTTTGATTTTTATCGTAATCGTCGCCTATGTCCCAATCAAAATATAATCCAACATACAGCGCCGAAAAGTCGCGGTTCGATGTGTTTGTAACGGCGTAAGATGTAATGATAAAATCTTGTGCTTCCGTGGTTGTGGATTGACTGATAGTCTGTTCAACGCTCACACCCGCTTGGTTGTTTAGGTTGCGGTCGTGGAACCGTGCGGTGGCTGTGAGAATATTGCCGCTTTGTGCCATAGAGACAGTGAGCAATGTTGAACTAACAAAGTCGCGGTCGTTTGCACGTGAGTTGAGGCGAGCAACATTGGAAAGGCTGTCTTTGCCGCTTGCAATCATCAACGCGCCTTCGTAAAGCAGGTTCGGACTGCCTCGATAGCTAAAACCATCACCTTGTTTATTCGCTGGATAATCATTGAACCCAATGCTTCCTGTGCTATTGAGCGTCGAAGTGATGTTGTTCGCCGCGACTGTTTTAAACGAGGGATTTACCAATAGCGTAATGGTTTCATTGCCAAGAATTTTGCCACTTCCATCCACAAACGAGACCACAAGCGGCAACGAAAAATTCTCCGATGCGTTCACGGGCATCGTCAGCGCAAGGCGCGTGGTAATCGTACGCTCCTCGTTTGTCGCAAAGGAGCCGAGCGCGATGGAAGGCGTGGTTATCTTCGGCGCATTTTGCCCGCTGAGTGTTGGCGTTGTTATCACGGCGCGAGCGTTGGTAACGCTTGCAAGCAAGTTTTTTACCGTGAGGATGATTTCGACAGATTCGCCGGATTCTAAAAAGCCATTTCCGCTTGCGTCTTGCACCGCCGTGCGTGACAACTTCATCCTCGCCGCATTGGTAATACTGACGGCGTTGAAGGCGTTGACGCGCCCCGTGCCGATAAGCCCAATATAATCGCTGTTTAGAGAGTCAATGTTGTCGGCAGTGGCTTGGAGTTGTGCCATAATTTGTTCGCCCGTCATGCTTGGAAAGCGCATCTTGACGAGCGCTGCAACACCAGCGACAACAGGAGAAGACATGGAAGTACCATTGTCTGCGCCATACAAATTGCCGGGAAATGTAGCAAAAACACTTTGTCCGGGAGCAGCAATACCAACGCTTGCGTGGAAGTTCGAGAACCCTGACTTATAATCGAAATTGTCCACCGATGCCACGGACAACACGCCCGGATATGACGCGGGGTAATTTTCTTCATTTGTGCCGTCATTGCCAGCGGCGGCAGTAATGATGCTCCCCATAGCAAGCGCCATTTTCACAAGTTCATGCTCGGCGTTTGCACTGCCCGTCACACTCCAACTACAGTTGATGACGTGAGCGCCCATGGAAGCCGCATAAAGAATGGCTTGGAAGCCTTTATCAACGTTTCGAGAGGGTGTGTCTGTGCTGATTTTGATTGGCAGCAATCGAAGACGCGGTACATCGCCTGCTACACCCGCCGCACCAAGAGCGTTGTTCGTCACGGCTCCTGCAATTCCCCCAACGTGCGTTCCATGCCGATGACCGGGCTTCGGGTCGTTATCCGCCATTGTACCATCTGCACCAATAAAATCCCAGCCATGCCAGTCATCTACTTTGCCGTTGTTATCGTCATCCACGCCGTTCGAGCGTTTGTCACGTCCTTGAGCATCGGTTCCCATTTCCCCCGCATTTGTGAACATATTCGCTGCCAAATCTTCGTGGTCGTAGTCAATACCCGTATCAACAATTGCCACAATCACGGCGGAGGAATCTTTTTTGAATTTTTTCACTTCATCCCACGCCTCAAAAGCGTGGATAAGGGACAGATGCCCCTGCGAGCCTACAAATGGGTCATTCGGTTTGTCCGTGAGCGTCTGTTGGTTCATTGGTTCGGCGTATTCCACATCGCGGAGCGACGACAGTTTGCGAGCGGTGCCGAGGATATCAAGTGTGGATGCCACATTGACGACGCATATCCGTGTGATGCCCTCCACGAACGCCTTCGGGTCTTGTTCCGTGTGGTCTGCCACAAAACGCTTCACACCTTGCAACAAGCCATCATCCACAAACGGTTCGGTGGTGTGATTCCCCACAAAACGCTTGAGCGTTGGAACCTCGCCTGTGCGCCCAGCACGGAGCCACGCGCTGCCAAAGTCAGAATTTGCGCGAAATTTGATGACAAGTTTGTTCGGCACATACTTCGCAGAAGTCGCGTTTGCTACTGCTGTGATTGGTGATTGAGCATACATGCTGGTTGTGAGGTTTACAAAACAGCACAGTGTCAATATAAAAAAGGTTTTCATGGCGCTTATTCTGGTACGATGTGGTGCGGTGCAATGTGATTATGAGTGAACATGATTGTACGAATGTACAAAAATAACAAGTCTGCTCCAACGGAGTTACAATCCGTGTGAAGCAGACTTAAGGCAAACAGCGTGAATGGGATTTAGAACGTAAACGAAATCTTTCCGTAGAGGAAACGTCCGTTGAAGCCAAAGGGTGAACCACCCGGATACGGCAACGTAGAGCCGGCAAGCGATCCTGAGTTGACAAAAGCACCTGTAAAAGGATTGGTCACTAAGCGCTGTTCTTGAAACTTATCGGGATAGACATCAAAAATATTGTTCATACCAAACGACAGACGCAAACCTTTGATGAGCGCGAAGGAAATATCAATATCGCTGACCCATTTTGCGGAGAAAGTCTGGTCAAAAATATAGATTACTTCTTTTGTTGTTGGATTCGTTACTGTTGTATTATCAAACGATGTAAATTCGCCAAAGCGTACCGTACGGAGCATAATCGCAAGGTCTTGGAAGCTCTTCAGGTTGTAGTTCAACGTCAGTTGCAGGTTTGTTTGGGGTTGACCATGTTCAAAACGACCACGTTCAACATGGTCAAATAAGTTCGCACCTACACCAATAAGCTGTGACGGCGTTGCGGAGACACGGGTTACTTCGGTTTGATTCCAGCTGAACCCGGCAGTAAGGCGCAACAAACCAGCGTCGGCTAAATCCAGACCGTAGCGAGCAACAACCTCTACGCCGTTAGTGCGTGTGTCAATGGCGTTCGTGAAATATCGCCCACCTGCCACGCCTAATATACCATTGCGAGCAAGAAGGGCAAGAACCGAGTCGCCCGTGAAGTTGCCAGTAAACACGATGCGGTCAGTGATGCTGATGTTGTAATAATCTGCCGTGATGGATAGATTTTGTACAGGCTCAAGTGCAAAACCGCCACTGATGTTCAGCGATTTTTCTGCTTTCAAATCCTGAGCGCCCATCAAACGTCCGGCAGCACTGGTAACGGGAAAGCTGGAAATATCAAACGGAACGCCGCCAATAAAGTTGGTAGCGGTTGCCGAATAATATGTTTGTTGAAGCGATGGTGCACGGAAACCCGTACTCACACCACCGCGGAAGGCGAATCCGGGTGCAAACTCGTAGCGTGTGGCAAATTTACCCGTAACGGTCGAGCCAAAATCACTATAATTCTCAAACCGTGCTGCTACACTTACTAACCATTGCTCAGTGAACTTTGTTTCCAAGTCCGCATATAGCGAAATGTTATTACGCGAAGCATCCGTAAGGTCTTTGGGTTGATAACCCGGAAAGCCTTGCGCTCCTGCGGCTGGAGCACCACCGGCTGGAGTTTTATTGATAGTGATACCCTTTGCGCCAACATTGCCCGGTTGATTCACCCATGAAGCTGAATCGCCCGCTTGGATTTTGTAATTTTCCGAACGGAACTCCGCGCCAAATGCCACATTGAGCGGTGCGGCAAGTCCGGCATTAAAAGCACGGAAAATGTCGAAGTTGAGGGAATTTTGGGTGTAGATAAGCGTACCGGCGTAAAACTGTGTTGGGCTGCTTGTGCCGAGCGAAGCGTTCACACTGTTTGTCACGTCATATCGGAGATTATTACGTCCGAAGCTCTCACTCAGGTCGTATGTCCAGCCTCCAATGTCACCTTTGGAACCAACAGCAAAGGAAAGGTCGTAAATATCTGCTTTGATATAGGGTAAAAAGCCATCAGGAAAAATAGAAGGGACGTTGTTTGCATTGCTAGCAACGCGGAAGTTTGCTGCGGACTCGCCTTTGCGAATGGTGTAGCCACCGAACGCATAAAGGTTCACTTCTTGCGAAATGGGAAGATTCGCATTGATCATGCCTCCGCCATCGGTCGTTGCAGCATCACCCAAACGAAAGCGTTGAGGCCACGTGCTTGCATCGGTGCTAACAGGATTTTTGAGCGAAGGGTTTGTCGCGAGTTGTGCCGCGGAGTATTGCGAGCGAAAATCTCCCGCCGCGCGGTTAGTATAGCCCCTGTCGCGGTATTCGCCAGAGATGTGAACGCCACCGCCATTTGGCAGCGCAAAACCGTAATCGCCTGTAAGGTCAATCACCTTGCCGTCGCCAACCGAGCATTGCCCGACCTGTCCCGACAGGTTTAATGCGTTATCATTACGAAGAATAATATTGATAACACCAGCAATAGCATCGGAGCCGTATTGAGCAGCTGCACCGTCGCGCAAAACTTCAATGCGGTCTATAGCATTGCCGGGAAGAGCATTCATGTCAACGCCTGCCGAACCGCGTCCAACAGTGCCGTTCACGTTAATGAGTGCCGAGCTATGACGGCGTTTGCCGTTGACAAGTACTAACACCTGATCGGGTCCTAATCCGCGAATCGTTGCGGGGCGCACGTGGTCAGAGCCGTCTGCAATCGAAGGGCGCGGAAAGTTGAACGAGGGTACAGCAAACTGAATCATTTGATTTACCTCCGTAAGCCCTGATTGGCGCATTTCGGCAGCAGGAATCACATCCACCGGTACGGGAGCCTCCACAACAGTACGGTCAGAGCGGCGTGTACCCAGCACGACGGCTTCCGCTGTGCGAACAAGGTCTTCTTGGAGTTCAAAATTTTGCTCCGTTGTTTGTCCGGCGGTAATTGTAACAGATCGTTTTGCACCTTTGTACGACGTAAAACTCACTTGTACGTCGTAGGTTCCGGCTGGAACATCGAACGAATAGGTTCCATCAGGTTTTGCAGCCGCGCCGCGTCGCACACTGGCGATGTAAACCCGTGCGGAAAGTGCTTCTTTCGATTTCACATCCATAACTTTGCCTTTAAGCGTACCGTTTTGAGCGCGAATCGAGGGTGCACATAGCATACACACGCCAAATGCAGCCGCAAGCCAGAGCAATGGAATATACGTTGCACGATGCTTGGTGTGCTTCGTGTGCTGAGAAAAATGTAGAGAATTGGTCATCGTATTTCTCCCGAAAGACTGTTAAAGAATAATGGAAACAGGGTCGGTAATATGCAATAAATCTTTGCAAGAATCAATAGCTATTGCACGTTTGTGATATGCTATAGAATGAAGGAAGAAAAAGTTTGCACATCTGCCTTAACCGTGCGATTTTGCAGACAGAATCATCGTCTTGAAAACCAGTCTTGAACACACGTTTGAAGGAGTCATTTATGTCCGCAATGCACACGTACCCCGTTCTAAATATTTCCGAAACCTACATCCGCCAGTGCGTGTATGATACGTTGCCCGAAGAAGTCCGCAGCGCCATGAATTTCGAGGAGTTTCGCGCCCAGATGAACCCAGAGGATTATCGCTATTTTGCGGCATCACTCTCTGATTTGATAAACGATTACGTGGTCGAAAACGACCTGTTCGCACAGTTCTTATCGCAAGCGGTAGATGACACAGTATCCAAAAGCGAGGTACTCTCAAAACTCTACTTGAATAAAAACATTGATCGAACGACGGAAGATGATATGAACGGGAAATAAGGGTTGGGAATATAGGAAGATGAATATGGGGAGATTGTGTGTGGGAGTTTTTCTCTAACTCGTCAGATAACTTATGAACTGAGCAAGAATCCGCTCCTGAGCCTGTCGAAGGATGGAAAGCATTACGGTACCCTTCGACAGGCTCAAGATTCCTGATCAATCATACAAATTCTTTACTTCTTGCCTTTCTTTTTTGCTCCAGTAGAGTCCTCAGCCACCGTTTTATTCCGTACTTCCAGAATATTGCGTAAAAAACGCCCTGTGTGCGATTGTTCTACGCGTGCCACTTGTTCCGGCGTACCAGCTGCAACCAAGTACCCACCTTGTTCACCTGCCTCTGGTCCGAGGTCAATAATCCAATCGGCGCATTTCATTACGTCGGTGTTGTGTTCTACGATAAGCAAAGAATGACCACGTGAAACAAGTTGCTTAAAGCAATTAATGAGCTTGGAAATATCGTCAAAATGTAACCCTGTCGTTGGCTCGTCAAAGATAAACAGCGTTGGTTCGCCTGTTTTTTCGAGCAGATGCGAGGCAAGTTTGATGCGCTGTGCTTCACCACCAGAAAGCGTGGTGCCGGGTTGCCCAAGCCGCATATAACCAAGCCCTACATCTTGCAATGCCTTCAAACGAGACGTGATGCGATGTTCGAGCTTGAAAAACTCCACACCCTCGTCCACCGTCATGTTCAGCACGTCAACGATGGATTTGCCATTAAAAAAGATGCCGTGCGCTTCGCGTTTGTAGCGTGTGCCTCTGCATTCTTCGCATTGAAGATAGAGGTCGGCAAGAAATTGCATCTCAATTTTGACCACGCCATCGCCCTGACATACCTCACAGCGTCCGCCCGGCACATTGAACGAAAACGAACCCGCTTTCCATCCGAGTTGTTTTGCGGCTTGCGTGTCTGCAAACAGGTCGCGGATAAAATCAAATGCTTTCGTGTAGGTGGCTGGCGTGGAGCGCGGCGATTTACCAATCGGCGATTGGTCTATCATTTCAATTGCTGCAATATGTTCGCCGCCTTCGATGCCCGCACATCTACCAACAGAGCTGACGGATTGCCCGCGTTGCCGCAAAAGATTATTGTGCAGCACTTCATAGACAAACGTAGATTTACCGCTCCCGCTTACGCCCGTCAACACACACATTAACCCAAGCGGAATCTCGATGTCCGTGCCTTTAAGGTTGTTTTCACGCGGCTCACGGACGATGAGTTTTTTACCATTACCGTCAGCACGGATTGCGGGAACAGCAATCGCTGAAATACCCGCCAAATACCTTCCGGTGAGCGAGAGTTTTGATTGCATCACCTCTTCCGGCGTTCCTTGCGCCACAATCATACCGCCGTGTTCACCCGCACGTGGTCCCATATCCACGATAATGTCTGCGCGACGCATAATATCAGCATCGTGTTCGACCACGATAACGGTGTTTCCTAAATTCCGTAATTTTTCGATGATAGTCGTCATACGTTCGGTGTCGCGCGGATGTAATCCGATACTCGGTTCGTCGAGTACGTAGAGCGCCCCGACGAGCGATGAACCGATGCTTGTGGCAAGATTGATACGTTGCGTCTCGCCGCCGGAAAGCGTGTGTGCAAGTCGGTCAAGCGTTAAATATCCCAAACCGATGTCACACAGCAGCTTTAAGCGCGAGGTAATCTCCTTCAAAATTCGCTCTGCCACAAACACTTGATATTCCGTGAGCTTCAGGCTATTAAAAAATGCAAAAGCATCGTCTAAGGTCATCGAAACCACGTCGGCAACCGCTTTCCCGCCCACAAACACTTGCCGTGCGGAGAGCTTCAGGCGTGAACCGTTGCAATCGGCGCACCGCGTGTAGCCACGATAGCGGCTTGCCAATACACGATAGTGCATTTTGTGGGATTTCTGTTCAACCATTGCAAAAAAGCCTTTTATGCCCGCAAATTCATCGCGTCCGTCGCGAACAAATTTCATCTCGTCTTTTGAAAGTTGGTCAATCGGAACGTTCGTGCGGATGTTATAGCGTTTTGCTGCTGCGATTAAATCGTCTTGAAATTCCATTTGTGTTGGCGTTTGAAATGGCTGAATCGCACCCGCAGAGAGCGATTTACGGCGGTCGGGAATCACTAAGTCTTCATCAATGCCAATGCTACGTCCGAATCCCTGACACGTGGGGCAGGCTCCAAAGGGGTTGTTGAACGAGAACAAGCGTGGGTCTGGTTCATCGTAGGTAATGCCACAGGTGCAGGTATTGCATTTGAACGTCGTACTAAAGCGAAACTCCGCACCCGTTGTGATGTTGCGAACCACGCATGTGCCACGACCTTGTCGAAAAGCGATTTCCAGCGAGTCAGTCAGACGGGAAACTGCTTCAGGGTCATCACGAAACACAACACGGTCAACCAACACACACACGTCGTCTTTGCTGGTGTTTGGGGACAATGATGTTTCGTTGAGGTCAACAAGGTCATTCGGCGCATTGGAAAGTGTCACGCGAAAAAAGCCTTGTTGTCCTATATTATCCACCTCGTCTGCAAGCGAATGGTTCTCATGGTTGGAGAGCGGGAATAAGATGTACAGCCGTTCGTCGGGTTTTGCAGATTGTCGGATATCGTTTAATGCCGATTCCGGTGTGTCTTTCCGCACGAGCATCGAACGCGCTTCGCAATAGGTCTCGCCGATGCGACCATAAAGCAGGCGTAGATAATCATACACTTCTGTTTGCGTACCAACGGTGGAACGAGGGTTACGCGAGATAGTTTTTTGTTGAATGGCAATCGCAGGCGGAATGCCCATGATAACATCCACATCGGGCTTGTTCATACGCTCCAAAAACTGCCGAGCGTAGGCAGAGAGCGACTCTACGAAGCGACGCTGCCCTTCGGCATAAATCGTATCGAATGCAAGCGACGACTTTCCGGAGCCGCTCACACCCGTGATGACGATGAGCTTGTTGCGCGGTAAATCGAGCGAGATATTCTTGAGATTGTGTTCACGAGCGCCGCGTACAGACAATATCCGCGTGTTGGGAGCATTCGTCGAGGCGATGGAAGTCACCGGACTGGCTTTGGGCGAAGTCGCAGATGCCGTTCCATTACTTGGTTTCGTTGTTGTCTTGGTGCTGGCTTTCGATGGGGTTTTCAAGGCTCTTGAGTCGAATGTGAGAGAAATGGCAAACCACAAATCTATGAAAAATGCAGCTCATAGAGAAAAGAAGGGATGGGCAAGACAAGAAAAATGTAAAGAAATAACTTCGAGGTTGCTTTTTACAGAGTTTTAGCCGTATTTTTGTATCTGTACAACGACCACAACACGGAAGGCTCGCATAATGGTATTGCAGCGGTCTTGAAAACCGCCGGGCGTAAGCCTGTGAGAGTTCGAATCCCTCGCCTTCCGCTTAAAAACGGCTTGAAACAATAAGGTTTAAGCCGTTTTTTTTATGTCTTAGGATTCAAGCTATTGTTATTTGAAGCGGCTTGTTATTTATTTTCCATACATAAAAGGGAACAACCGAAGCTGTTCCCTTGCTACCTTTACTTATAAAACCTTCACATCAAACGTCGAATTATTTCGCAAATTTTTTGTAGCGATCGTTAACACGACCCCAATGCAAATTCGCAAAGAAGTTATCGAGATATTTCGCACGAGCCGGACCATCTTTGTGATAATAAGCGTGCTCGAACATGTCGCACGAAATGAGCGGAATGCCGCCCCAAATAGCTCCGTAGTGGTGTTCGTCCACCAACACGTTCAACACACGACCGCTATAAAGTTGGTCGAGCGTCAGCACAGCCCACCCCGATAGCTTTGAAGCAATAGCAGTTGCTTTGAAATCCGCTTTCCAGTTATCCAACGAGCCAAACTCTTTTTCGATTGCAGCCACAACATCTGCGCCTTTGCTCGTGTCGCCGTCGCCCCCAAGCACCTCCCAATAAACATCATGCAGCACAGTACCAGCATGATTCCATGTTTGGCGACGTTTAAGTTCCCCGAAGTCCGACCAATTACCGTTTGCGGCGGATTTATCCGCGTTTGGCAATGCTGCTTCGATTTTATTCAAAAACGTCACATAGCCCTTGTGGTGCGTGTTGTAGTGCCAGTCGGTGGTCTCTGGGGAGAGCAAATCTTTCAACACAGTTTTTGCTTCATCGTCCGAGTATGGACGCGGGTTAAATTTCCATTCGTATGCCATTTGTATAGCTCCAGTTGGTTTTGAGTAAAAGAATGAGGGGTTAGTTTTAAGCGTCGTAATCAATCACCACATCTGCCGTAAGTGGGTGGGATTGGCACGTGAGTACGTAGCCATCAGCGATTTCTTCATCGGTGAGCGCCTCGCGGTCGTCCATCACGATGTCGCCGGAGAGTTTTTTTGCACGGCACGTGCAGCACGAACCGATTTGACAGGCGTACGGAGGATCGAGGCTTTGGCGGACAGCCGCCGCAAGGATGGATTCGTCGGGTTCAACCGTGATAGTTGCTGTTTTGCCGTAGAGCGTTACTTTTACGTCGCGGGTTACAATGTCAGCCATTGGAAAATGTTGAAGTTGTTGGAGGGTAAATTTGAATTGTTTACGTAGAGTCTTTTAGTATTTAATAAAAAACGTTCAACAAGAGAGTGCAAATGTACGAAAAATCACTCACACAATAGCCGTCACATAAAGCCAAGCTCAAGCATTGCCACTTCACTCATCATGCTTTTTTCCCATGTCGGCTCGAACACAACATCCACCAACGCATCCGCAACGTCTTTGACGGATTTGATACGCTCTTCCACATCGCCCGGCAGCGAGCCGGCAGCAGGGCAGTTGGGCGAAGTCAGCGTCATGTCAACATGAACGTGGTTTTGTTCATCTACCGTCACGGTATAAATCAGCCCAAGTTCGTAGATGTCCACTGGTATTTCGGGGTCGTAACACGTTTTGAGTACGCTAACGATGCGTTGCTCCATTTCAGGAATCGTGCCGTTGTTGATAAATTCCATAATGATGATTACTTACGCTTGCTGCTGCAAAAGCGAAAATGCGATGCCGTAGGTTTTGATTTTTTTTATCATAGACGCAAAGCCATTCGTTCTATTCGGCGAAAGGTGCGTATCTAAGCCAATTTTTTGAATAAAATCCGGCTGCGTGGCAATAATATCCTGCGGCGTTTGGTGGGAATATACCCTGAGCGCAAGTGCTACCAATCCTTTGACGATAGCTGCATCGGAATCACCCTGAAACACAACCTTGCCGTCGTTGAATTCCGCATGGAGCCACACTTGCGACTGGCATCCGCGCACTTTATTGTCCTCCGTGTGCAATTCGTCGGACATCGGCGGGATGTCTTTGCCGAGCTTGATGATATGACGATATTTGTCTTCCCAATCGTCGTAGCCGGAAAATTCTTGAACGATGAGGTTTTGTGCTTCGAGTGCTGTCATTGGTTATTCCTTGAAATTCTGCTTTGCAATATCGTGTACGCCTGTATGGACGCAATATTCACGGCATGATTTTACTTTTTATTTACTTCTGTCGCGCCGAGGTCTCCAAATGCGTAATGCGTCGTTCGTGGTCGGCGTAGATATCCGCGCTTATGCCCGCAGCTCGCGCTACCTGCACAAGAGATTCACGCAAATGGTCAACTGCTTCGATGGTCGCGTCTGTCTTAGCATTCAACTTCACCAATTCAAGCCGGACGTATCGTTGCTCTTCACGCATCCCGTTCAATTCCTCGCGTACGCCACTCAATTCCTCGCGCATTCCACGCTGCTCATGAAGCATTTCTGCTAAAAGCTCAATAATACGTTCATCGCTCGACATAATGCCTCCAAAATAGACAGTAAATATTCGCCTGCGTCTGCAAATCTACACAAAAAAACACTATTTTCCTTTGCTTACTGCCTCTGTTACTGCTTCACAAGCAATACGCGCTGCACCGCACCGGTGCTTGTTTTTACGGTACAAAAGTACGTCCCCTGCGCCCACGTAGCACCTACCACCTCTCGCATGTGCGAGCCTTGTGCCTGCCAACCTTCATCCATCACCAGCACCACACGCCCCAGCGCATCATACACCGTCATACTTACTTGTGTAGCACTTTCTAAGGTGTATTCTATCGTGGTGCTTTCGCTGAAAGGTTGGGGGTAAGCGCGGGTTGGAAAATTTTGTTTATCTACTGACACTGATGATATATCGGCTCCATGCACGATTGCTCCACTTAATGGTGCTAATATAATGCTAAAACTCATCTGATTTTGCCGCTTAATTTGAAGATTTCCAAGAACTAAATCTGGACGAATAATCTCGAATGGTCCCGCATTTATTGTTGTTGAGGCGGTATCACTCGTTAGATTGAAAATAACAATGTCTCCTGAGTTAGCATATACTTGGTTGATTATACTACGACCAGGATAGAAGCGCATTAATACCAAGACATTATTGTTGCTTGTTTCTAATTTTGTTAAAGGTTGTTCTCTTAGACTTGCGCTAAAATATTTTTTAGACTGTAACAGCTGTTTGTAAAACTCACTCAACCCCTTATCAAAATTCATGTCATCCACAGGGCGCGTGAATGCTGGCGAATGCGAGGCGGCTTGCGGAGCGAACGTGATATCCTCCCAGTTCATGGGCATTCGGTCGTCGGGGTCATTGCCGCCCCACAGCCCAGATTCTGTGCCGTAATACAGCATCGGCGCACCCACATACGTTGCTTGAAACAGCGCAATAAGTTTTTGCAGGTCGCGTTCCGGCTGCGTTGGTTTGCGGATTTGGTACGACGGTCGCCCCCATGCGTTGTTCGTGATGCCGGAAAGTGTGTTGTTCACAGTCATCGAGGACAAACGCTCGGTGTCGTGCGAGTCCATCATGTTTTGCAACACCGCCTGAACGTCCGGCGAATAGGCGCTCCTACGCTGTTCCATCGTCTTCCAAAAATCCTGCGCCGTACCTTTTTGATTGACGAAAAAATCCTTCACAGGCAGCGTAAACGCCCAATAGTTCATCACCGCAGAAAAATTGCCGTTTTTGACGGTCGCGGGCGAAGCATCCGTCCAGATTTCGGCGGTCGTGTAGGCATTTGGGTTTAGGCGGCGCACGTAGGCGTTCCACTCGTTCCAAAACGGCGTGGGCATGTACGGCACAACGTCCAAACGCCAGCCATCTATGCCGTCGGACGGATCGCCATCACCATTCGGATCCATCCAACGTTTGGTGATGTCGAAGATGTATTGTTTCGGAGCATCCGCAAGCGTCCGTCCGTCGGCGCTGCGGGCAAATTCCGGCAACGACGTAAAACCTTCCCAGCTTTTGTACGCGAACTCATTTTGCGGCGTAGCGGGGTCGTCGAACTTGTTCACAACGTACCAATCTTTGAAGCGCGAGGCTTGCTGGTTTTTCTGAAGGTCTTGAAACGCATAAAATCTGCGCCCTGTGTGGTTAAACACGCCGTCAATGATGACGCGCAGCCCTCGTTTTTTTGCCTCGCCAAGGAATTTCAGAAATAGCGAATCGGCGCTCGTCCATTTCCACGTTTTTGGGTCGTAAGGCGCAGCACTGGCGTTTTCGCGGGCTATCTGCTCCAAATCTGCTTTTGGGTTCGGTCCGAAATATGGGTCAATGTGGTGATGTGCGTTGCCGTCGTATTTGTGCAGGGAGTTCGCGTAGAACATCGGATTTAAGTATAGTGCCGTAATACCAAGGTCTTTGAGGTAATCTAACTTGTCTATCATGCCCTGAATATCGCCCCCGTAGCGGCGGTGGAAAATAGCATTTGTATAAAAACTGCTGCCAAATTCTTTCTCCCAATCATCGCGGGTGAACCAATCGCTGCCCCAATCCTTCACGCGCCACTTGTCGGACACACCGTTGCCGAGTTCCAAACTCTCGCGGGTTGGGTCGTTGGATTTATCGCCATTACGGAAGCGTTCGGGGAAAATCTGATACCAGACAACATCCTTCGCCCACGACGGCACGGCATTGATGAACGAAAGAAACGTATAGGAAAGAGCATTTCCGGCATTATCGCTGGCAACAATCCTGTATGTTCGACTGCGAGGCTGCGGCGAAGGCAGCGTATAGCGTAGAAGGCGTGTTGAGGTGTTGAACGTAGGTAAAACATTCGTCGAGTCATTGTCAATCACAAGCGAAAGCCGTGTGACGGTGCTTGCCCCAACAATGCTGGCATTCACAGCTGTAACAGTTCCCTGCGCGTTTGTGTCGAGCGCCGGTTGGAACACAAAAAAATTCGAGACCTGTAGCGCAGAATTTTGATCGTTGCCTTCTTGCACATCGTTGAGCGGGTCAGGTGTCCACGTGTACTGCGAACCAGATTGATTCGTGTGGTACTGGAATTTGTATAAATATTTTTTGCCGAGGTTCAGTTGCAGCGTTTTCGTCCAAGCGCCAGATGCCGCATCATAGCTCATTTCTGAAGGCGCTCCGGCAATAATTGCGCCACCACTATTTGGTCCCCAATTGTTGAACTCGCCCGGCACAAAGGCTCGAACGTAGAGCTTTTGCGGATCGGCAAAGCGGAAGGTCACGGGAGTAGTTTGTGCAGATAGTGATATTGCAAGGACAAGCATCGCGCAAATGATACAAGCCAGAACCTTGAGTTGATAAGGCTTGGAGAAAGACGTGACGGTATTCATATCCTGTGAATAGTGAGGGCATTGATAAAAACCATGATGGGCAACGATATAATGAGCGTTAGGGCTGGTTGAAAGGAACAGCAGACCTTCGAAAGCTCATGCAAAAACTTCTTCAACGGGAAAGTGGATATCCAACGCCTCGTCCACGATGTCGCCTTCGGTGAAAAAACGTGGTTTTGCGCTTGCGTGAAGAATAGCAACCGTTTCCAGGGCGGGCAGGACTATCCACACAGAGCGCACACCAGCGGCAAAATATTGTTCTGCTTTTGCCTTCATCGTATCCACCGATTGCGAAGGTGATTGAATCTCAATAGCAAGCAGTGGCGGAATGGTCATTTCTGTTTCGTTCACGTGCCAGTTGGAGGCATCGTTTGCATAGAGCGCAATATCCGGCACGAGTTTTTCATCAAGCAGTCGCAGCGAAAGCTCTGATAATGCCCGATACGCCGTTCCATAATACGTTCTGAGCAAAAAAATGAGGTTGCTCTGTGCAATGGCATGAGATTTTCCGGGCATAGGTTTCCCTCGTTCAATTTCGTATTCCGAAAGAACTTCTACTTCATCTTCTATTGCTGCGACAGCTTCCATAGCGCATCCTGACTACAACGTAAGGTATTCGATTCATTATTAGGTAGCTCGTCCACAGTACACGACAACTTTTTGTCACATTGCCCGCCAAGCCTGATAACAAGGGAGCATGCTCCCTTGTTCGATAAAGCGTGTATCCGTCAGGGTTGGAAGTGATTTTGTCGTGTACCATATAGCTCGCCACATCAATTTACAAACATTCTGACGACTTTCCGTAGCCCTGCTGCCAGCGCATCAATTTCTTCTTTTGTGTTGTAAAAGGCAAACGACGCGCGGTTCAGCGCCGGAACGCCAAAGCGCTCCATAAGCGGCTGTGTGCAGTGGTGTCCGGTGCGAATGGCAATGCCGTCGTTGTCCAAAATAGTTCCCACGTCGTGCGGATGGATGTCGGCAAGCGCAAACGAGAGTACACCTGCTTTGTGCGCCGCCGTGCCGATAATCCGCAAACCCTCTATCTGCGAGAGTTGCTCCGTACCGTAGCGCAGCAGCTCATCTTCATACTTGGAAATAGTCTCAAGTCCGATGCTCCAGACGTATTCAATCGCCGCGCCGAGCGCAATCACGCCCTCAATGTGAGGCGTGCCAGCTTCAAACTTAAACGGAAGTTCATTGTACGTTGTTTTCTCGAACGAAACCGAACGAATCATTGCACCACCACCATGATACGGCGGCATTTTCTCCAACCATTCCGCCTTGCCGTACAAAACACCGATACCAGTAGGCGCATAGAGTTTATGCCCCGAAAACGTGTAAAAATCCACATCCAAATCCTGCACGTCCACCGCAAAGTGCGCTACGGCTTGTGCGCCATCTACAAACACAGGAATGCCGTACTTATGCGCCATTGCAGTGATTTCTTTGATGGGATTAATGGTTCCAAGCGTGTTCGAGACATGTACGACCGACACAAGTTTTGTGCGCTCGTTCAGGAGTTTTGCGTATTCATCCAGAAGGAGTTCGCCCGCGTCGTTGATAGGAATGATACGAAGGAGAGCCTTTTTTTCTTCGCAAAGCATCTGCCACGGCACGATGTTCGAGTGGTGTTCTTGGGCGGAAATAATGATTTCATCGCCTTCGTTTACATGCAACGCTCCGTAAGAATGCGCCACAAGATTCATCGCTTCGGTGCAGCCGCGTACAAAGATAATTTCGCGGTCTTCGCGGGCGTTCAGGAATTTTTGGACAATGTGGCGGGCATTTTCCGCTTGATTGGTCGCAAGCTGGCTCAAAGTATGAATGCCGCGATGCACATTGCTATTGGTATGCGTGTAGTAATCCACAATCGTGTCTATCACGGCTTGCGGCTTTTGCGTTGTCGCAGCATTATCGAGATAGACAAGCGGTTTGCCATGAACCGTTTCGTTCAAAATCGGAAAATCACGGCGAATAGCCTTAACATCGAAACTCATAATGAATCCTCATAAATTGAATAAATACGCGGCTCCTACCGAGACCGATATTGGCTGCACACCAAGTGTACGCAAGCCCGCAAGCGGGTCAATACCGATTTGATTGAGAATAACAGTAAGGTCAAGGCGATTGGTCGGGCGTGCAAGCGAGGTGAGAACGTAGTTCCCTGCAATGCTAAATTCAAGCCGCCCCGATGCAATTGGCAGTGAGAATAGCGCCAATGAAAGCCCAGCATCAATCGCACTATTCATCGCACTTGTGGGCATCCTGACTGTCTGCTCGCCCATAAACGCATTGCCCGTTTGGAACAAATCTACCGTAGAAGTGTATGTGCCGCCAATCGGCACGTTGTAGCCAAACTGGATACTAATAACATTATTTAACCGCAGACCAACACCAAAGCGAACATATTGCAAGTGTGTCACCAAACGAAAATCTGTGAGGGGTGTGCCACCAAATGGGTTAGAAGACAGGTTCTGCGCGGAGTATGTTACAAATCCCGCCATCACATTAACGCGAACATCTTGTTCGGCGGATGTGGATACAAGCGCAATCGCGCCGACATCGGGAAGATTTGCGAATACAAAATTGGAGGAGGTGATTGCAGAATTAATGGAATTAATACCTGCTTTGGCGGCAATATATGGACCAAGTGCTATACGGCTTTGTTCGCGGCTTCGCTCTTGAGCGAAACTTTGCATCGTTAAACTTTGCAAAGCCCAAAGCGCCACTCCAAGGATACGCCATGGAAATATTTTTTGGAGTATTTTTGCGTTAAAGTCTATTGTGTATGCAGTTTCCATACCTTTTTATCGTAAATCGTCGTACTCAAGATATAATGTTTTTACTACCTGTATTGTATGTTTCGACACCTGTTTCGGTGAGCCTTGCACGACACTTACGACACTTACACGGGCTTCGTCTTTCAAACCCTTATCATTTTTCACAGTGGGTAGGCTTACAAGTTTGCATTGTCCCTCAGTCGCCACATTAAGTTTTGCATCATTAAACGTTGCATCGGGTTTGACGAAAAGAATCTGATCGTAATCGGGTTTGGCAGAAATCAAATGCGCCGCAAAAAGCGCTTTACCGCTACCAAACACAAGAAACTGCGTGGTGTCTGAGTGTTGCGCTTTCGGGTCGAACTTTTTGACGTACAGTACCTTCGCAATCGTCACCGTCATTGTATCGCCAATGGGCTTGCCACCACGCTCGAAATGTCCGCGATAAAGTCGTGCCTTGAATGGGCGCGGCTTTGCAAGCAGTTCTGGTAGAATAAACTCTTCAGGAACCAGCGTATAGACTTGTTCAAGCGGGAAATTTTTCCGGCTTTTGCCGTAAATTTTGCGCCCCATATCATCTAAACTGAGTTCGAGTAAGACTTGGTAATCGTGCGGGCTACGGAAAAGCGGCAGGTGTGAGGCGTAAAGGCTTTCACCCTTTTGAGTGCTGCCAAACACGAACATGCCGTGAATTGAGGGTTTATCAGAGCTTGTGGTTGTGTGCGGGCTGTGCGTACTTTTGCTTGGTTGTGCGGAAGCCGTCAAAACGGCAACCATAAGTAAGAATGCTGTAACTACTGATTTCATGCGGCTTTTAACTCCTCTTGGTGCAATCGTGCAGCAATGATGGTATCCACATACTCCCGAAGCGCTTCAATCCTTATTTTCTCTATAACCTCGCCCGCAAACGCATATAGCAAAAGCGCTTGCGCCCGTTCACGGCTCAAACCTCGCGCCCGGAGGTAAAACAGCGCGTCGCCATCTAACTGCCCAGAAGTAGCGCCATGACTACACTTTACGTCGTCGGCAAAAATTTCAAGTTGTGGTTTTGTATTCATCGTTGCGTTTGGCGAAAGTAGGATATTGCGATTTGACTGATAGGCGAGTGTTTTTTGAGCATCTTGGCGCACCATAATTTTGCCGTTAAACACGCCTATAGAGCGGTCGTCAAGGATGCCTTTGTATAATTCATTACTTGTACAATGCGGCATTGCATGGTCGGCAAGCGTGTGATTGTCCACAAGCGTCTTGCCGCCAACCATATACAACCCATAAAAATGCGTGTCGGTGGCTTTGCCCGCCAGCATCGTGTTGAGATTGTTCCGAATTATGCCACCCGCAAGCGAGATTACAACGGAGTTGAACACACTTGAAGCCTCTTGATGTACCTGCGTAGCGCCGACGAACGTGGAATTTTCCGCATCGTTTTGGAGCTTGTAATGATGCAGCACAGCGTTTTCCTCCAGCATCACCTCGCCTACAACATTCATAAATCCTTGATGTGAGCCGATAGTATGATAACTTTCCACAATCGTCGCCTCAGCATTTGCGCCAAGCAAAAAAAGATTCCGCGGCTGCGATAACACAGCATTTCGACGTGCATCGTTTACAAACACAAGGTGAAATGGCTCTTCTACGACAACACCCTCCGCAATGCCCACAAAAGCGCCGTTGTGAGCAAACGCCGTATTGAGTGCTGCCAGAGCATCATTCTCGAATGCTGCATGACGCGCAAAATGCTTCTGCACAAGTTCCGGCGAACGTTGCAGCGCTTCTGCAAAACTACTCACCGTCACCCCGTTTAAAGTCGTGATAATCGTGGAAAGTTCCGGCGCATAAGAATCATTCACAAACACCAGCACGTTCGCTTTCATGCTTGGAACGAGGAACGGAGCTACGTCTTTGGCTGTGAGCGTGGTTTTGAGTACTTGTGATTGCAGCCCATGCGACAACACGTATTCAGCTTTAAGCGCGGGCATCAGGTTGGTGTATTTCCATTCTTCGTTGCGAATCGTGGGAAAACCAAGTTCCGCAAAGCGCTCTATTGCTTGTTTACGAACGGCATGAAACGGCGTTTTGCTCTGCCCGTTCAAACTGGCTTCCAATGACTGAAAGTCGAGGATACATTTATCTTTAAGGTCGAGTGTTTCTGCGCTCATAGTCATAGTGCGTACCAATGGGGAAATGATTAAGCTTGTGTCGGTTGCAAAAATTTTCGGTCATAGTCAAGTATCGTGGAGTGAATCTACCTGCCGCGAAGCATCAAGAATTTCGAGTGAGATAAAATTACCCTCAGCATCAAAATCAGCAATGACACCAGGCGCTATTTCATCGCTGTCAGCAATTGTTTTTGCATTAAGTTGTATAACTAAAATATCTACTTCTTGATCATAGCTGAGTTTCATGGTATTTCTCCTTTCGAGCCAAGATATTTTTTGGTTTTTGATGTGAGATAGACGGTCAGAACAATAATTTCGCTTGATGTTTCCTCAAAAACTACCCCTAACAACTGCGTCTTTCCTTTTGTACTGACCATAGGCAAATGTTTTTGAGCATGATCAGTTAGAAATATCGGCTTCATACTTTTTCACGATGCTATTTCTTCCGCAAATTCCGCTTTAATCCAGTCGTAACCTTTTGCTTCGAGTTCGTGCGCGAGTTCTTTGCCGCCGGATTTGACGATGCGTCCTTTGTACAGCACATGCACGAAATCTGGCACAATATGATCCAGCAAACGCTGGTAATGCGTAATCACGACGAATGCACGCTCCGGCGAACGCAATTTGTTCACGCCCGTTGCCACAATTTTGAGTGCGTCAATGTCCAAGCCTGAATCCGTTTCGTCTAACACGGCGAGCTTTGGGTCGAGCATTGCCATCTGGAAAATCTCATTACGTTTTTTCTCGCCACCAGAAAAGCCTTCGTTCACCGAACGACTCATCATTGTTTGGTCAATCTCCATCAGCGCTGCTTTTTCGCGGATAGTCGTTAAGAAATCTTTCGGCTCCATAGGCTCTAATCCACGCGCTTTGCGGACTTCGTTCACCGCCGCACGGAGGAAATTGGTATTGCTTACGCCCGGAATTTCGACGGGATATTGGAACGCAAGGAAAATTCCGGCTTGGGCACGCTCTTCGGGAGCCATTTCCAATAAATCCTCGCCCTCGAATGTGACGGAACCACCTGTAATTTCGTAATCCTCCCGCCCCGCAAGAACAGCCGCGAGCGTGGATTTTCCAGAACCGTTTGGTCCCATAATGGCGTGAACTTCGCCTTTGTTAATCTGAAGGTCAATGCCTTTGAGGATTTCTTTACCCTCGACGGCGGCTTGAAGATTGCTGATTGTGAGCATGAATGTAGGGTTTGGGATATGTTCAAGATAAAAGTTTAGAATGCTGTTGCCCTAAAAGATGATTACCCAACGCTACCCTCAAGGCTGATAGCTAAGAGTTTCTGCGCCTCGACAGCAAATTCCATCGGCAGTTGGTTCATCACTTCCTTCGCATAGCCGTTGACAATCATCGCCACAGCTTGCTCAGTGTCTATGCCACGTTGATTAAAGTAAAAAATAATGTCTTCACCGATTTTTGACGTTGTAGCTTCATGTTCCACAGTGGCGGTGGTGTTGGCGACTTCGATGTACGGGAACGTATGCGCCCCACAACGGTCACCAATAAGCAAGGAATCACACTGCGAAAAATTCCGTGCGTTGTCGGCAGTTTTATTCACACGAACCTGCCCGCGATAGCTGTTCTGGCTGCGTCCGGCAGAAATGCCCTTCGACACGATGCGGCTTTTTGTGTTTTTCCCCACGTGAATCATCTTGGTACCCGTATCCGCCTGCTGGTGGTTATTCGTCACGGCAACGGAGTAAAATTCACCTACAGCATTGTCGCCTTTGAGCGTCACACTTGGATATTTCCACGTGATTGCCGAGCCAGTCTCTACCTGCGTCCACGAGACTTTTGCGTTTTTGTGTGCTACGCCGCGTTTTGTCACGAAATTGTAAATGCCGCCTTTACCATTTTTGTCGCCCGGATACCAGTTTTGAACAGTGGAATACTTAATTTCCGCACCGTCGAGGGCAATCAGCTCTACTACTGCCGCATGAAGCTGATGTTCGTCGCGCATCGGCGCTGTGCAGCCCTCCAGATAACTCACGTAGCTCCCTTCGTCGGCAATAAGCAACGTCCGCTCGAACTGCCCCGTGTTTTCGGCATTGATGCGGAAATAGGTGGAAAGCTCCATCGGGCAGCGAACGCCCTTCGGAATATAGCAAAATGAACCGTCCGAGAAGACAGCAGAATTGAGCGCTGCAAAGTAGTTATCGTTCGTGGGGACAACCGTGCTGATATACTTTTTCACCAATTCTGGATGTTCTTGAATTGCCTCACTGATAGAACAAAAAACAACGCCAAGTTCTTTCAATTTTTCTTTGAACGACGTAGCAACCGAAACGCTGTCCATCACAAAATCCACGGCAATGCGCGGCGTACCTTCTACGCCGGTGATGCGCTTTTGCTCGTCGAGCGAGATGCCAAGTTTATCAAGCGTGGCGCGGAGTTCCGGGTCAATTTCGTCGAGGCTTTGTGGTTTCGCGCTTTGTTTGGGCGCGGCGTAGTAGCTCACGGCTTGGTAGTCAATGGGCGGAAAGGTGACGTTTTGCCATGTTGGTTCGCGCATCGTCAGCCAGTGCCGATATGCCTTCAAACGCCATTCCAGCATCCATTCTGGCTCGTTTTTTTTTGCCGAAATCATGCGGACAACGCCTTCATTCAAGCCTATTGGGATGATGTCCTGCTCAATGTCCGTCACAAAGCCGTATTTGTACTCGCTTGTGACGACTTCATCAAGAATATCAAATTCTTCGCGTGCCATGAGTAGGTGGTAAGTATGGGGTTGTAAAGTTATGAATTGAATGGCAACGAGTATTCCTCCTCAAAAACCTCGTGCCATGAAAGACTCGTCACATCTGTTTTTTGTTCCATTTCATCCTCAGCATATTGCCGCGCTTTGTCGAAAGCTATCTCCCAAAAAGAACGGATATTCTCATTGGTAATGCTGGGGGTTGTTTCTTGAATTTCTTGGATTTCTGACCGTGCATTGCGGATAGTTATTGTCCATGAACGCGAGCGTTTATCGGGCTGCGTTTTCCATTTAATGATGTGCATCATAAGCACCACTAAATGGCTTTTGATGGCTCGTCGATCTATTCTTGACATAGCATCCATAAGTTCCGTTGTGCCAAGCAGGGCGGCTTCGACGTTGCCATCTATCAATTCTTCCTTGATGGCAAGTGTCGTCAAGTAATGCGAGGAAAACACTAATTCTTGCCACTCTTGAAGGTTTCTGGCGGCTGATTTGCTGCTCGGATTGATTTGGAAACTATTCATGGCGCAAATCCCGCTCAAAGATGAGTTCGTAATACTTGTCTGATTCGGCAATGTTATCATCTGTAGATGGTGCAAACACTTGTACCAAACGCCACCCTTCGCGGGCATGTTGGTGGATAATTTGCTGATAATCCTCCTCAGCCTCGCTTTTGACCTTCAGCCACCCTTCGCCAATTCGCACGAACGTATATTCGTACTGTTGCCTATCTTTTTCCATAACTCCCTCCCTTAGATAAAAAGACGGATAAAAAGACAATTATACGCCAAACGAACTGCCGCAACCACAAGTTTTTGTGGAATTCGGGTTGTTGAATATGAAGCCGCGACCGTTCAAACCGTCAGTGAAATCAAGCTCTACGCCCATCAGGTAAAACAGGCTTTTTTTATCAACAAATACTTGCTGTCCTTGAACCTCGAGGATGGCATCGTTCTCGCGCGACTCCGCGTCGAAACCAAGCGTGTACGACAGCCCCGAACAGCCGCCGCCTTTAACACCCACACGCAGCCCGTAGGTTGTAGGAATATTGTTTTGTGCCTTGATTTTTTGGATTTCGCTGACTGCTTTCAGCGTTACCTTGATGTCATCAGCCGCGTCAGTACCGATGATGCCAGTGGAAATTGTTTCTACCATGGTCGAACTCCGTGAATATTCCGAAAAATTACGTTAGGAATTGGTTAATTGCTTAATGAAAACCGTGTCACCGTGATTCCATGCGAATCAGCGACCATCTGCTCAATCGTCATGGAATACAACGCTTCGTCAATGCGGCGTTGGATAATTGCCATCGGTGTTTTAATTGGGCATTTGCGGTCAAGTCCACATTTACCGTCGTTGCCCTCGCCGCAGCACTCGACCAAAAGCGGCTTGCCATCCACAGCCTCAATAACCTCGGCAACACTGGTCTCGTGCGGGTCTTTGAGTAGCATATAACCACCACTCACCCCTTGTTGCGATGTAATATATTTTTTTCGCATCAATATTTGAAGCGCCTTCGACAGAAATTCAAATGAAATATCGTAATGCTCGGCAATTTCTTTTGCTGGCACCACGCGCCCTTTGTTCGATGCGATGTAGTGCATCGCAATCAAAGCATATTCCACTTTTTTTGACAGTCGTAACACGGAAAAATAGGATTGTTTCAGTCGTATTTTCTTACATACCAAAGAGTAAGGGAATCGACACAAGACAGGATTGCAAAAATACGATGATTCATATCGCATTTCCAACAATTTTTACAAATCTCTATGGTTGCTTTGATGCTTAGACGATTTAGTGGCTAAATTGTTGAATTAAAGCGACACCTGTCTCTGTCACCAAAAGAATTATAGTCGTTACGAAATTTTGAACCAGACGATGTTTCAATGAATCCCTCGCTTTGCAAAGGTATGGCTTTTTTGTTGACGGCGTGAAGTGAAAGTTTGCGAAAGTTTAGTAACTTTGCTTCTCGAAAAACGCTCTTGTCTGACCGTCGAAACTAAATACCTTTGAAAACACTCACGATTCTCATGCCTGTTTTTAACGACTGGCAATCCTTTATTTTGTTGGTCGAAAAAATAGACTCCGTGATTGCATCGTCCTCGCTTCTGCAAGCCTTGAGCATCAATATCGTTGTGGTCAATGACGGTTCCACGCAGGAATATACGTTCGTAAATAACCAGTGGAGCGCTCTTCGGAATGTTCACAGTATTAATGTCGTACACCTGACACGCAATATGGGACATCAGCGGGCGATTGCCATTGGTCTGGCGTACGTTCACGAACAAAAAAGCAGTGATGCCGTTGTTGTGATGGACTCCGACGGCGAAGACAAACCAGAGGATATTTCAACACTCGTGCAAGCCAGTGCCGATGCACCGCATAAAGTCGTCTTCGCACACCGCGCCAAACGCTCCGAAGGAATTGCGTTTCGGGTGTTCTACAAACTTTACAAATTCACGTACAACTTGCTGACGGGAACTCAGATTTCCTTTGGAAATTTCAGCATCGTACCAGACTCACAGCTTGAAAAACTTGTGTTTGTCACAGAGTTGTGGACGAACTACCCCGCCGGAACGCTCAAAGCCCGCGTCCCTGTGACGACCGTCGCTACCGAGCGTGGCAAGAGGCTTGCAGGCGAATCCAAGATGAATTTTGTGTCGCTTGTGTTGCACGGATTGAGTAGTATCGCCGTCTATCTAGAGGTGGTGGCGGTGCGGATGTTGATCGTGTCGGCAGTATTTATTACGCTGTCGTTTGTGGGCATTGGGTTTGTGCTGTATTGGCGGCTGTTCACAGCATTGGCGATTCCGGGTTGGGCATCGAACGCGATTGGTGTTCTTATCGGAATTTTACTTCAAGCACTATTGTTATCGGTTTTTCTGGTCTTTCTCGTACTGAACAGTCGTACACAACAAGTCTCCACGCCGCACATACAGTATGCTCATTTTATTCGCCGTGTTGAATCACTATTTCACCGTTCGTAAGAAACTTCGTAACAAGTTCGCCACAAGCCCGTAAAAATTGAATGGTAGCAACACAACATCATATTTCCGTCACGCGGACGGCACGATATTTTACGCTTGGCGAGGCATCGCCAAAAACAACGGAAGTCTGGTTCGCCTGCCATGGCTACGGGCAATTAGCAGAATATTTTATTCGTCATTTTGTAGGTCTCGCAAACGAAAACCGGCTGATAGTGGCTCCCGAAGGATTATCTCGATTTTATGTAAAAGAATGGACACGCGTCGGTGCAACGTGGATGACCCGCGAAGACCGAGTGAGCGAAATCCAAGATTATGTTGCTTATCTTGATTTGCTCTACAGCCAAGTATTTGAGAGCCTTTCACGACAAGGGGTTCCACGAGATTCCGTAAAAATCGTCTTTTTTGCTTTCTCGCAAGGCGTAACAACGATGTGCAGATGGCTCACCCTTGGTCAACAAATTCGCACAAATCCTGATGATAGACTTATTCTTTGGGCGGGTGGCGCTCCGATGGAAATGGACTGGGAACACCACAAAACATTGTTTCAAGGTCTCAAACCCCTGTTCGTTTACGGCAACAATGACGAATTTATTACCGGCGAAGCCATCCAGAAACAGCGCGACCTTTGGGCGCAACATCAGATAGAATGCCGCTTTGTGGAGTTCGATGGCGAACATAAGATTGAGCAGGATGTTCTGAAGCGCATTGTTGAGATGTGAAATGTACGTTGAAATGGAATCAATTTTCTCACAGCAAACCTCGTCTATCCATGAAAATCCACTATAACTCTCCCGTTATCCTCACGTTTGCACTCGTTGCAGCCGTCGTGCAAGGCGTGAATAGCGCAACGAATGGTACATTTTCGCAAGCATTTTTTGCAACGGCTCCCGGAATGTCGCTTGCCGACCCATTTACCTATTTTCGTCTATTCTCGCATGTGATTGGTCACGCGAGCTGGGAACATCTGGTAGGAAATTTTTCGATAATCTTGCTCATTGGACCATTGCTCGAAGAAAAATACGGCTCAAAACTCATGCTCTGGATGCTTGTTGCAACAGCATTTTCTACAGCGGTACTGAATAATTTCCTGTTTGCAACAGGCTTATATGGTGCAAGTGGCATCGTGTTTATGTTGATTTTGCTTAGTTCGTTTGCCAATATTAAATCCGGTCACATTCCGCTGACGTTCATAATTGTCGTGTTTTTGTATCTCGGCAAAGAAATTATGAACTCGCTGCGTCCTGACCAAATCTCGCAGTCGGCGCATATTATCGGCGGTGTCTGTGGCGGCATCTTCGGCTTTGTCGCGCAGAACGCACTTGGTAAAAAGTTACCACAACCGACATCGCCCGTAAATCCGATGGATATGGGAATATAAATCACTATCATGCGAATATTTTTTCGACTCTTCGTTGGTAGCGTTTGCTCCTTGCTCCTTGCTACGTGGGCGTTTGCTCAACAATCACCGCCACCCGTCACTCCTATTGCGCCGCCCCAACAAACTGATGCCGCACAGCAAGCACCGGAGCCACTCACGCTGCAACATGCTGACAGTCTTGTGGGTAGCATGACACCACAGGGCATGGTGCGAGAACTTATTGGCAACGTTGTTTTATTGCAAAATGCCGTTACCGTCACGTGCGACCGTGCTATTCACTACATGACACTCAACAAAGCAGATTTGGTTGGCAATGTAGTAATGACCCAAAACACCGTTACGATGAAGGCTCCACGCGGAACGTACGACGGCATGGCTCGCATTATTTATGGCTTGCAGGGCGTGTATCTGCAAGACCGTAATACGACGCTCACTGCCCGCGAAGGTGTTTATTCGACAGAAACACGGATTGCACGGTTTTACAAAAATGTTCTGGTCGAGAATGACTCGCTCAAAATCTACTCCGATACGCTGGAATACCACCGCGAAACGCAGAACAGCTACGCCACAGGAACCGTCTCGGCGGCAGGTAAATTCACAAGCGCGTATTTGCAAGGCGATTCGTTAGTGAATATCCCTGATCGGCATTATACACGGGTTTCATGCTACAAACCCAGCACGAATGCCAGCGTCAGAGCAACGGGCGCGACGCTCAAACTACCCACCGCTACCGCCATCAAAGTATCTACCGCCGCAACCATCAAAATGCCGTCAAAGCCTCTCTTAATCAGCCTCGTGCGCCAGCCGATGATAAGTCAAATTGATACGGTGCAAGTCGAAGAAGATATTATTCCTGCGGATTCCCTCAAACCAGTACCCAACTCGAAAAAAACACCGAAAAAATCTTCGTCAAATTCCGCAATCAGTTCGGCTGCAAATTCGCCGACAAAGCCTGCCAAATCGAACATTCAGACGATTGACTCTCTGTCGCTTCCCATTGCTATGCCCACAAAGCGCATCGTCAATCGCTTGGACACCTTGTGTATCGTGGGCGATGTGCTGGAGGCTTTCCGGGCGGACAAGCAGGAGCGCTACGTTGCGACGGACAACGTAAAACTCACACGCGGTGGCGGCAAAAGTTCGATTGCTGCCCGCGCTGGAACAGGAATTTATGAAAAAACGCTCGACCGAATCTGGATGCTCCAAACACCTGTTTTGTGGATTGATTCCACGCAGCTTCGCGGCGATTCCATCCTTATCAACGTCCGCGAAAAGCGCTTAGAGCGCGTTGTTGCCCACACGAACGCCTTTGCCGCAACGAAAAACGACACCACCCGCCAAGACCGCATTGACCAACTCACGGGCGACAACATCATCATCAACACGCAGCAAGACACGCTCCGCTCTATCCTTGCTGAAGGAAAAGCATTTAATCTTTATTTTCTTACGACCGAAGATGATAGTATAAAAACAAAAAAAAATGCGGACGGCGCGGCACGAAATGCGGCGGATACCATCAAAATTTGGTTTGACAAAGGTGAACCCGACCGCATTGTATGGCTCGGCAAAGTTGAAGGCGAGGCGATACCCGAACACATCGTCCAAAAAACACTGGCAGAACTGAAGCTCAAAGGGTTTCAATGGTTCACCAATAAACCACACTTACAACGTTTTGATAAGAACGCAAAGCCTCCAAAACCAGTTATTCAAAACAAAGCAGAGACAGTAGTTGTGCCTCTTAAACGCAAAAACGCCTCTAAATCTACAGTTCCGCGTATCGGCTCGCCACCAAAAATTCCGTGAGGCGGTTTTCCCCGAAAACGCTATATTGCTACGCTTTGACAAACTCTTTCAAACTTGAATAAAACGTTGATGATAATTCCTCAATGATAGAAATGATAGACACGCATTGCCATATTGACCACAAACAGTTCGATCCAGACCGTGCAGCTATGATAGAACGGGCATTCGCCGATGGTATAGAAGCGATGGTTATTCCTGCGATTGAACCTGCACGATTTGATGCTGTGCGTGCGCTTGTTGCCTCCGACCCGCGTATCTATTGCGGTATGGGCATTCACCCGCATCATGCGACAGAGGCAACAGACGAAGCGCTTGCAGACGTAGAAAAACTGAGCTTTGGTGAACGTGTGCAAGCAATTGGCGAAATTGGTTTAGATTATCACTACGATTTTGCGCCACGTGATGTGCAGCAAGACGTGTTCCGCAAGCAAATCCGTATTGCGAAACGTCGTAATCTGCCGATTATTGTTCACAATCGTGAATCCGACGATGATGTTCTGCGTATTATTCGTGAAGAGCAGGATGCGGCTCATGGAGAACTGCGAGGTGTATTGCATTGTTTTTCCGGTACGCCGGAACAGGCTGCACAGGCGGTTGCGCTCGGCTTTCATGTTTCGTTCACGGGCAACATCACCTTTAAAAAATCTATGTTGGACGAGACGGTTCGTTCACTTCCTTTTGACCGCATAATGATGGAGACCGATGCACCATACATGACTCCTGTTCCTTTTCGCGGCAAGCGCAATGAGCCTGCATTCGTGCGGCTTGTGGCTGAAAAACTTGCCGAAATTCGTTCCACTTCTTTGCAGGAGGTTTTTACCATGACGACCACAACAGCTCAACGTTTTTTCAACCTTCCAATGCTTACTGTGCTTGCAGTTACAGTATTGATTGTCACGTCGTTTGCAGCTACAGCGCAGACAACAAAACCAGCACAAGAGGAAGACGACGAACCCGCAACCGAAGCGGTTAATCCCTATCCCAAGAAGATAGGCATTGCGCCAATTTTGGGCAGTAATACTTTTGTTGAATCGTTTCAATCAACCGGACAACGCACGAGCGACCGAGGGTTTTTGGGCTTTGGCGGTGGAGTATGGGTTCAACTGAGTGAATCATTCAATCTCGGCGCGTCCTATTTGCGCTACACCAATAACAATCCCACAAAACTCGACCCCAATACTGGTTTACCACGTCAGGAAAATCCCAACGTTCACGAGAGCATAGATGCCTATATTCAATGGACGTTCAATCCAGCAAACACGATTAGTTTCTTTTTACTCGGCGGTCCGACTCGTCTTTCCAACGCCTTTGATTACAACGGTGGCGGCAACGGCAATACGTTTCGTTCGTTTTGGGGTATATTTGGTGCGTTTGGGTTGGGTGCTAATCTAAAAACTCCCTTGGGCTTGTTTTATCCATCGGCTGAGTTTCGTATTAGCACCTCGTGGGGATTAAGTGAAGAGCGTAAATATGCGCTTGGCAATAATCGCTTTGAAATATTGACTCAAACAGGCTTCACGTATAGTGTTGCGCGATTTTCACTCTGGTGGTTTCCGAATTTTTAGGGAGAATAAGGGTCGAGAGTTTTTCATATATTATTGAGGCATTCACGGTATGGTCACAGTTCTTGAGCATCCGCTCGTCCAGCGCGACATCACGATTTTACGCGACAAACTCACGAATACCCAAGAGTTCCGCGCCGCTATGCGTCGCATTGGGCGTGTGCTGGCGTGCGAAGCAGCAAAACATATTGAAGTACGTAAAGTCACCGTTGAGACACCGCTCGAAATGACTGAAGGATACAAACTTGCCAATGATGTCGTATTACTGCCGGTGCTGCGGGCTGGAAATGGTCTTGTGGAGCCGTTTACGGACGTGATACCCGATGCAAAAGTGGGCTACATTGGGCTTCGGCGCAATGAGGAAACCCTGCAAACCGAAGAATATTACTATAATGTGCCGGAACTGCATACAGCCTCATTGGTGATTATCCTCGACCCAATGCTCGCCACCGGAGGGAGTATTTGTACGACCTTGGACAAAATGTTTCACTCATCAGCTACGCGCAAATGTGTGGTTGTATCTGTCATCGCCGCGCCGGAAGGTATTCAACGCATTGTTGCCAACCACCCCAATGTTCCCGTTGTGACGGCATCGCTCGATCGTTGTTTGAACGATGTTGGTTATATTCTGCCGGGTTTGGGCGATGCTGGCGATCGCTATCACGGCACGATGTAAGACCGTATCTGTCCTTCGACATTAGAGTGTATTCCGATTATTGCACAAGGCTGTCATTCCCGCGAAGGCGGGAATCCAGATGAGTGCGAACTGTGGATTCCAGCCTTCGCGGGAATGAACTGTCGTATAAATACCAAGATACGATGACATATAAACAGATTCGGAATACACTCTATTGTTCAGAGCGATACGTTTTTTATCCTTTCTTATCGGTCAGCGTACATAGATCATTTTAACATTCACAAACTCCCGAATCCCAAACGCTGCCATTTCCCGCCCGTAGCCAGACTGCTTTACGCCACCAAACGGCAAGCGCGGGTCAGACCGCACGAATTCATTCACGGCACAAAAGCCAGCATTGATGCGCTCTGCGGCAATATACTCACCGCGTTCTCTATCCTGCGTGAACACCGCAGCACCTAATCCATAGCTTGTATCGTTGGCAATATGAATTGCCTCTTCTTCATCTTTCGCGGGGATAATTGCAGCAACGGGACCAAACGTTTCTTCCTGATACGCCGCCATTCCTGCTTTCACATTCGTGAGAACAGTTGGAGGATAAAAATATCCCCGCCCAGTAGGAATTGCAGCGCCCAGTAGGAGTGTAGCGCCTTGACTAATGCTTTCGATGGCTTGACGGTGCAGATTGTCGCGCAAATCCGTACGCGCCATGGAACCAAGGTCGAATATTCCTTCTAATGGATTGCCGAAGGTTCGAGATTTCATCTGCTCCACAAATGCCTCTTCAAAACGCTTCCGCACCGACTCCACAACGATAAAACGTTTTGCGGCAATACAACTTTGCCCCATATTCGTCAGACGCGATTGAACACAACTCTCCGCAGCCCTCTCTATGTCTGCATCGTGAAGGATGATATATGGGTCACTGCCGCCAAGCTCCAATACCGATTTTTTGAGCGCTGCGCCCGCTTGTGCCGCAACCACAGCACCCGCACGACCGCTCCCCGTCAGCGTTACAGCCTGTACAAATGGGTGATGAATAATCGGCTCCACTTGCGACACGTCAATCACAACATTCGTTAGAACACCAGCAGGGAAACCGCTTGCTACCACGAGGTTTTCTAAGGCAATCGCACAGCCAAACGTGTTGGGCGCATGTTTGAGCAATACCACATTGCCCGCCATTGCTGACGGCGCAAAACAGCGAATCACCTGCCAAAATGGGAAATTCCATGGCATCACGGCAAGAATGCCGCCAAGCGGTTTGAACACGACGTAGTTTTTGTTTGTAGCGCTTGGTGGTGCATCCAGCACGTACTCCTGAGGGAGCAAAAAACTTTCTGCGCTCTGAGCAAAGTATTCGCAACATATCGCACACTTATCAATCTCAGCCACCCCTTGAGCAAGTGTTTTTCCCATTTCGCGCGTCATTAGCCGTGCCAAATCGTCCTTCTTTTCACGCAGGTTTGCAGCAAGCCGCAAAAAATACGTACTACGCTCGGCAAACGACAGTGCCGCCCAATCCGCAAAAGCGCTTTGTGCCTGATGAATCCGTGATTCTACCTCTGACGGCGTAAGAAACGAATACGTTTCGAGTGCCTCGCCCGTTGATGGATTGATAGTTGTGAAAACTCCCATTATTCGTTGTTCTGATACATGGCAAAAATCGTCCTATTTTTTCACTGCGAGCGTAATACCAACTTCCTCCAACTGGCGCAAATTCACCTCCGACGGGCAATTGTCCATAAGTGACAGTCCGCTTGCGGTTTTCGGGAAGGCAATCACGTCGCGGATATTGCTAATACCCGCCAGAATCATGACCAAACGGTCAACGCCAAGCGCAATGCCGCCGTGCGGTGGAGCGCCGTATTTCAGCGCGTCGAGCAAGAAGCCAAATTTTGCTTGTGCTTCGTCGTGTGAAATACCCAAAAGCTCGAACATCCGCTGTTGCACAGGGTTTTGGTGAATCCTGATGCTGCCGCCGCCTGCTTCGTAGCCGTTTATCACAAGGTCGTGCGCCACAGCACGAGCGTTTTGCGGGGCAGTGTCTAAAAGCGGAATGTCCTCGTGCATGGGCGACGTGAACGGGTGGTGACGGGCGATGTAACGATTTTCTTCCTCTGAATACTCTAAAAGAGGGAAGTCCAGCACCCAATGAAATGAAAATTCGTTTTTCACTGCGTCCAAAATGCCCTGACGACGCGCTACTTCTGTTCTAAGCGCCCCCAAAATCGTGTAGCAACGCTCGTACTCCGCATCTGCCGCAAACAATAGCAAATCGCCCTCTTTCGCTTTCGTGGCTTGTTTGATGGCTTCAATTTCCGTTTCGCTCAAAAATTTTGCAATCGGTGAATTTACCTTGAGTTCGCCGCCTTCTGCCGTGAATTTCATCCATGCCAAGCCCTTCGCGCCGTATTTTTTCGCAAACTCCGTCAGCTCGTCTAAGGTTTTGCGCGAATATTCGCCGCATCCTTCAGCATTTAAGCACGCAACGACACCGTTTTTGGCGATTGCCTCCGTGAATACACTGAAACCACTGTCCTTCACGAGGTCTGTGAGCGTCGCAAGCTCCATGCCGTAGCGCAAATCGGGTTTGTCGCTGCCGTAGCGAGTGATGGCATCGTTGAAGCTCATACGCTTGAACGGAAGCACCACCTCCATGTTTAGCACCTCCTTCCAAAGCCGAGCAATGAAGCCTTCAATAAGATTCAGAACGTCGTCTTGTGTGACGAACGACATTTCCACGTCAATCTGCGTAAACTCTGGCTGACGGTCAGCGCGTAAATCCTCGTCGCGGAAGCATTTTACGATTTGCACATAGCGGTCGAAGCCGGAAACCATCAGAAGTTGTTTGAACAACTGTGGTGATTGCGGCAAGGCGTAAAACTTGCCTTTGTTGATGCGGCTCGGCACCAAAAAATCCCGTGCTCCTTCGGGCGTTGATTTTGTGAGCGTGGGCGTTTCGACTTCGAGGAAATCCCGTTCGGCAAAGTATTCATGCACGATTTGGTAGAGTTTATTACGAATGATAAAGTTACGCTGCAAGCTCTGGCGACGTAAATCCAAATAACGATACGTCAACCGTAAGTCTTCACCTGTGTTGGAATCATCAAGAATTTCAAACGGTGGTAGTTCTGCGCGGTTAATAATCTGAATATCACTCACAAGCACTTCCACCATGCCCGTTGGCATATTCGGATTCGGGCTTTCGCGCTGTCGTACTATTCCTTTTATAGCAACGACGTACTCCGCACCAAGTTCCCGTGCGGTCTGCGTAATGCGCTCATCCGTTTCGGGAATCACCACTGCTTGTGTAAGACCATAGCGGTCGCGCACATCCATGAAAATCAAACCACCGAGGTCGCGTACCCGTGCTATCCAGCCGTTGAGGATGATTTCTTTTCCGTTGTGTTCGGGGCGTGATTCGCCGCAAGTTGCCGTTCGTTGCCAAAAACTCATTCTCGTACATTCTAAATGTGATACATACTTGGTTTGCATTCATAACAGAATGTAAAATTACTCAAACTTTCGCACAAAGTCCGTCTTGTCGGTGAGAATCGAGAGAAAATTTTTCAATTCTGGTGCAGAACTGCAACATGCTATGTGTTTTTGCGTTCATAAATGAAAGAACGTTTCGTAACTTGTCAGGGAGAACGTTTATGCGTACAGCATCATTCAACACTTTCGAGCCGTTTCTTGGGAGAACAGCCATGAGCCGCAAATCATCATTCCAAAATTTTGACGACTGGTATAACCAAATCCAGCAGTTCCGCGACCGTTGGAGCGACGAGAAAAATAATCTCAAAGACGAATGGAACCGTGAAAAGCGTACGTGGTCGGACGAATGGAAAGAAAATATTGCTCACACTCGTGCCCGTAATCGCCGCGCTGGAACGTCTCCACAGGGATTTTTAGCGGAAATCGTTACCTCCATTGTGGATGCCGTAGGATATGCAAAAGAATACAAACAACACCAACAACCAGCGTCGCAGCGCACCAGTATTGAACGCGAACGCGAAGCCGCCCTTCAGCGCCGCGAGGAAGAATATCGCCGCCTCGTCCGCAAGATGGAAGTTGCAGAACGGCGCATTGAAAAGAAAAAACGCTCTGTAGCTGTGTTTACTATCTTTACGGGAATTTGGTCGGTGGCTTGGATGTTTGCCGATAATGGCTTCGGTGCGCCCGCGTTGATTTTTGCGGGTTTGGCGGCATGGCAATTTTACAATGTGAAGGAACTCGAACAAAAATTCTTGAGGTTGCGTGGCGAATATGACCAATTTGCTCAACTCAACACCAACGTAAGCTACTCACCAAGCGGCGAAAAGGCTATTTTGCGCCACGCTTTCGACCACAAAGGGCGTGTCTATCCTGAAATGTTAGCGATTGAGTCAGATTTTTCGCTAGCAGAAATAGAACAAATGCTCGCAATGTGTGTGGAGAAGCGGATTGCCTGCATTGAATTAGACGACAAAGGTCGCCGTTACTACTATTTTAGCAGTTTCGACAATTCCGACCCCTACGACAATATGACACCGCCAGCCTAAGGATTGGAAGGAAGATTACTCATTCCTGATTTGGGATTTGGGAATTGGAGACGAGAGGTTGTAAATTGCGTTGAAACAGAAACGCAAGCGCACAAAAATCGTTTATCATTCATTTTTAACCCCAAATCTATAATCCTCATGGAACTCTACATTGACTCTGCCAATATCAACGAAATCCGCGAAGTGGCAGCGCTCGGCATTATTTCCGGCGTTACGACCAACCCCTCGCTTCTTGCCAGAGAAGATCCCAAAGTGAATGTGCGTCAGCGCATTCTGGAGATTCACACCCTTGTTGGCGGACATTTGTCCGTCGAGGTGATTTCCACCGATGCCGACGGAATGCTTCGTGAAGCTGATGAAATTTTGGCGTGGTTCCCCGAGGCAACCATCAAAATCCCTATGATTGCCGAGGGCTTAAAAGCCGTGAGCAAACTTTCCGAACAAGGTGTAGATACAAACGTAACGCTCATCTTCAGCCCCGCACAAGCGCTTGCTGCAAACAACGCAGGTGCAACGTATGTGAGTGTCTTTGTTGGTCGCTTAGACGACATCAGTTTTGATGGAATGCAAGTCATCCGCGATGTACGCGAAATCTGGGATATTCAGGGTTTGAACTCGCTAATTTTGGCGGCATCTATTCGTCATCCAATGCACATCGTTGAATGTGCCAAAGCGGGCGCAGACATTGCCACCTGCCCGTACAAACCGATTATGCAATCGCTCAAGCATCCACTCACTGATTCAGGCTTGGCAAGTTTTCTGGCAGATCATCAAAAAATGCAGGCAGAAATCAAAAAATCATCCCTTAGCACGAATTAGTCAGTACAAAACTTGAAGAGCCAAGAACGAATCATCAACTCACGACTTCAATCATGAACTATCCTGATTTTATCTTCACTGACGGCTCAACGCTCCCCGTTGGAACGATGTATTGTATTGGTAAAAACTATGCCGCACATGCCCGCGAAATGGGTGGCGACATCCCGTCCGACCCGCTTGTTTTTATCAAGCCTCCGGCGGCGTTTGTAGCGGATGGCGGCTCCGTCCGAATTCCCACATTCTCGCAAAACCCGCATCATGAAGTGGAGCTTGTAGTCGTCATCGGGCAGGACTGTGCGAACATCTCGAAGGCAGAAGCGTTATCGGTTGTGGCGGGTTATGCAGTTGGGATTGATATGACATTGCGTGACATACAAACCAAGGCGAAAGAACACGGTGAGCCGTGGTCGGTGTCAAAAGGCTTTGTTACTTCTGCGCCTGTGTCGGTGGTTGTGCCTGCTGCCCGTGTGACACTTGGAGGTGGTTCAGAACCGGTGTTTGATCTGCAATTGCACGTGAACGATAAACTCCGCCAGTTCGGATCTACGTCCCATATGGAGCGTTCTATCACCACGATGATTGAATATTTATCGTCCGTATTTACGTTGCGGCGTGGTGATTGCATCTTCACCGGAACGCCCGAAGGTGTGGCAAAAGTGAGTAGTGGAGACATCCTCAGAGCAGAATTGAATGGCGATTTTTCAGAAACGGTTGTATTGCAGGTGGAAATCGCGTAAAAACTGGAGTACAGTTTATGGATTGGCATTCATTCGTGATGGGCTACGGCGCTTGGGGCTTGGGCGCAGCGGCATTTGTTTCGGCAACACTGTTGCCGCTCAGTTCGGAAGCGCTGATGTTGGGTGGCATTGCAGCGGGTGTACCTGTTGCAACGGCGTTTGTTGCGTCCTGCGTGGGCAACTGTCTTGGTTGTGTACTGAATTACGTATTAGGTGCGTGGTTCCGCCAGAAGATGCTACCAAAATTAGAGCAAAGCAAAAGCGGTCGGACTGCAATGCGTTGGATGGAAAAGCACGGAACCGTAAGTTTGTGGGGTTCATGGTTGCCGTTTGTCGGCGACCCACTCACCTTTTTGGCGGGTGCAGTGCGGACGAATGTGTGGATTTTTGCGGCAATTGTGTTCTCAACACGGATTTTGCGCTATGTCGCAACGCTTTACGGCGGCAGTTTTTTTGTGAAGTATTCTTGAAAATCCCAACCAACTTCAGAAGTAGTCGCGTTCAAGTAGCTTCGAGGCGCTCCGCCAGTTGAAATAATACACCATCAATTGGTTGACAATGCCCTGCGAAAGCACCGCAAGTGCTTGAAGGCGGATAGCAACGAAGGTTTTCATAGCGCAAGCGAATGATGGTGATCGAATGATTGACTGTGTCGGTACGACGCTTAATTTACAAAAAAACTTCCTCACTCGCACATCAAAGAACAAACACATTTCCGAACGATTTGGTTACACTACAACGATTACACGATGATGCGCTTCTTTGCAATTTTTGCGGTACTGGGGATGTCATGGATAGTGCTGCTCTTGTTACTCTCGCCTGTTCTGGCTCAACAACTCTTTGCTCAACAAGCAGCAACATTTACCGGCTCGGCTGCATTAGAAGGCATTATTCAAGCGGGCAACGTGAATAGCAACCTGCTAACGTTGCGGTGGGACGTTGCTCGCCGCGACAGTACGCTCGGCATTCACAGCACATCAGCGTTTTCCTACGGCGAATCTGAGAGCGTGAAAATACAGCATGACGGCATCACAACGCTTTCGCTTGAACTCTTTCCCTTCCAAACGATTTCATTGATAGCGTCGGGAACGGCTGAGTTCAATTTTCAACGCCAGATAACAGAACGCTTTCAAGGCGGATTGGGCGGAAAGTTTGATTTTATCCGTTCGGCAGACGAAGACGTTTCGCTTTCTGCATTGGTGCTGTTCGACCATACAGATTATTACGCTGAGTCTGGGCTTGCGAGTGCTTCGTCAGCACGGTTGTCGGTTCGCTTCAAAGGCAAACACAAATTATTTGGCGGAACATTATTGTTCACGCACCACACGTTTTACCAGCCGTCGTTCGCGTCCTTTGCCGATTACCGCTTCAATACGCTTTTAACACTTGATGTGCCGCTCACAAAGGTGATAGCACTGCGGGTGTCGTTTTTGGATTCCTACGAAAGCATCGTTCCCGAAGACCATAAACAAAACGACGCACGAGCGCAGTTTGGCGTGGCGGTGCAATGGTGACTACCGAAATGCTACAAATCCCTCATCAGACCCAATGTCATTAAGTTAAGCCCCTCACCCAAACCCTCTCCCAGAGGTAGAGGGCTTCAAACCTCCCTCCTTCTCCCTTTGGGAGAAGGTCGGGATGAGGGAGATTCCTTAACTTAATGCCATTGCTCATCAGACCCACTTACAATACAAACCCTTGCAAAAAAACAACTTGCGAGGGTTTGTGTTTTCATAATGGCTTTCTTCCTATTGCAACCTCATAGTAGTAAGGTGGCTTGATAGATAAGCGGTTTGTAACGGGCGGGCGGAATGGGTTTGTTTGCCGCTTGTGCCGCATCCAACCATGCTGTTTTTGCTTGCAAGACTTCCCGCAAGGCTTCATCAGGTGTTGCCCCAAACGCGGAGCAATGCTGCAAGTCGGGAATGTCAGCAATATAGCCCTCGTCTTCCTCACTGTAAAATATGTTGATGTGGTAATCACCCATGGTTTTCCTCCAGTTGTAGATTGTATCGTTCCACAAGAGACAAAAATTGTTTGATTTGATATGGCTTTGCTTCACCGTGAACATTCTGCAAATTAACGAGTTCCGAAACGGCATCGTGAACAAAAATATGATGACTTCCGCTCACGCGCTCTAAACGAAATCCAAATGCTACCACAAGTGCCGTCATATCCGAAAAACGGACATTCTTTTGATTTTGCAGAATCGCCGCCAAGAGCTTACGCTTTTTCATGCAAACAGTTCCTTCTCAAATGCTGCCTTCGCGTCGCGGCGGAGCGGTTGGGTTTTTATGTTTGAGGTCGCAAATTGTGACCTCAAAGATTCATTGGTTGAAGTGCCAAATTGGTTCCTTAAATGCTCTCATTCTGCCTTGTTCGTGCTTTGTTTTTTTGCTGTTTTTTCGATTGTGCCTCCGCCGTCAGCGGCGCAGTATATTTTTCGTACAGCTCAAACAACAACGTGATCCGCTCCTCGTCCGACGCAAACGCCTTCCCAGCGCGATAACACTTCTCTACCGCTCTGTCCAAGTCCTGATGCGCTTTCACGAGCGCAGGCGGCATCGTGAGCGGGTCGTAGAGGTCGGCAAGCGAAGACTGCGGGAATGCCGAACGTGCATCCAGCACTGCCTGCGCTGAACGCTCCACGGCTTGCTTCTGTGCGTCGGTTGGGCTTTCTGCCCACGGAAAATTGTTATACACAATCGTGTTGGAGTAACGGTAATCACTCTTTAAGCGCCCACACACGTGCTTTACCCACGTGATATGCAAGAGCGAGGAGAGTACGCCGAAGTGGTAGAGTGTGGCATTGGGGAGGATACGACAAAGATCGGTTGCAATAGTATCTTTAGGCATGAAACCAATCGGGATGTACACTCTTCTTTCGGAGGAAACACCAGGTACAAGTAAATACGGTGCTTCTACGTGTCTAATTTCTCCAAAAAGTGTTGCGAAAGCAGCTAAATCTTGGGTAGCTTTACGTATACTTTTCAATCTGTGCTTTCTTACAGCTTCGACCCTTCTCATTACTTCTGGCATTGCGCGTAAATCACTTGGCAACACATCTTTAAGCCATAAACACCAGCGCTCTTCATTATTTATGAATTCTTGTGAACCATACAAACGGCGTAAGAATTTTTCTGATCGTGGTTCTTTAGCGACAAGTTCAACCTTTTCTGCTGAGTTTAGCAATAAATTACCACCGTCATTAGCCATACTTCCATAGATAAGTTCCGGCACATTGCAAAGCGGCGTAGAACGTGCTTGCACGAGGGTATTGCCCGCCGAAATGAGATAGGGACTGATGTTCGGCACTTCGCTCACGTGCGGCTCGGCTGTGGGTGTTTCGTATTCGTAGAGCAGACGTGGAGCAATATTCTTAGCTCCCTCGCCCTTTGGGAGAGGGTTGGGGAGAGGGATTAACGCCTCGGCAATCCGTTGTAAAACACCCTGTATGTTTTCCAACACTTCATTATTCCAGAATCGAATCACACGAATACTCTGATTATTTAGCCATTCTGTGCGCTGCATATCTAATTCTTGCTGTTCAGGTTCTCCGTGTCCACTTCCGTCAAGTTCAACAGCAAGATGGGATTCGTGGCAGTAAAAGTCAAGGATGTAGTTTCCAATCGGGTGTTGACGACGAAATTTTGCCTTATGTAACTGGCGGTTTCTGAGGAGCGACCATAAGAATTTTTCTGCTGTGGTTGATATTTTTCTCATTTCACGTGCTTTTGCGAGAAGAAGCGGTGGTAGAACAAGACGTTTACCCACGCCATATCCCTCCCCAACCCTCTCCCAGAGCAGGGCTGCTAAGTTCTAAAAGTTCTTTGAAAAAA
>JANYIG010000310.1 GCA_025358765.1 Candidatus Kapaibacterium sp.
GCCGTTTGTTGCCCGTACACGAAAAAAATAGGGTTTTCCGCCCGGCAGAACGCCGAAAATACGTGTCCATGCCCTTCCCGGTTCAACAGCATATCCTCGTGCAAAAAGATTATACTTACTATTAGTTGCATAATATAGATAGACCGTTGGGTAATCGTCGAACGGATGGCGCGATTGATACCCACGCAGACCAGTGATGATTTTGGTGAACGCACTATCTTCGGCAACATCTAACCGGTAGGCGGTTGCGCCTCGAACGGAATCGCAGGTGACATCAATCACGAATGGAAGTGGTGCAGGGGCATAGTTCGAGAAAAAACCCCAAGAATAATATCCACTCCAACCCGTCGCCATTACCTTGACATTCGTTGGTGCAGAAAGTGTTTGCGCGGAGATTGTCCGTGTCGCCACCATAAGGCAAGACAGCACAAGGAGGGCGAGAATAAAACGTTTCATACCACTATGACAAAAAGGTGAATAAAGATGTTGTTACGATGCGTTATCGAAGAACGCTGATGGTCATTGTTTTTGTTGTGTTTGCACCAAGAGCATCGGTTGTGTGCAGTCGCACGACATATATGCCTGATGGCAGCGATATTCCACTAATGGGCAGCGTATGAGAACCTGCTGTCTGTGTGGCATTCGTTAGTTCGCTTACACGTTGCCCAAGCATATCGTAGAGTTCCAAGCGAACATGCGACTGCTGGGGCAGTTCGTAGCGGAGCGTTGTTGTTTCGCTGAACGGGTTCGGTGCGTTTTGATAGAGACGAAGTATCTCTGGCGTGGGAGGCTCTTGCACGGAGACCAAAGGGTCATAAACAAACCGATAGTACGTGGCATCATTGCTGTAGCGCCATGCAACCGTATAATATTCTTTTGCTGATGGTCTTGGATAGCCTTGTGTATAACCAAGTTGTACCATTTGAGTATTGGGTGCTGTCGTTCTAACAATAAATGTTGCTTTTACACTATCTTGATAATCATCACATGGGTTTGGCTCTCTGCCAAAACAAGAGATAAAGCCTCCAGAATTATACCATGCTGTATCCCATGAAATGCTTTTGGCATGGAGAGTGGCAAACTGGGAGAATACCTCGCGCATATCGGTCGCAATAGGAAACGAACGGTGGTAGTAGCGAGGTTCGTCTTGTGCAGCAGGCTCTTCTGGTCCTTCATAAAAAGAAATAACTTTGGTATAGGGGCTTAATAACGAGGGTAACGTTTTAAAAACACCATAGTAGCTAACGCTATAGGTTTTTTCTGGGCTAAGTCCACCGATATGAACAATACCATTGGTTGCCGTCATAAGAAATTTTTCTTCATTTTTATCATTAGTGAGGAAAATACCAAGTATTGAACGGTCTGGGTCCCAAATATTAAATGTCACGCTCGTATCGGTTAGCCTAACAATTCTTGCACCGAAACAATAATTATTACAATCACCTCCGCCGCCATATTTATAAGGTTGGCAACCAGTTGTGACTGAGGCTACCGTGGAGGAAAGGCTTTCTGAAGAACCGTTGGTGGCACGAACACGTAAATAATATGGTTTTTTACCCGGTAGAAACCCAAAAATTCTTGTCAAGACTCTCCCGGGTTCTGGGTATGCTTCCAATTGGGGAGCAAATACATACGGGTAATTATTAAAGGGCTGACGGTCTTGATAGCTCTTGAGCCCTGGAAGCATTGTACGGAATAAACTATCTTCAGCAACATCAATACGATACGCAGTAGCACCTCGCACAGAATCAAAACGTACGTCTATGTGGATTGGGTACGAGGCTTTAATCCAGTTTGCCCCTTTGCCATATAGTATCCCAGACCAGTAACAACTAAAACTATTGACTCGGAGATTGCTTGGTGCTGCAAGAGCTTGAGCGTTCGCCAGCTCACCTTTACATAGTACGCACAACAGTACGCACAGTGATACTATCATTAAACGGTTCATAGCAATAGAAAATAATGGTGTAGAAAGTTTTTAGTTCGTTTGAGATTTTTCCTATCGTATAACGCTGATGGTTATTGTTTGTATAACCGTTTTTCCTGCTGCGTCTATTGTAGAAAGTCGTACAATATACATACCGGGCGACAACTGTGTTCCGTTGACGGGCAATGTGTGATAGCCCGATGCTTGAACAGCATTCACAAGTTCGAGGACGCGCCGACCAAGCATATCGCAGAGTTCTATACGCACAAATGCTTGTTGTGGGAGGGCATACCTCAGAGTAGTCACCTCTCCAAACGGATTGGGTGCGTTTTGATAGAGATGTACCTCCGTTGCATTAACCATTTCTTCGCTGTTTTGGAGGGACGCTGTGTTTTGGAACGAGGCTTCGTCGTTGGAAGAACGACGACTGCCTTGCACCTGAACGCCATCACAGGGCGATACGCCTTGTGGTACAACAAAGACAGTGTAGTGAAAATCTACCTCTGCGGGGCGGCACGGAAACCACGTATCCGCGAATGTTTGTGTTGTACCGTCTATTACCTTCACACCACTTTCTAATTGATACACGTAGGTTTCCATTTCTGCACCAGTAGTGGTAACGGTTCCTGGAATGGGCTGACACCAACCGATACTGTGCAAATGCGGTATATCATTACCATGGTTATCCTTGTCATTTCGTGTTATTAAATGGTGAAGTCCGTCGTTTGCCATATATGCTCCCCGTCCCCAAACTTTTACAACGTCGCTCGGGGAAGCTGGGATTGCCGGACTGATGTCTGCAAAACGTAGTGTTTTGCGTATCCGGTACGGTCGGACAGTCAAACTTGTGTAATCTTTGATTGCTATTGTGTTTGGTGTAGCAATCATATCGGCATCAATTTGTATCGGAGGATCGTCAAGGCTGGGGTTCGGTTTTAACCGTAAATTTAATGTTACTGATGCTGTACTCACCTCCACTACAATGGGCATTTGCACTGGTTTTTCGTTGTAGCTGGTTGTGACGTGCTGAAGAGTTCCATCGCGCAAATACCACATCGCTTTACAGACATCGAGGCGACCGTGACCAAAATAAGGATTCCACGTATCCTGCAAGTATCCTGTCTTGACCGATGCATTTGGCAGATATGGATGTTGGGAACTGCCAACCTTATCGGCTGAAAGACGGAGAATATTAGCAACGTCATCGTTCGCAAGCTGTTTGTTGTTCATACGCTCGCGGGCATAGCCAAAGAGCAAAGAGGCTGCTCCGGCAACGATAGGAGAAGCAGTTGAGGTTGAGTAATACGCCCAACCATACCATTGGTCTTCGTACTGCTGTGTTGCAGCATCATAAAAAATTCGTTGCGCTGGGTCTTTGGGATACCACGGACTCCCATCAAGTGACCACGGGATAAAGGCACTCATCAATCCTATGCCCGGAGCCGCAATATCAACACCAATACCATGGTTCGATTTGACCCATTGGTCTGCATGATTCGAGGAGGCGACCACCAGCACCCAAGGCGAATTTTGCCCAGTTAAAGCATCTAAATTACCAGAGCTATTCACGGTGAGCATATCTGCTTTGTAAAAACCTGGGAAATCATCGTTAGTTGTATAACTATGGCTTGTAATACGCAAATCTATGTCTTCAGTATTCTTGAGCTGTCGTGCTTCGTCTTGTAGTGGCTTTCCTGTCGCCCCGTTAGAAAGAATTAATGCCTTCCAATCTATTCCAGCAATGCCTTTGCCATTGTTGCCGATGGCAGCAGCGCTGCTGGCAGTTGATGTGTGATGGGCAGACAGATTAAAAAAGTCGCTACCGCCACGTACTTTACTGACACCGTTGGCATCCAGAAAATCAGGATGACGGGAATATATGGAGCCGGATTCAATAATATCAATCATGCTGTGGCTACTACCTTGAAAATTAAAAACTTTCCATGCCTCCAATGCTTTGATTGTGGCTGATGGATTCACAGGGTTCGACAGATACCACTGGGCTGCTACACCAACCCCGGCACTACTCTCCAATTCGCTCTGCGTTACGTGTGAAAGCTCGCCGTCGGCAAAACGATGATAAATGTATGGGTCGGGATTGGTCATTACAGAACTAACTTGACTGGGGATTGGTTCATTTGAACATGTAGCGCTAACGTTCACAGAAAAAGAAATAGTACCACTTTGGAAAGTAATGGTACCAGTGCTGCCGCAACAAACAGGCGAAACGGCATTCACCCAGATTTCAAATTCTTGAGGAACGCGCGGTGTCTTTTCGCCTGTGTTGAGATTTTCCTGCTTAAAATTGACTTCATACGGTGTGACGGTCAAGATGTCTGTGCTATGGAGAAGATAACCGCCCATGACCGTCCTTATGTGAAAGTCATTTTCCACAGTGGACATTCTTGAGATAACAAACCCAAATGAGGTTGAAATCGTGATGGGTTCTGTAATGCAGCCCGCATGAACAATAAATCGTTTTGCTCTGCTCAAGGGGTTTTTGGGGTCTGCTGAGCGGGCAACATCGGTAAATACATAATCTGTTAGGAGTGCCGTTGAATATTCAGAAGACGTGACAAACAACGATGTAATAGCAGTTGCCACAAGGTCAAGATAGGCATTGGCAACGGCATTTCCCATCGCAGAAACTCCCGAAATCGTTATCGTTGAGTTGACGGTTGTTTGGCATACGGTTGGAACATAGTTTGCCCATAGCTGGATGCTGCCCGTTGCTGCGGTTGTTGGAATAATGAGTGTTCCCGTTGTGATAAATGGACCAGCGGCGGTTGTAGAAAATCCGAATCCAGCGAGCGGAGATAGACGAAGGGTCTTGCTACACAAACCATTAAACTCAAGGGTGACGCTTGCAACGGATGATATTCCGAACGGCACATTGCCAAATGAGTATCCAAGCGGCACGGTGGGCAGAGAAACATTGGTGATGCGGAGTGTTGGGGTCGTTGCCGTGCCGCTTAAGGTGACGGAGGCTTGCGTGACAACGGAACCGTTGGGCGCGATGTTGGCATTGTTGACCGTCACGGTGCTTGCGCCTGCCACAGTTGGCGCGAACGAGACATACACTGTCGCTTGTCCAGTAGCACTTGTCGCAGCCAGCGTCACCGTGCCAGAACTCACAAACGTGGTTCCGTTGGAAGAAATAATAAAACCATTATTGGATGGAATCGTGAGCTGAATAGTGGATGTTGTGAGATTTGCGTAGCTCAGTTGATACGTGGTCATGCTGGAACAACCAACGGCAACCCCGTCAATGGCGGTTGTTGTGGCTATGGTAGTGAGCGACGGAACGAGCGTTCCAACGGTCATCGTGGTTGCGCCTGTCGTGTTGGCAGTGATAAGCCCAGTAGCACGAAGCGCATAGGTTCCCGCAAGCGTCAGCGTGGTGGAAAGCGCGTAGGTTCCGGCACTGAGCGACACAAGCGAGATGGTGCTTGTCGAAGCGCCTCCTGCGCCTGCCGTTTTTGTGTATGTTATACGCGGAATATCGTCGGTCAGGTTGCCAAATTTGTCGTTGAATGCCACCCTCCAGCCCACCATCGGCTGTCCCGTGCCAACAAATAGGGACGAAGTGCTAAAGAGTGCAAACGCCGCTTTGTCTGGCACGACCGTCACGGCGGTTGTGCCGCTTACGGTTGGGATGCCAGACAGGACAATCGAATACGTTCCGGCGGTAGCAAGCACAACGTTTGCATCATAGCTTCCCACACCGCGTTTTGTCAGCGCAGGGTCGTTTGCGATAACGCTACCACCAGTGCCGAGAATAGAGAACAGCGCCCCGAACGTATCGGTCGGATCACCGTAGGCATCGGTGAACTGTAGCCGTGCCGCGAGCGTCCCGCCTGCGGTCACGGTTGCCTGCGTGTTGGGAGCAAGAATGCTGACGACCACCTGTGCTGCCGTCACGGACAACACCGTCACGGCGGTTGTGCCGCTGAGGGTTGGGATGGAAGGCAGGGCAATCGAGTACGTTCCAGCGGTGGAAAGCGTGAGGCTTACGTCGTAGGTTCCGATGCCGCGCCGTGTGAGGGTGGGAGTGCTTGCAATGACGGTGCCATTAGTGCTGACAACAGAAAACACGGTTGAAAATACGTCCGTGAGGTTGCCAAGAATATCGGTGAATTGGATTCGCGCTCCAAGAACGCCACCCGCCTTGAGTACTCCCGTTGTGGGAACAAGGCTCACAAGGGCTGTGGTTGCGGCATTGGCATTCACCACAAACACACGATTGCCTTCATACAAACTGGCGTTTGCGCCAACCGCTGAAAGTGTGAGCGTTCCGGCAGTGGCAAAAGTGGGTGTGGGAAGCGCCGGGCGGAGTATGTTCTGTATGGTTGCGTCAAGCTGCATCGGAATTTGTCCAGAGTTCAAGGGCGATGCGCCTCGGAACTGAATAAAACTTACGCCCGCCACAGCGCCACGAATATAATCCGTTGCCGCGCCGTTGCGGTCAAAAAGCGTTGCCGTGAAATCTGGTTGTGCATCGCCTCTGCCGATAGTGGGCAGAACGTTGTCGAAGAGAACACGGTACGCCGGACCGGGTGCAAACCGAGGGTCTTCGCGCCCACTGACAACAACCGTTTGTGGTTGTCCTGTTTGGGGATTTACGACGGCATCCAGCGTAAGATAATATTGTCCAGCTTCTGCCAACAGCGTTGTGGAGTTGTACACACCGACGCTTTGGCGCGAGAGGTTGGTTTGACCCCCTAAAAACTGGACAAGAAATTGGAATTTCAGGG
>JANYIG010000326.1 GCA_025358765.1 Candidatus Kapaibacterium sp.
GTGAGGGGCTTAACTTAATGACATTGATGCTCAAAACCGCCATATAATTGCAACAGAAGTGAAAAAGCAGCAGCGCGTTCAATCTGTGTAAGCGAACCTTCCTCAACCAAATCAGCAATCTCGCGTAGTGTCGTATCTACAATATCCAACGAGGCAAGTTCGACGGTGAGCTGTTCTCGTAAGTCGTTCAGTGTCATAGCAACTGCTTTCCATTACGCAGAACATATTGCACAAATGGATGGTCGTCGCTGTCGCCGCCAAGTGGTACAATATCAATTGGACAATGTAATTCTCGCTCAAGATCATCGGCAAATACAAACACTTCCAACCCCGGAATATCCGCCGCAAGGTCAATATCGTTCGCGTTCTCCGGCGTGTCGAGCGCTGAACCAAACAAAATCAAGCGCCGCGCACCGTATTCTTTGGCGCGGGCGATGATGGTAGCGATATGTTCCGGCGTTACGATCATGGTTTATCGGTTTTTTTTGCCAGCATGAGTTTATTCCCCAAGCGCGTATTCCACTTTCCGCAGTAAATGACTAATTTTTTCTGCTAACGCTTGTTTTTCATCGTCCGGCAAAGCAAGAACGCCGATTGCGGCTCCACTCGGAACCGATTCACTTTTGAGTAATTCGAGTTCTCTCTCTAAATCGGCAATGGTGGTGCGTTGCACGGACATCTCGTGCTCAAGCGTTGCAACGTTTTCTTGCAAGAGCATCGTCTGTTCAGAATCCTCGTCTTCTATCTTGAGAAGCTCGTCATGCACTAATTGTAGCGAAGTCAGCTGTTCTTGGAGAAGCATCGTTTGTTCGGAATCTTCGTCTTCTATTTTCAAAAGCTCATCATGGGCTTGTTGCAGCGTCGCAATTTGCTCCTGAAGAAGCATCGCTTGTTCGGAATCTTCATCTTCCATCTTCAAAAGCTCGTCGTGCACACGTTGAAGCGAGATTACTTGCTCTTGATACGCCGTCAAAGCCTCACGGAGCGTGGTGTTCTCGGCGGCTACGGTTCGCATTTGTTCGTAGATTACGTCGCGTTCCGCCTCCACTTGCTCCAATGCCTTTTGGTGCGCTGTTTGCTCCGTTTGCAATGCTGTTTGTAAGGTTAGGTGCGATTGTTGTGCTTCCTGTAATCGTGCGTTTTCCGCACGGAGGCTTTCAACTATACGCTGTTGGTTGAGTGTACGGTCTTCGAGTTCTGCAAAATGGCTTTTGTATTCCACCACTTCGTTGTAACGAGTATTGATTTCCGTGTTACGACGCACAAGCTCTGCCTGAAGTAAGACAATGTCGCTTTTGGTCTGTTCAAGCTCGCGCTCCTGCCCCGCTCCGCGCTGGAGGCGGGTTTGCAGGTCGTTGTGTTGGAGCGAAAGTGCTGCAAATTCTTCGTTGCGCTGCTGCAAAGCCGTCGTGAGGGCATCTACTTCTTGCATCCGCACGACAGTCCGCTCCAATTCAGCATCTTTACGGGTTATAGCGTTTTCGTGTTCCAGCAGAGTACGCCGCAGGTCTTGTACCATCTGCTCCTGCGTTTGTGCCGCAGCGCCCGCTTGCTGAAGCACTTGCGTGAGTGATTCAATCTCCGCCCTTTGTTGCAGCGCTTCCGCCTGCAAATGCTCAATGTACGCCTGCATCTTGTCCGCAGCCGTTGCGTGTTGTTGCACTTGCTCCTCAAACTTCGCATTTTTCTTTTGCAGCGCGGCTTTGTCAACATTGAGTTTTGCCAGTACATTTGCGGATTCGCGGACGGCGTTCCACAACTGCATGACGGCGGCTTGCACTTCCGCGCTTGGTTTTGTGCCGTTCGGCGTTGGGTCGAGTGATTGCGATGGAGTCATAAGGTTCATGCTTTATACTGTAGGATGAACCGCCAAAAGCGACGGCATTCATACGACAGCGTAAGAGTTCAATTTTTTACAAACTTTGTTCGTTGTCGCTTCTTGCCGTCGTTCACCTCCAAAAAATAGACTCCGGGCGCAAGGGAAGACACGTTGAGCGTATGCTCGCGGGCAGACAGAACAATATTCCGCACTTCCATTCCCGCCATATCGTACAGTGTTGCAGACAAGGCGGCGCTGTTATCGCTCGGCACATCAAAATGCACAACATCATTTGCCGGATTGGGATAGAGGCTCAGGGATGGTGCGTCTTCTGTGGAGGGAGATTGTACGCTGGTTGTAGCGTAAACCCTTTTTCCAAGAAACACTGTGTTTGATGCAATTGTGCAAATTATTGGCTCAGGTCCCATGCTGAAGGTTATTACATCGGCATATAAGCTAATTATATACGTATTGGTAGATTGGGTAAAAGTAGGGATAGTGACTGATAACCTGACGCTGCTTGTGGGAAACCTTGTACCCCACGCTGATGTCGTACTAATAATCACATAATCACTGGTCTTTATGGATAAATTACTGCTATTATAGGCATACGGCTGCTGCTCATACGGATCAACATATCGAACCAAAAAACTGAATGTCGCGCCTGTTATAGATATGACGGTAGGAGTAATTTCTAAAATCGGAGTCGGTGGACCATACTGTGGCTGTATCATAGCGCATTCCTCAAGCGTCAAACCGGAATGTTCCACCCACTGCAAAAGCTCCGGCTCGTTCATATCCTTGATATAATCGTATTTGTGGCGAGCATTGATAATCTCCGCCAAACCCCTGCCCGCGCTTTGTTCCACCAGATACCCGACGGCGCAAATGTTTCCGAATTTGTCAATAAAGCAAGGGCGGCGTTCGTTGGGGCAATCAAGGTTTTTCGGGAACCGCCCTGCAAGCCAGTATTCATGGAGCTTGTCGAGCAATCTGCGACGTTGTGCTTGCGCTGTTTGCGGCAAATGTGAAACATCCCTTTGGCGAAGCAACTGCTCCACATATGCGAGGTGTGTTTGAATCCGCAGTTTGTCGTCCGTCGTCGCCGTAGGCTGGTAGCCAAAGGTTTTTATGAAACTTTCATCACCCAAAACAGCATTGACGGGCTGGAGTGCTGCGGCGCTCGCAAACGCCTTGGCTGGAGCGCACAGACTTACGAGGACAGCGCCAACAGCGAATATAGTTGTCATCAAGTGTCGCATAGATTTTGCTCCGTGAATTTGGTGGATAGAGACTGACGGTACACGTTCGTTAAAAATTCCCCGCTTTCGCAGAAAGAGGGGTGGACTTCGCGGTAGCGAGGACGGAGTGTTTCTTCAAGCGGTAAAATCTTCTTTTGCCGCGCTGTTCATTCCTGACTACCCCGTCACCCCGAAGACGGCGGCGAAGGGGAATTGTGTTCAAGCGCAATTTCGCTTAAAACCTTACTGCCGGAGCGCCGCACCAACACGCTCTTGCGCAACCTTCACTATGCGCTGGATGCTGGCATCCACGTCCGCATCGGCAAGCGTCTTCTCGTGCGAGTTGTACGTGAGTGCAAAAGCGAGGCTTTTTTTGTTTGCGCCAAGCGCATCATTTTTGAATACGTCGAACACCCGCACGCCGCGCAAATACTCGCCCGCCTCTGCCGCAATCAGCGCACGAACGGTTTCCGCTTCCACGCTTGCATCCACCACGAACGCCAAATCCCGTGCTACGGCTGGGTACGGCGACACAGCATGGTACGTGCGGCGCTTAACCGCGACGTGTGGCAGCATCCACAGATTCAGCACGCATACGAACACGTGTGTTTCCACGCCAAAGGCTTTAAGCGCCGTAGGCGCAATCTCGCCCGCAAAAGCGATGACGCTGTTGCCGTCATTCAGCTCAATACAATTTGCAGAAAACAGTGGTTGCGGAGCGCTTGCAGGCTTGAGTGTGGCGTTTTTAATGCCGATGCTCGCCGCGAGGCTTTCCAACACACCTTTGATGTCGTAGAAATCCACCATCCGCTCCGAAGCGCTCCAATGTTTGTTCGTAGCGGTGCTGCCTGTGAGTGCCACGATGAGCTGTTGTTGTTCGCGGAAGCCGCGCACGAATGTTTCTTCGGTTGGCGGAATGTGGCTAAATGAAGTATGGCTAAACACCGTTCCCGTCTCGAACAGGCGCAGATTTTTTTGCCCAAAGCGGTGATTGCGTTCAATCACTTTTAGCACCGATGGCACAAGCGACGGTCGCATACAGGACAATTCCTCGCCGAGCGGATTTTGGAGGCGAACGGGATTGTCCGTAAAAAACGCGGCGGATTTTGGGTCAATCATATTTTGCGTCATAATCTCGTGAAAGCCATTCGAGCGCAACAATGCCGCTATTTCTTTTGTGAACGGTAACGGCGCAAGCGCTTCGGGTGTGCGCTGCGCGTCGAAGTTTACGTGTGAGTTCATCTGTGGTTCGATATTATCGTAGCCGTACAACCGTGCGATTTCCTCAATTAGGTCGGTTTCATTGTCAATATCTACACGGTACGACGGGATGCGAACCCGCATAGCCACTAAGTCAATGGAGTCAATCGTGCAGCCAAGCCGTTGCAACAGCGATCGTTGCTCAGGTGCCTGTATTTCCTTGCCGATGAGCTTTTCCGCCCGTGCGTAGCGCACCGTTGCTGTTTTTGTGGGTTGTACGGTGGGGTACAGGTCTATGCCGGCGCTGGCTATCGCGCCGCCCGCAATCTCCGCAATCAGTTGTGCAGCGCGGTCTGCGGCATACACTACGGTTTCCATGTCCACGCCGCGCTCAAAGCGGTATGCTGCATCGCTGGTTATTCCAAGTTTTTTTGCGGTACGGCGAATCGCGGACGGTTTCCAGATGGCGGATTCAATGCACACATTCACTGTTTCGTCGCTTATTTCGCTTATTTGTCCGCCCATAACGCCCGCCACGCCGGACGAACGCTCGGCATCGTGTACCATTGTCATCGAATCATCGAGCAAATGTTCTTTGCCGTCGAGCGTTGTGAATTTTTCGCCGTTTGTGGCGCGTTTGACGATGAGTTTCCGCCCTGCAACTTTATCCAAATCGAACGCGTGGATAGGTTTGCCGCATTCGAGCATGACGTAATTCGTCACATCCACAACGTTGTTAATTGGTCGTAAACCACACGCAATAAGGCGATTTTTGAGCCACGCGGGTGATTCTTGAATCTTCACACCACGAACGACGCGGGCTGCAAAGCGCCAGCATACATCGGGGTCATCAATGATGACTGTGACGTGTTCGTTTGTTTTGGTTTCGTCTTCGGAAAATACCATGACGGGTTTACGAAGCGGAGCGTTAAAATACGCGGCGATTTCGCGGGCGATTCCGAGATGGCTCAGGCAATCAGCACGGTTCGGCGTGATGGAAATGTCGTATAGAACGTCGTTCATTCCTATGTAATCTGCAAGCGGTGTTCCGGGCGGCGGTGCATCTGTCGGCAAAACCCAGATTCCATCGGATTCTTCGCCCAAACCAAGCTCTGCACGGCTACAAATCATGCCGTTGGATTCCACACCGCGCAATTTCCGTTTGGCAATGGCAAACCCGCCGTTCGGCACAATTGCCCCTTCAAGCGCCACCGCTACATTTTGCCCAGCAGCCACATTTGGTGCGCCACAGACAATCGTATTTGTAACGTCGGGCGCAACTTGCACAGTACAGACCGAGAGTTTATCGGCATTGGGGTGTTTTTCGCGCTCCAGCACGTACCCAACCACGAAGTGTTGAAATTTTTCTGCCGGATGGTCAATGCCTTCCACTTCCAAGCCGAGCATGGTGAGTATTGCCTCCAATTCCTTCGGGGAACAGGAAAAATCGGTGTATTCTTTGAGCCAGTTTTGGGAAATAAGCATAAAAACAATGGTTACGAACGACAAACGTTTCTGATATACGGAAGACCATAGCCACATTACAATATTGCTATGACACTATGACATAGCTACAAAATACAACTTGCGAGGCAATATTTTGAGTGCGAAGACATAGATGACAACGAAAAAATGATGTAGCCTATCATTTTTTGTATTTTTTTATAGAAAAAGAAGAGCGAAACAAATAACTTGTATGCTGTGTGGAACCACAGATTGTATGGGCAGGACTATGAAATAACGTAGCGGCTCAATGAAAGAAATGAACGAAATCATTAAATTTTGTCATGCACGAAGATTCACCACAAGAACGAATAGAAGAGCTTGAACGCCGTTTACGCGAGGAAACGGAGCGCCGCGTCGCACTCGAACATGAAATATCCAAAATAAAAGTACAGTTTGAAACACAGTTAAGTCAACGGACAGACTTATTGCAAGAGGTAATAGGGCAATTACAAAAGGAAATTGCCCAGCGCGATGAAGTAGAAGGCAAGCTGCGTCAACGCACAGAGGATATGGATACGTTCATCCAGCAGTTGAAGTATGAAATGGATGACCGCAAAAATGTTGAACAAACGCTCCGTCTGAGCGAAGAACGTTTTCGCAGTGTGATTGAAAATGCACCCGTTGGCATTTGTGTGATTGACGCGCACGGTATGTTTGAGTATTTGAATCCTGCATACTGCTTGATTTATGGCTATCTGCCGGACGACCTGATTGGCGAATCCATCATGGACGTGATGCCAAAAACCAAACATGACGAGTTTTACAAAGCATATTCAGGAGTGTTCCGAGGCGAAGACTCCTTACAAGGTGAATGGGAAATGTTGACTAATAACGGCGAATTAGTGACCGTGTTGATGGACGCGGTGAGTTTTATTTCTTCCGACGTACAGACAGGCAATTCCGCCGATGGCGAAACGAAAAAACTTATTATCTTTGCATTGGACATCACAGAGCGTAAACGGGCGGAAGACATGTTCAAACGTGCAAAGGTCGTGATTGACCAAAGCCCTGCTGTTATCTATCAGTTTGCCCACAGATCTGGGTTCCCGTTGGAGTTCGTGAGCGACAATATTAGCCAATTTGGGTATGCGCCGAGTGACTTTATTGCGCCGAAGTTGGAAGAACTTTGGTACGTACACTCCGACGACAGAGCCACGTTCATGAATAGCTTTACGGGTTTACGGGCGCAAAATATTGACCATCTGCGGCGTGAATTTCGTTTAAAGACACGAAGCGGTCTGCATTGCTGGGTGGAGGATAATATTGTAGCATCGCGGGATGAAAACGGCAAGATTACGCGCTATCAAGGCGTTCTTTTTGACATAACGGAGCGTAAAAAAGCCGAAGAAGAAATCAGCAAAGCGCTTGAAAAAGAGCGTGAACTTGTGCAACTCAAAACACGTTTCGTTACGATTGCCTCCCATGAATTTCGTACGCCGCTCACGTCCATCATGCTTGCGGCGGGTATTTTGAACGACTTTGGTTCGATGCTTACTCCTGAGCAACACACAGAAAATCTGCTGCTCATTCGTGAAGGCGTTGAGCATATGACACAACTGCTCGATGATTTGTTGATGTTCAGTAGAGTGGATGCGACTTCGATGGCAGTTAATTACACAACATTTGATATCAGTTCGTGGTGTGAAGAGTTTGCACACCGCATTCAAAACACAATGGGCAGAGCGCACGATTTTGAATACTCTGTGCCTCAGCGAGAGTGTTCGTACACAGGCGATGAATCTTTGCTCAAGCAAATGTTAGAACGTCTTCTCTCGAACGCTTTCAAATATTCGCCGGAGCGTAGCACTGTTCGGTTTGATGTCTCATATGATGAGCAATTCGTGGCATTCACTATTGTTGATAAGGGCATCGGCATTCTGCAAGAAGATGTCGTGCGGATTTTTGAGCCTTTTCATCGTGGTGCAAACATCGGTAATATTGGCGGAACGGGTATGGGGCTTGCGATATTGTCCAAACTCGTGGAGCTTCATAGCGGTACAATTCAGGTGCAGAGCAGTTTACAGGGTACAGTATTCACACTTGCCTTACCCCTCACACTACAGATAACAATTCCCAACAGTACACGGTTAGAGCATGTATCATCTCATAATAATTGAAGAAGAGTTGAGAAGCGATAAGCACGTATTTTATCATGTTTCATTAGAACTTCCCTCACGTCTATGAAAAAAGTCCTTGTTATTGAAGATGACGAATCCATCCGCCGTAGCGTTGGCATGATGCTTCGTATCTCTGGTTTTGAAGCGTTTTACGCAGAGAATGGCTCCATCGGGTTGCAATTAGCGCAACAAAGTATGCCGGATGTGGTTATCTGCGACATTGCTATGCCTGTGATGGATGGTTACAAGTTCATGGAGGAACTCAAGAAAAATAGCACTACAGCAAAGATTCCCGTAATTTTCCTGACAGCAAAAGCCTCCGAGGAAGATATTCAAAAAGGGAAAGCGCTTGGCGTAAATGCATATCTGACCAAACCGATTTGGCCCGCAGACTTGCTCAAAGCCGTGCAAGAGCAAATCGGAGGCTCCACGACGGTTGCGTAAATGGTGTTAATATAAAGGTAAACTCCAAAAGGCTTACATGGAGTTGTGATGGCAATCCAGTGCGTCAATGCACTGCTATGGCTCTTTTCTCGCGTCGTTAATCCTGCAAATGATAATTCATCTCTTTTCTGTTTCATTTCTACTCCAACAGCGAGGTATTTCATGGCTCAAACAATTCGTCGTGCGGCGGTCATCGGTTCCGGTACAATGGGTGCTGCTATTGCGGCACACCTGACAAACGCAGGTATTCCAACACTCCTGCTCGACATCGTGCCGAAAGAAGGCACTGACCGTAATGCCATCGTCAAAGCGGGCCTGGACCGAGCTGCCAAATCTCGACCGGCATCGTTTATGAGCAAAGACCGTCAGCGCCTTATTTCCATTGGCAATTTGGAGGACGATTTAGGTAAACTGGCGGAAGTGGATTGGATTATCGAAGCAGCGGTCGAAAACTTAGACATCAAACGTACACTTTGGGAAAACGTTGAAAAACATGCTTCGCCAACGGCTATTATCAGCAGTAACTCAAGCGGTATCCCTATGTCGTTGCAAATTGAAGGACGCTCGCAATCGTTCCGCGAGCGCTTCATTGGCGCACATTTTTTTAATCCGCCGCGTTATTTGTTTTTGCTCGAACTCATTCCAACAAAAGATACCAAGCCGGAAATCATCGAACAACTCAGGCATTTTGGCGACGTAGTATTAGGCAAAGGTATTGTGATTGCGAACGACGTGCCGGGCTTTGTGGCGAACCGTGTGGGCGTTTTTTCGCTCATGCATGCTGTTCGTGTGATGGTTGAATTAGGCTTAACACCAGACGTGGTGGACGCTTTGACGGGACCTATTATTGGTCGTCCCAAAAGCGCAACGTTCCGCACGGCTGATATCACGGGCTTGGACGTGCTGAATAGCGTTGCAACCAATCTGGGGAAAGCAACGGGCGAAAACTTCGCTATTCCGCCGTTTCTCGGAACAATGGTGGAAAAGGGAATGCTCGGCGAAAAAACGAAAAAAGGCATTTATCAATCCAGCAAGGATGCAAGCGGCAAGCGCAAGATTTTGACGTTGAATTTTGACACATTTGAATACGAAGACAAAGGCAAAGTAAAACTGCCGGAATTGGATGCCGTCAAAGGGATGGATTCTGCCGCAGACCGCTTAAAATCACTGCTTGCCGCCGAAGGCACAATTGGCGATTTTATGCGATCGTCCACCTACGAGATGCTGCATTACGCCGCAAGCAAAGTTGGTGTGGTTGCTAATTCCTACGTCGAGATTGACAACGGCTTACAATGGGGCTTTGGCTGGGAACTCGGTCCATTCCATATTATTGACCTGCTCGGCGCAAAAGAAATAGCGGCGATGTTCGCAAAACAAGGCAAAGATGTTCCGGCGATTCTCAAAGAATATGCCGAAAGCGGCAAGAAATTTTACCCTGACAACGAGGCTCCGCCACGTGCAGCTGGCGTGCTGATTTTGAGCGACATCAAAGGCGACAAAAAACGCATCATAAAATCCACAACCGATGCAAGCCTTGTGGATATTGGCGATGGCGTTTTGCTGTTGGAATTCCACAGCAAAATGAATGCTTTGGGCGAAGATGCTGTGCGAATGATTCAACAATCGCACACGCTCGTGCCACAACTTGGTTTTGCAGGCATGGTGGTGGGCAATCAAGGCGAACAGTTCTCGGCAGGCGCAAACCTCGCAGTGGTACTGATGGCGGCAGGCGCAGGGCAATGGGAAGCTATTAACGATGCTATCAAAAACTTCCAACAAGCATCGCTTGGGCTGCGGTATGCGCCATTCCCCGTTGTGGCTGCACCATTTGGCTTGGCGCTTGGTGGCGGTTGCGAGTTTTCCATGTATTCCGATGCCATTCAGTCACACGCCGAACTCTATATGGGTCTCGTGGAAATGGGTGTGGGTTTGATTCCGGCGGGTGGTGGCACAACCGAGATGCTTATTCGCTTTACCGACCAGCTCCATCCGGACGCAGACCCGTTCGAGGCGGTCAAACGGGCGTTCCAGCTTATCGCAATGGCAAAAACTTCGACATCGGCGCTCGAAGCACGGGAACTCGGCTTCCTGCGTTCAAGCGACGACATAACCATGAGCCGTGAGCGTGTGATTGCCGATGCGAAAAAACGTGTCCTCGAACTCGCCGACGGTTATGTGACACCAACGCCGCGCATGGTGAAAGTGATGGGCGAAGCGGGTTATGCGAATCTTGCAATGGCAGCATGGTCTATGAACGAAGCGAAGCAGATTAGCGACCATGACTTACATCTTGCAAAAACGCTGGCAAAGATCTTGTCGGGCGGTATGCAGAACTTCGCAACCGAGGTTCACGAAAATCATTTGCTTGATTTGGAGCGCGAGGCATTTTTGTCGCTTTGTGGCGAAAAGAAGACCCAAGAGCGGATTATGCACACGCTCACAACGGGCAAACCGCTTCGTAACTAATGATTGACGAATTATCTTACTTTTAGAATGAGCATTCAAGACGTTCCCTTTTGCACCATTGATTGGGCGAGTGTTATTCCAACAGAACACACGGGCGAGATTGGCTCTGCCTTTTGGCGGACGTTCGAGTTAGGCAACATCCGCGTTCGTATGGTGGAATACACGCCCGGCTACAAAGCGGATCACTGGTGCGCTCGCGGACACGTGATTTTGTGTCTTGAGGGTGAGCTTGTAACGGAGTTGAAGGATGGACAAGTGTTCACTCTTACGCCCGGCATGAGTTACCAAACTTCCGACGACGAAACCAATCCGCATCGTTCGACAGCGCCGCAAGGAGCGAAATTGTTTATTGTAGATTAGCAAACGACCTTGACGAAAGGACGTACCATCTATGGAAGAGATTCTGACACTGCGACGCTATCTCGAAGAGCATCGTTATGACGAAGCATTACAAATAGCTGTGGAGCTCGGAGAGATGAGCAAAAACGATAAAATCACGCGCATTGGCAGTTACGCAAAGATTTTGCTGTTGCACCTTATCAAACAAGCGGCAGAAAGGCGTTCGACGCGCTCATGGGAGCTTTCCATTGAAGAAGCGGTTGACCAAATTGCGGAGGCAAATGACCGACGGAATGCGGGTGGTTTTTATCTGCAGCCCGAAGAGCTGATGGAAATTTTACAAAGCAAGTATCTAAAAGCGCTTAAATATACGGCTTCAGAGGCATTAGAAGGGCAATTTTCTGCTCAAGAGATTGCTGCGAAAGTCAATAAAGAGGATATTCTCCAAGCGGCTTTACAGCTCATCCTCGAAGAACAACACAATCTTTAATTCAACATTTCAATACTTACAAATGTACCACCGATATGAATAACGCAGTTATCATTAGCGCCGTTCGCACCGCCGTCGGACGCGGCAAAAAAGGCAGTCTTACGAACACACGCCCCGACGATTTGGCAGCACTTGTGCTGAAAGAAGCTGTTAAAAGGGCTGGCATTGACCCGAAGCTCGTAGAAGACGTGATTATAGGCTGTGCGATGCCTGAAGGCGAGCAAGGCTTGAATTTCGCTCGCGTAGCATCGCTTCTGGCGGAATTGCCGGATAGTGTCTCTGCCATGACCGTCAATCGCTTTTGTGCGAGCGGCTTGCAGACGATTGCATTGGCAGCACAGTCAGTGATGAGCGGTATGTCGGAGTGCGTGATTGCGGGCGGCGCAGAATCCATGAGTATGGTTCCAATGAGCGGCAACAAACCTTCAATGAACCTTCGTGCCGTAGATATTCGTCCGGGTGTGTATATGAACATGGGACTTACTGCCGAGCGCGTTGCCGACCAGTGGAGCATCTCGCGCCAGCAACAGGATGAGTTTGCCGCCGGAAGCCACCAAAGAGCAGCAAAGGCAATCGCTGATGGCAAATTTAAGGATGAAATCGTTGCAGTGCCAGTTCGTGTTGACAAAATGAATGGCACAAAGGTTGAATCAAAAACGATTCCGTTCGATACCGACGAACTTGTTCGTGGGGACACGACGGTTGATAAACTCAGTACGCTCCGTCCGGCGTTCAAAGAAGGTGGAACCGTCACGGCGGGCAATGCGTCACCGTTCTCGGATGGTGCGGCAGCATTAGTGGTGATGAGCGAAGCAAAAGCGAAAGAAGTTGGTGCGAAAGCGATTGCGCGGTTTGTATCATTTGCAACTGTAGGCGTTGCGCCAGAAATCATGGGCATCGGACCCATTGCAGCCGTTCCGAAAGCGCTGAAACTGGCGGGCTTAACGCTTGACCAGATGGACGTTATCGAACTTAACGAGGCATTTGCTGCACAAGCCTTAGCTGTTGTGAAAGACCTCGGCATCAATCCCGACAAACTGAACATCAACGGTGGTGCGATTGCGCTTGGTCATCCGCTCGGCTGTTCCGGTGCAAAGCTGACCGTATCAGCCATTCATGAACTCAGGCGCAGAGGCGGTCGTTACGGGATGGTGACGATGTGCATCGGTGGCGGACAAGGCGCGGCGGGCATTATCGAACTTTTGAATTAAACGAATGGAATGAAGTATAGCACGAGCAAAACTATGGAAATGACGCTCAACTTTGGCACATTGTTGCAACTCACCGACAAAGAATTGGTGGAACTCTCCTCGCTCAATGCTGGCTACAAATTAGAACGGAACGCAAAAGGTGAATTGAGTATGTCCCCAACATTTTTTCATACGGGTAGGAAAAACTTTCGCCTTTGTTTGCGGCTTGGCGAATGGAACGAACGAACGGCATTGGGCGAGGCAACAGATTCCTCGACGGGTTACAAATTACCAAACGAAGCCGTTCGTTCGCCCGATGCGGCATGGATTTCTCACGACCGCATTGCAACGCTTACAGACAAGCAGTTAGACGGTTTTGCGCCTATTTGCCCAGATTTTATCGTTGAACTTATGTCTGATTCAGACCGACTTGAAACGGCACAACAGAAAATGCACGAATGGATGGATGCTGGTTGCCGATTAGCATGGTTGCTCAATCCATCAAGCGAAGCGGCATACATCTACCGCACAGGTTTTACGGAAATTGAGGTTGTGAGCGGCTTTAATACTGTGCTTTCGGGTGAAGATGTCTTGCCTGGATTCGTGCTGAATCTTTCCGAATTGCGATAGAAAGATAGAAAGGATGTGTGCTTATGGACGAATTGATGGAACTTCGCACTTACATTGAGGCACAGCGCTACGACGACGCACTCGTGCTTATTGGAACAATGGAAGAAATGGCGAAGGACGACAAGCTCAATAAAATCTATAGTTTTTCGGTGGTACTGCTCATCCATCTTATCAAACAAGACGCGGAAAAGCGTACGACCCGTTCATGGGAAACCTCTATTGCATTGGCACTATTAGAAATACGACGAACAAACAAGTGCCGCAATGCTGGTGGATACTATGCCAGCAAGCAAGATATTATCGAAATTTTGGCAGAGGCATACACGGCAGCCCTGAAAAAAGCCGCATCGGAAGTGTTTGAAGGCAGATACGAAGATGATAACATTGCCCAAATGGTTGATAAACCAGCCATCCTCGACCAAGCCTTACATTTAATTCTCACAGAACAGTAACTCACTCTATTCATCCAAACACGCACAATGAAAGGCACTATTATGACAGCCGAGACAGAAGTCAGCATCCCAAAAGGCGGTATGTTCTTGATTGAACAGGCGTTGCCCGAAGCCATTTTTACGCCTGAAGATTTCAGTGATGAACTGAAAATGATTGGTCAGACGACAGAAAATTTCGTGGAAAATGAGATTGTGCCCATTATCCCGCGTTTAGAAAAATTAGAAGCTGGTTTGAGCGAAGACTTGCTCCGTAAGCTCGGTGAAATGGGTTTGCTCGGTATTGAAATTGCTGAAGAGTACGGTGGCATTGACCTCCCAAAAACCGCGTCTATGCTTGTTGCCGAAAAATTAGCGCCGTCCGGCGGCTTCTCAACAACGTTTGGCGCGCACCAGAGCATCGGTTCGCTGCCGATTGTCTATTTTGGCAATCCTGAACAAAAAGCGAAATACTTGCCGAAGCTTGCAACGGCAGAAATTATCGGCGCTTACGCGCTCACAGAGCCGAATGCGGGGTCTGATGCCTTAAGCGGAACCACGAAAGCTACACTCTCGGCTGATGGCAAACATTACATCCTCGAAGGCACAAAAATGTGGATTACGAACGCTGGTTTTGCGAATCTGTTTACGGTATTTGCAAAAGTGGACGGCGCGAAAGAAAAATTCAGTGCATTTTTGGTTGAGCGCGACTGGGAAGGCGTTTCCACAGGCGCGGAAGAACACAAAATGGGCATCAAATCATCTTCTACGCGGATGGTCATGTTCGATAAAGTAAAAGTCCCTGTTGAGAACTTGCTCGGCGAGGTTGGTCAAGGTCCCAAAATTGCGTTTAATATCCTGAACACTGGGCGCTTCAAACTCGGTGCGGGTGCATTAGGCGGCGCAAAGGCAGCATTGGGCATTGCAGCAAAGTATTCGCTGGAACGCAAACAATTCGGGCAGACGATTTCCAACTTTGGGATGATGCAAGAAAAATTAGCGGAAATCGCGCTCCGTTGTTTTGCCGTAGAATCTGTCGTATATCGCACTGCTGGTTTGATTGATGATGCAATTGGTGAGGAAACAGACGGCTTCAAACGTCTTAAGTGCATCGAAGAATACGCCGTTGAATGTTCAGTGATTAAAGTTTTGGGTAGCGAAATCTTAGACTTTGCTGTTGACGAAGGTGTGCAGATTCATGGTGGTTACGGATTCTCTGCAGAATATGCTATCGAACGTGCGTACCGTGACAGCCGCATTCAGCGCTTGTACGAGGGCACGAACGAAATCAATCGAATGCTGATTCCGGGAATGTTGCTCAAACGCGCGATAAAAGGCGATCTCCCACTTTTGCCCGCCGCGCAGCGCATTAGCCGCGAAGTGCTTGACCCATCGCTCGATGCAAGTGCTGATGACGGCTTGCTTGGTGAAGAAATGAGCGTTGTGAATAATCTCAAAAAAATCGTTCTTATGCTCTCTGGTGCGGCTGCGATGAAGTTTGGTCCGAAGCTCGACCACGAACAAGAGGTTCTGGCACGTATTGCGGACATCATCATGCTCACATATGCCTCAGAATCGGCAATTCTTCGTACGCGCAAAATTGCCGCAAATGGCGGCGAGACAGCACTGCACGCCAATATGGTTCGCGTGTACGTCCACGACGCGGCTGAGAAGGCTGCTACGCTTGCCCGTGAGGCTGTATGCCGCTTTGTGGAAGGTGATGATTTGACGGTGTACCTAAGCACATTGCGTCGTCTGACGAAGCATGCACCTGTGAATACAGTTGCACTGCGGCGCACAATAGCGAAGGCAGTTTTGGAAGCAAACGGTTATCCGCTTCATTATTAATACGGCTTCCGTACAATGATAGCGTTAGGTTAATGGTATTTGGCAAGTAAAAAAAACGCCGGTACAAGATATCTCCTTGTCTCCGGCGTTTTTGTATAAGAGTGACTCTCAATCACTCACTTGTTGAGCATTGCACAATGCTCATACATAATTGGTGATGGTGTATGATATGGGATATCCCGTCAGCGTAGCTTCATTCCGTAATATTTTCCTTTGATGCGTTCGCGGAAATACGCGACTTTATCGTCCGTTTGCAAAAGCTCCATATAAAGCGATGGAAACACATTAAAATACCGAATAACACTTGTGCTGTCAAAGGTAAGAGTCAACGTCAGGAGTTCGTACTCCACGGCGGTGATATCAGGCGATGTGAGAACTTCGGATTCCATAGCATTCTGAAAAAAATGAACCTAAATCGTGAATTCAGAACAAATCATGTTCAAAAAAACAAGGTGCACATCACGCGCTCCAAAGTAATCACCCCATCATTCGATGAACCCTCCCTTGCCAACACAATGAATCACTTATGTGAGTTGTGATAGCACCTTTGTAAGGGCTTACTCCAAAGGTCGTGCCAGAATTATTATTGTGATGAATCATACCGCATAATCCACCTCAGTATTCACCCACTCATAAGATATTACAGGCTTTGGAGGAGAATATATCACGCTGCTTTCGCAGAATATTTGTTGATAGTATCGAAAAGTGTTGCGGAAAAACGTCATATTATGATTTACAGAGTGTCACATTCAATAAGACTCGGATAGGCACAAAAGAAGCGTCTGCTATTCGATGGCGAGTAATTTTTCGTGAGCGGGTATCGCTTTTTTGTTACAGTTTATTCGTGGTTGTCACATAAAAATTGTCGCATAAAATAATAGCCATAGCATTTTCTTTTTATGATGGATAACACAAAAAATGGCAGTATTTTTACGCATTATATAAATAGACAAAGTTTTACACAAAAAGGCTTCAAGGAAGAGGCTTTTATGAATGTAATTGTACCGACAATGAGCACAAACACAAGTCCGAAAAAAGGCTTTGTGATGATCGTCGATGATGTGTTGGAAAATGCTAATGTAGCTGCTATGATGCTACGGACACAAGGATTTTCTGCTCTGGCATTTTCAAATAGCCACGAGTTTTTTCAAGCATTGTTGGAACAAACGCCAGATGTAATTCTTCTCGATATTGCGATGCCGTACATGAACGGTATTGAAGTATGCGAACGCCTCAAGGCAAACCCCGCAACAAGCGACATCCCCGTTATCTTTCTCACGGTTCATACTGGTCAACAATATATCGCCAATGCCTATAACGCCGGAGCCGCTGGGTTTCTTGCAAAACCGATTGAGCTTCGGGAATTACTGACTCACGTAAAAAAGCATATTGCATCGCACACTATTCATGGTGGAGTTTGATGAATACTCCTTTGTACACCGCCGCCGTCCTCCCTTCTTCTCCTAATGTTGTTGCGAAACCTGAGAACGCCTCTTATTATGAAATCCGCAACGCCGAGGAACTGCAAAAACCGCTCATTGCTATTGTAGATGATGTCCCTGAAAGCGCTGGGATGGCAGCCATCATGCTGCGAACGCAGGGATTTTATGCTTCTGTGTTGTCCAGTGGACAGGAGCTTTTCGAGTCGTTTCGCTATCAGCACCCGGATTTAATATTGCTTGATATTGCTATGCCCAACATGGACGGTCTTGAGGTCTGTCGCCGCCTCAAAACGATGAAGGAAATGAGCGATATACCTGTCATTTTCCTTACAGTGCATACCGAAAAAGCGCACAAAATGGAGGCGTTTGAATTAGGTGCGGTGGATTTTGTGACAAAGCCCGTCGAACTTTGGGAGCTTATTTTGCGAGTCCGAGCGCACGTAGAACTCAAGCAAGCGCGTGAGCAGCTTGCACGGCAAAACTTGGAACTTCAACGATTGACCAAAGAAAAAGATGAGTTTTTCGGAATGGCGGTGCATGAACTCAAGAACCCTCTTTCCGGTATTTCGGCAATGGCGCAATTTATGCAAGAACCCGATACGCCTGAGCAAGAACGGCGCTCTTTGTTAAATTTGATAGTTAAATCTTCGGAAGAAATATTCGTTCTCTTAAATGATTTGCTTCGTATTAACCGTATGGAGCAACAAGGTGTACAGATTACCTTAGAACCGTGCGATGTGTCTATCATTACATTGCAGCTTGTCGAAAGTTATGCGCTAAAAGCACGGGCAAAATCGCTGACTATTCGTATTGATGCTCCGAAAAATGTGATGGTACTTGCCGATGAAGCCGCATTGTTGCATGTGTTGGATAATGTATTGTCCAATGCACTGAAGTTTTCGCCGCCACAGAAATCTATCACGCTCCGTGTGATTGAAAGTGGGCAATCCGTGCGTATTGAAGTACACGACGAAGGTCCGGGAATATCGCTTGAGGATCAGAAACGATTGTTTGGTAAGTTTGTACAGCTCGCGGCAAAACCAACTGCTGGCGAAAATTCGACGGGGTTAGGGCTATCTATCGCTAAGCGTTTTGTGGATGCAATGAAAGGGCAGATACGCTGTGAAAGCGAGGTCGGTCACGGAGCGACGTTCATCGTAGAACTGCAAAAAGCTGAGGAGCCGGTAGAATGATTGAGTGATTGATTTGAGGCAATTTAGATTCTTCCTTCAGCTTAAGTTCCGCGAAAAGTATCGGCTTCAATCGTATATTTTTGCATCAAACGGTGAAAGTTTTGGCGTGACATCTGCGATTCATCTGCTGCTGCACTTACATTGCCTCTGTGTATGGTAAGGAGCTTTACAACAAACTGCTGTTCAAATTCTGCCAATACCATTTCTCGTGCGTCGCTGAAGACATGACTTTGAATAGGAAATTGCATCGGTGCTGTAGCCTCCGCAGAGACTTCTTGATGTTCGCTAATTCCTATTGCCGACGGAAGGATAAAATTCCCCGTCGTCAGCATCACTGCTCGTTCTGTAAGATTTTCTAATTCCCGTACATTTCCCGGAAACGAGTATTGCTCAAGCCTACGCCGTGCGTCGTCAGAAAATCCTTGAATCGTTTTGCCCATGCGAACGTTGTACTTGCTGAGGAAAAAATGTGCTAAGTGTCCGATGTCTTCTGGGCGCTCACGTAACGACGGAGCGTGTACCACAGCAACGTTCAAGCGGTAAAATAAATCTTCACGAAACCGTCCCGCACGTACTTCGTCCGTAAGATTGCGGTGTGTTGCGGCAACAAATCGCGCACGGATTTTTATCGGCTCATTGCTCCCAATCCGCTCAAACGTCCGTTCTTGCAACACGCGCAACAATTTTGCTTGCAAACTCATTGGTAAATCGCCGATTTCGTCCAGAAAAATTGTCCCTTCGCCTGCAAGCTCAAACTTCCCGATGCGGCGTTGCATAGCGCCCGTATATGCTCCACGCTCGTAGCCGAACAACTCCGATTCCAAAAGATTCTCAGGAATTGCCGTACAGTTAATGCCCACGAACGGTTCTGCGGCTGTCACACCGCCATTACCATTGGCATGGATAGCCCGCGCAATCAACTCCTTGCCGCTACCGCTCGCCCCCGTAATCAACACCGATGTGTGATTTGGTGTTGTGGAAATAAGCCCAATCAATTTGAATACCTCTTGCATGGGCTTGCTCGTGCCGATGATAGAATAATCTGCCGTCATGTCAGCGCTGAAGGTCATGCCAGTCGTTGGCTCTACCGGTTGTTCTAAGTTGGTCAAGGCGCGGTGGACGGTTTCGCGGACAACTTTTGCTGTAAACGGTTTGGTCAGATAATCAAATGCACCTTGCTGCATTGCTCGCACGGCGATGCTTACGGAGCCAGCGCCGGTAATGATGATAATGGGCGTTGCAGGGTATTGTTGCTTGATGAACATCATTGCTTCTAAGCCGCTCATGCCGGGCATTTGAACATCCATTAGTACAACAGAAGGAGGATGTGATGCGACGATGCTCACCGCCTCTTCGCCGCTTGAGGCAAAGAGCAATGTACAATGAAGGTCAAACAACATGGTGCGAAGCATGTCCCGAATATCGAGCGTATCGTCAACAATCAAAATCGTCGGTTTTGGAGAAGATGTTGTGCTCATTGATTATGGTAATGTTGTGTAATAATTATCCCAAACTACCACTTTTGGCGCTTCCGATAAAGCATTGATGAGCCACCCATCAAAAAAAAAAACGGCAACATGACTTCCAAGCCATGCCACCGCTTCATGTTGTAAAAGTACCGTTGTGATTAGGTCAATGATGTTGCTTTTTCTTCGATAGAATCGGCTGAAGGGCGCTTCAAATCGCTTAAAAACGGCGTGACATCCTCAATCAATCCAACGCACGTTTCTTTGTGGATGTATTCTGCAACTGCCTGTGTGCTACCTGTTTCGGCAAAAACTTTGAGCTGGCGGTCAGCCCCCGTCCCGTTTTCCATGATAGTACGGATATACTCAATGTCATTGCGCGAACCCAAATCATCCACCACGTCGTCCACAAAATCCAGCAATTCCCCAATGAGCGTCCGCGTGGGCATTTCGCGCTGTTTGCCAAAGTCAATCAATTTGCCATCCAAACCGTATCGCACGGCACGCCATTTGTTTTCCATGAGCAACGCACGGTGATAAAGGCGGAAGCTGAGATTTTTTGAGTAGAGCGAGTACAGTTTTACGACAATTGCTTGGCAAAGTGCCGCAATAGCAATCGTCTCATCTACGCGCATCGGCAGGTCGCAAATACGGATTTCGAGCGTTGGAAAATTCGGGTGTGGGCGCACATCCCACCAAATTTTCTTTGCATTGTCAATACAGCCCGTTCGTACTAAGAGGTCAATATACGACTGATATTCGCCCCATGAGTTAAAATAATCGGGAAAATTTGTGCGTGGGAAACGTTCAAATACCTTTGAGCGATAGGATTTCAGCCCCGTATTCGTGCCAGTCCAAAAGGGCGAATTGGTGGTGAGCGCAAGAATGTGCGGCAGGAAATAGCGCATTTCGTTCATGATCTGGATTTGAATCTCGCGGTTTTCGATGCCAATGTGAATATGCATTCCGAAGATGAGTAACGACCGCGCCAGCACTTGCATGTCCTCCACAATAATGCGGTAGCGCTCGTCGGGAAAAATTTCTTGATCTTTCCAATGGGCGAACGGATGCGTACTCGCCGCACCAAGCAGCAACCCGTTTTGCTTGGATAAATGAGCCACAATCGAACGAATTTTTGTGATTTCGTCGCGAGCTTGTGTTACGTCTTTGCACACACCCGTACCAATTTCCAGCATGGAGCCAATCATTTCAGGTTTGACGTGTTCGTGCAAAAGCATCTGCCCTTTCGAGAGCAATTCGGCATCAATATGGGAACGGAGGTCGAAAGTTTTCGGGTCGAGAACCATATATTCTTCTTCAATACCAAGCGAAAACGCGGGTCGGTCTGCATCGGCAACCTTCATGCGGCTTAACGAATCTGTTGGGGTCATTAGTGTTTCACGATAGGATAAGGATATTGTGAACTATTTTTCATTTTTTTGAATTTGCTCAAGGTTATGAAATTATTTTGCATTTGTCAAGGTTTTTTTACGAATTTGCCATATATGTGTTGGCGTGGGGGAACCATTTTTAGATGTTTATCGCGTTATGCTTCAAAAAATCCGCTCATCGCTCGGCTTGCAAATAGCTATTCCTGCAACGCTCATCATTGTTGCGCTCACGTCGGTTGGTATTATTTCGTCATTTATCCAGCAAAACCAAAGTGGCATGGAATTGACGCTCGAAAAAACAGCTTCCATTGCAACCGTTGCGGCAGTATCTGCTGCGCCAGGTGTAGATTTTGATAGCCGCGAATCCGTTGGACAATCCCTCGAAGGCGTATTGCGGCTGACGGGGCTTGAATACATCATCGTCACCAAAGCAAGTGGTGATACGATATACACGTATGGATATGCGAAAGTTCCTGAGACGTTAAAGGCGGAAAAAATCCACACCGATACCAATAATGTCCGTAGTCTGACGCTTGGCGACGTAGCAGTGGCAGCGGCTCCCGTGTCGCAGAACGAAAAAAAAATTGGCGAAGTTGTGTTAGGCGTGAATTTGGCACAGATGCGGCGTAGTGTGAACAGCGGTGTTCAGACGTTTACGATTATTGGTGTGATTGGCAGTGTGATTTGTGCAATTGTGATATTCCTTATTGTTCGGTCGCTTATCAAGCCTGTTGTGGCGCTCCGTGATGCCGCGCAAAAAGTCAGTAGTGGCGATCTTGAGCAAACCGTTCACAATAAATATAGCAATGAGGTCGGGCAATTAAGCATAGCGTTCAATTCGATGGTCGAAAGTATTCGCAAAGGTATTGCCGATATTGAAACTGAGAAGGCAAGCGTCGAACGGAAAGTTGAAATCGCGGTACGCGAGTCCGAAATGCGAAAAAAATATTTAGCATTCAGTGTTGAGGTTATTCTCACCGAAATGCGCCGTTTTGCCAACGGGAATCTTACGGTCGAGCTTACGCCTGCCTTCGAGAGCGATGAGATCGGCGAACTTTATACTGGTTTTAACGACGCTGTAAACAATGTGCGTGATATGCTCGTGACTATCTCGCAAGCATTGTCGGAGACAGCATCCACCTCAGAGCATATTACCGAAATAACGGAGCAATTAGCATCCGGTTCCGCACGGCAAGCATTTCAGGCACAAGAGATTTCTGCGTCGGTGGATGAACTCGCACACGCTACCGCACAAAACAGCCAGAATGCCGATACTTCCTTGCGTGTAGCGGAGCGAAACGGTCAGATTGCTATTTCCGGCGGCGATATTGTGCGCCAAACATTGGAAAAAATTGAGGAAATTGCATCCGTTGTACAAAAATCGGCGGAAACGGTAGAACGCTTAGGCGTTTCGAGCGCGGAAATCGGGGAAATCGTTTCTGTCATCAACGACATTGCCGACCAGACAAATCTGCTTGCTCTGAATGCGGCAATCGAAGCGGCTCGTGCTGGCGAGCAAGGACGTGGTTTTGCAGTTGTTGCCGACGAAGTACGGAAGCTCGCCGAGCGCACTTCGCAAGCCACGAAGCAAATCACCACAATGGTGAAAACCATTCAGAACGAAACTCGCGTTGCCGTTAAAGCGATGCACGACGGGAATGAGGAAGTTATTAAGGGCAAAGAACTTGCCGTCAATGCGGGCGAGGCACTGCGGCAAATCGTACAAAGCTCGAAAGAAGTTGCCACGACGGTGCAAACTATTGCCGAAGCAAGCAGCCGCCAATCTTCAACAAGCCAAGCTCTTGCCCAGCGCATTGATGCTATGGCGGAAGTAACGACAATGACGGAACAAGGCGCAAAGCAAATTGCTATTTCTACGAGCGATTTGAATGCTCTCATGGAAAATCTGCTCATGCTTATGCAAAAATTCAGAACCGATAACCGAACCAAAGATGTTCTTGATTAAGAATTTCGTATGAAGTTGTTTACGATTTTTTACCGCAGAGGCGCAAAGGCGCAGAGGGCGCAGAAAATCAAGATTGTGGAATACATTTCAAAAGCTGTTTTTACCGCCTCTCTACCTCTGTGTCTCTGCGGTCAATCTCGAGGAAATATCAAACAAGTTCTATCTATGACAAACCACAACCTTCTATGCCGCGTACAGCCTTACTCCACTGCTTTTTTCTTACAAGCAGTATTTTAATCGTTCAACCCTCCTTCGCGCAAACCTCACGCGTGTTGTTGGATTCGGTGGTGCTTGCAAAGCAGCCCACGTACAAAGTATGGGACAAAGCCGCAAAAGAGCCGCTCAAAATCTATAAACTCGACCTTTCGATTCAAGCACTTCCAGCATTAGCGCCGCAAGTAGGCAATATGCTGAATTTGCAAGAGCTTAACGTGAGCCGGAATAATTTCCGCACGATTCCGGGCGAACTCGGCGAGTTGACGAACCTACAAACGCTGTTTTTGCGCCGCAATCGTATTCAAGTTGTCCCAGTTGAGCTTGCTGATTTACCGAATATAACAACATTAGATTTGAGTGACAACCAGATAGAGGATGTTCCGGTGGAGCTTGGGAAGCTGGTAACGCTGAGAACACTCTACATAAGCCGCAATTACCTCACGCAGATCCCCACAGAATTCGGTAGGCTCATTAATTTAAAATTGCTCTATGTTGATAATAATCAAATTGCGAAATTGCCACCCGAAATTGGCTTGCTTACGAAATTGGAATTGTTGGATGTGAGTGGAAATATGCTGACGACGATTCCAGCAGAAATTGCCAAGCTGACAAATCTGAAAATCTTAAATATCAGTGGCAATCTTCTTTCGGAGGCAGAGCAGGCGCGTGTTAAACAGCTGTTGCCCAACGTAGAAATTCGATAAATACTGGCAAATACCGATGAATACAAGTCTTGCAGTACACGCACTCGTAAAGCCCAGTACACAATGCCCAATGACTACCGACCAATGTCCAATAAACTCCGTTCTCTCGCATCCGACACCGCTATTTATGGCGTTAGTACGATTGTTCAGCGTTTTCTGACCTTTTTTCTAACGCCGTTTTACACCAACTACCTCAAGCCCGCCGAACTCGGCGAAGTTGCTAACCTGTATTCTATCATTGCATTTGTGGGGATTTTTTACTCGTTTGGCTTAGACACGGCGTTTTTCCGTTTCTACCGTACGAATAATGATGCCGACGATACGGCGCATAACCAAAAAGTTTTTGGGCTTGCCTTTGGAACCATCGTGCTAACAAGTGGTATGCTGACAATTCTCTTCACGGTGCTTTCTGGCGTGATAGCGTCAGTATTGGGTTTAAGCGTAGGCGGGCAAAATTTCGTTGTACTTTCGTGCTGTATAGCCTTTATGGACGCGCTGGCGCTGATTCCTTACGCCACGCTCAGAATGGAGCGCCGCGCCAAGCGTTTTGCCTTCACAAAAGCGCTCGTGGTCTTGTTGAATGTTGCGTCCAATCTGGTGTTGATTGCGGTACTCAACCAAGGCATGAAGGGTGTTTTTTTGGCGGGTGTTTTATCTTCGATGACGGGCGTGATTATCCTGCTGCCGGAGCTCAAGCGGTATCTCGTTATCAGCCAAACAAGCCGTGGCGGGGCTTATAGCGAACCGTACCGTATAGATTGGGTATTGCTCAAGGAAATGTGGCGTTTTGGGCTGCCATCAGTTCCATCAGCATTTTCGTCGGTGATGTTGCAAGTAGCAGATCGCCCGATTATGCGCTGGCTCACAAACGATGCGACGGTCGGGATTTATCAAGCAAATTACCGACTTGGCATTCCAATGATGCTTGTTGTATCGGTGTTTGAATATGCGTGGAAACCGTTCTTTCTGCGTGAAGCTGGTTCGCGCGAAACACGGACAATGTTCGCATACGTACTGACGTATTTTACCGTTATGTGCGGAGCCGTATTTCTGCTAACAGCGCTGTTGATTGAGTACGTTGTCGCAATGCCATTTATCGGAGGGCGTTTCTTGAATCCCGCGTATTTAAGCGGTTTGAGCATCATTCCGATTGTGTTAGCGGGCTATTATTTTAATGGTTTGTTTGTGAACTTCGCTGCCAGCACGTACATCCGTAAACGCACGAAATATCTTCCGTTTGTAACGGGCATTGCGGCGGCGGCGAACGTCGCCCTGAATTTAATATTGATTCCTTCGTATGGAGCCGGATTGGGGATTGCGGGCGGGGCGTGGGCAACATTAGGGGCGTATATGGTGATGGCGGTGCTGATGTACTGTATTGCGCGGCGATTGTATCCGATACGCTACCAATGGGGGCGTGTAACGCTCGTGATGCTTGTTACCGCAGCAACGTTTTCCGTTGCTAAGATTATGACGGTCGGTATGCCCATTCTTCCATCAATATTTTTGCGCTTGTGTTGTGTGGCAGGTGGAACGGTCGTGATGCTGGCAGCAGCCGGAGCCTTCAGCGCAAAAGGACGTTCGATGCTGCGCCCGTTCCATATAAGCAGTAAAAACCCCATCACTCCCGATTCATAGCTGCTTTAATGTCAATATCGCGGTCTTTCCACTGAATCGTACCGCGCTGTACTTGAATGTACGAGTTAATACCGATAGCAATTGTAAGCGCCATGCCTGCTGGATGCAGGAATACGCTGGTGAGCAGCGGATGTTTGAATTTAAGCGAAAGAATGAGACGCATGAGCATGTTCATCACAATCGCCGCGAGCGATAACCAACGGAAGCTCTCAAACCACACCGTGAAATATGGCACAATGCACACGAAGAATAACAATCCCATGAGCGCAAAAAATGACTCGCTGTTGTAACGCACAAGTCCGAAAATATTCTTGGTGAAGCCCGCCCAAACCTCGTCAAATGAGTGATACATCCGACAAAACACTGCTTCCGTACCCGTCATGGTAAGAATTTTGATGCCCCGTTGTTTCATAATGCGAGCTAGCTCCACATCCTCGACGATTTGATTTCGCACCGTTACGTGTCCACCGATAAGCGTATAGGCATCTTTGTTAAACGCAATCCACTGACCATTTGCAGCAGAAAGCGACGTATGTTCTGATTTGTAGGTCAGCCAAAGCGGTAAGCCTGCATAGACAAACATATCCATGACCGGCACGACCAATTGCTCCGTCATCGAAACCGTTTGTTGTTGTGGAAATGCCGACAACATGCCGAGTTGATATTTCATCAGCCATGCAACGCTATTCGCTACGGCGTTTGGAGCGTGGGTATTGTCTGCATCGGTGAAGATAAGTACGTCGCCCGTTGCGGCAGAACTAAGCTGCTGGCATGCCCACGTTTTACCCAACCAATTCGGGGGAATCGTAATGCCGTTCAGGAGTTTGATGTTCGTGTGCTGACGCATGAATTCTTGGACAATACCTGCGGTTCCGTCTGTCGAATGGTCGTTCAGTACGAGGATTTCAAGGTTTTTGTAGGATTGCTCCACAAGCGCCGTCAAACAATTGCCAATGTTCTGTTCTTCATTACGAGCCGGAATTAACACTGACACGCGCGGAAGCAAAAACGGCGAGGTTGCGTCAAGATTTTGAGCATTCGGTGGCTGTTTACGGAGCATTGGTGCGGTGAAGGCGTTGTAAATGGCAATAGCGAGAAATACCGTCAATACGGCAAGCACCATATACAAAATCACTGTAATCAAGAGACCTCCGCAGAAAATACGATATAAATAATGCCACAAACGCTGATTCCACCTAAAACTGCGTTGCAGCGCGAATGCGGAAATATACTGATTTTTTCGCAATTCATTTTACGGAAACGAAAGTTTTTTGTTATTTGCTGTTCTTTCAAATCTCTTATACCAATGGAATCGCGTTATGAACTCACCCAAAGTCACAGTTGTCACCATTTGTTATAATGCCGAAAAATTCGTTCGGGCGACGCTTGAAAGCGTGATTGGGCAGGATTATCCGAACATAGAATATTTCGTGATTGACGGTGGCTCGAAGGACGCAACACCGAGCATTATTCGTGAGTACGAACAGCATATCAGTTGGTGGGTAAGCGAGAAGGACAGTGGCGTGAGTGAAGCGTTCAACAAAGGCATCGTGCGGAGTACCGGAGATTTTTTAGGGTTTATGAACGCGGGCGATTATTTTTACAGCAACCACGCGCTTTCTGACCTTGTTCGCGCCGCCGATACAAGCGCAGACATCATCTACGGGAAAGCGCGACTCACGTTCGACCCATCGATAAACGGCATTACGGAAAAAATCGTTGGTGCAAACACCCGACCAATCCACAAACTGCCAACCGCGCATCAAGCAATGTATTACAACCGGCGCATCTGGGAGCGCTACGGCATGTTCAGCACGGATTACCGTTTTGCGATGGATTACGAGCATTATCACCGTTTCCGAACGAAAATTCATTATTCGTTTGCCGATGTTATTGTTGCCGAACGCCCGCTTACAGCTGCCCGCAACAGCTTTGGTAATCCGTCGCGCACGTACCGCGAATATTTGAAAGCTGACCGCGAACATGCTAACCCCGGCATCCTCTTTAACACGGTAAAATTTCTGCGCGACCGCTTCAAAGAGCGTATAAAACAAAGCAAGTGATAGCTTTCTTTCACGCATTCATGGGAAATTCATCATAAAAGCGTAATTTTGTAGTTCTGTACTTTATTATCCTACACTCTTTTGAATGAGCGCAGAGGACGCAGATGAATGAGCGCAGAGGACGCAGAGTTTTTGAGGGTTTTTCCCGATGATATAAAAAAAATCTCGAATGCCTACAATGCAAGTTTCTCTGCGGTCTCAACACCTTTGCGGTTCAATCTAAAATAAAAAAGTGTACGGTAGCGAAGGTATGTACTGTTATGTAAGCATACCAGTTTTTTATTATTCTCACTCACAGTTACTTTTAGAGTTTTTATGCCACAGAAATCAGCGCTCGTCTGCGGTGCAGGCGGTTTTATCGGAAGCCATTTAGTGCGTCGTTTGAAACAAGAAGGATTTTGGGTGCGTGGGGTAGATTTGAAGCATCCCGAATATACTCCGACCGCTACCGACGACTTCATCATCGGTGATTTGCGCGACCAAAACGTTTGCAAGGACATTATGGATTTGCCGTACGACGAGGTGTATCAACTTGCTGCCGATATGGGCGGTGCGGGCTACATCTTTACCGGCGAACACGATGCCGACGTGATGCACAATTCCGCCACGATTAACCTTAACATCGCCAATCTTGCCGTAAAAGTGGGCGCGAAAAAGATTTTTTATTCGTCCTCCGCTTGTATGTACCCCGCATACAACCAAGAAGACCCTGACAATCCCAAATGCTCCGAAGACTCGGCGTATCCTGCTGCACCCGATAGCGAATACGGTTGGGAAAAGCTCTTCAGCGAACGCTTGTATCTTGCGTATAACCGCAATTACGGTTTGCAGGTCCGCATCGCCCGCTATCACAACATCTTCGGGACGCAAGGCACGTGGCAGGGCGGCAAAGAGAAGGCTCCGGCGGCAATCTGCCGCAAAGTGGCGGAAACAGAAGACGGTGGAACCATCGAAATCTGGGGTGATGGCAAACAAACGCGCTCGTTCCTCTATATTGACGAATGCCTTGAGGCAATGCGCCGTTTTATGGATTCTGAGTTCATGGGACCCGTCAATATTGGCTCGGAAGAGATGATTTCCATCAACGGTTTGGCAGAATTGGCGATGTCTATTTCGGGCAAAAAACTCCACATCAACAACATTCCGGGACCAGTGGGTGTGCGCGGCAGAAATTCCGACAACAGCCTCATCCGCACCGAACTTGGCTGGGCTCCGTCGCAGTCGCTCCGCGAAGGTCTGACCCAAACCTACAACTGGATTAACGAACAAGTGGAAGCCCGCAAAGCAGTCACGGTCTAAAAAGACGGTGTTTCACCTACACATCCATCACCATGATAACCGTGAAAAGTTTTGTTGCAATCGTGATTCTTGGAGCGGCATCTATCACCGTTTCCGGTTCGCTTCATGCACAAACACCGCTTCGGGACTTGACGGTGGGTAATCGGTTTGTGTATAACCTTTGCCTTATAGATACTTATGATCCTTCATATTATTCGGGGGCAATTTGTTGGGGGGGTAATTTTTATGAGGATGTTCTCCGTGATACGGTGATACAAGACATCCGATACGCGATAGTCTATAATTCATACGACCGCGTTACCCGACTTGAACGTTCAGATGACTCTGTTATCTATACCTACAAGGCGGGACAAGAAGAAAAGACATATCGTTTCAACATCTCAACAAACGAGACGATGTTCGCACAGCCCATTTCCTCAATTGGTCTTGATATTTATGTTTCTTCGGTCGAGTACTCGTTTGGCAATGCCGATACTACAATTTCAATCAGTATGAACTCTAAAGGCATTAATATTTTACATTCTTCTTCCTGTATTATCAGGAAAAAGTATGGACTGGTGAATGCCGAATCGTATTTTAGCGGTCATCCAGCCGGAATGTATAGACACACCATGTCGTTAGTGGGCGCACGAATTAAGGGTGAAATTACAGGCGATACGGCATTGCCACGAATAACGGCACAGTTTCCAGATATTGTGTCCGCCATACCTGGACAAACTATTGAACTGACATTTATTCTCAGGGGTACACGGCTATATGCTCAAAATGGAATATCTGCTGCCCAATACGAATGCTCTTTTAATGTCTCAATGCTTGAGCCAATTGCACCTACGCCACAAGGATCTGTACGAGAGGGCAAGCGAACGATACCACTAACCTTTGCGCTCAACACTGCAAGCGACACCGCCATAGTACGATTAAAGTTTCGCGCTTTATTATCGAAAGACACATCAACAGGTTTGCAATATTCTAACATTAGTTGGAAGCCTCAAAGCAAAATAGGCTTTCCGCTTCTACAGAATGGAACCTTTCGATTGTTACCTATCCTTCCGATTTCCGTAAAAACGCAAATAGATAATCAGCAAGCAGCTGTTGGTCGTGAAGTATCTATTCCTATCATACTCACAGGCACTCGTCGTCTTGCCGAACTCGGCATTACAACAGGTACGGCAACACTTTCTTTTAATGCTTCGCTTTTGCAACCCGTAGATGCAACGCCGCGCGGCGAGGTTTCCGGCGGTGTTCGCCGCATCCCGATTGCGTTCTCCTTCGACAAAACAAGCGATACGGCTCTTGTGCAACTGCGTTTTCGCGTGACGCTTGGCAACGATACGGCAACTGTGCTAAAGGTAGATACAGTGCGGGTTCCTGATTTTGTCCGTATTCAACAAACCACAAACAATGGCACGTTTCATTTGTTGGGTTTGAACTATGCGGGCAGTACTCCGGCGTTATTTCTTTCCGACAAAGCCCTCATGTCGCTTACCGTACAGCCCAATCCTTTTACGCAAGAAGTACGCCTGAGTTTTTCGTTGAGCAAAACCGCTACGGTTGAAGCACGAGTGTATGCTGCGGATGGGAAACTTGTTGCAACGATTCAACAAGGCGTAACGGTAGTAGGGCAACATGAAATTCTGTGGAAGGCTTGCGCGGAGGGCGGTGGCGAGCTTTCGTCGGGCGTTTACACCATTCATTTGTTGCTTGACGGTCAGAAAGCGGCAGAAGCGATGATAGTCAAAACACGATGAGGAATGGAAAAGTCTATTTTTCAGGCTCTTTTCCCCTCATCCCAACCTTCTCCCAGAGGGAGAAGGAGCTGGAGTCCGCTCCTCATCGTATCTTCCAAACCTCTCCCTTTGGGAGAGGTCGCGTCTCGTCTTCGAGGCGCGGGTGAGGGTAGTTAAACCAAGTTCTCAAACAACCTTGAAGCAAAAAAATCAAAAAAATACGAATGGGATTACAGCAAAAAGTAGAGCGGTTGAAGGCATTAGGCTTGAAAAAAGCGCTTTCCATGAAATTCGAGAATTTTCAGTGGACAACGATGTTTTCCTTCTTCGAGCCACTTGGCTTGAGCGTGTTGCCCGCACATTTTTACAGCCCCGTCCCCGACACCCGCGCGCTGCGCCGCAACTTCAAGCGCTGGTACAGCCCGTCGGAACTGCCCGGCATCACCATCAGCGTGGAGGCGCAAGCGGAGTTTGCAAAGGAACTCGTGCAATTCCGCGAGGAATGCGCCGCGCTGCCCGAATACGATTGGGTGACGCAACAGGGTTTGGGCGAAGGTTATGCTTTAGTGGACGCGCATTTGCTCTACGTGATGATGCGCTACCACAAGCCTGAACGTCTGACAGAGGTTGGCTCGGGGGTTTCGACGTACTTTGCACTCCGCGCTGCGGAAATGAATGCGAAAGAAGGGCATCCATGCAGCGTGACGTGCATCGAGCCGTATCCGCGCAAGGGTTTGCTGAAGTTGGCAGAAAGCGGGCAGGTAAATTTGATTATGAAGCCCGTGCAGGACGTGAGTTTCGACGTATTTCAGCTCTTGGGCGAACGCGACATATTTTTTATTGACTCAAGCCACGTTTTGAAAATTGATAGCGATGTGTATTTCCTGTATTTAGAAGTACTGCCGCGCCTGAAAAGCGGCGTGGTGATTCACATTCACGACATTTTTTTTCCCTACCCAACGCCGGAGCCGGAAGTCTGGATTTTCCGGCAGCACCAATTTTGGAACGAAGCCCCGCTTGTGCAGGCACTTCTTATGAACAACCCGACATATCGGATTCTGCTTTGTGGAAGTTATTTGCATTGGAAAGCGCCGCAGGTGCTTCAATCCTTTATTTCCGCATATCATCCTGCGGAAAATTTTGCATCGTCGCTGTGGCTGCAGAAGATTTCAGAATAGCGCACGGAAGTTATCAGGTCTTGGAGACTTTGAACGCGGGTGATGCGGATTGGACAGTTGTTCACAGATTTTGGTATCTAATGCTTTTCGATGAAATGAACGCAGAGGTAGGGAGTACGCAGAGTTTGAAAATAAAATTCCGCCTTCACTTTTTATTCTCTGCGCTCTCTGCGCCTCTGTGCTCAAGTCCGTTAGGTACTGAGATTCATAGACAAGAGAAAAAAACAGGTGAGAGAAAATTCATCGTAATCAGCTAATCCGCGTCATTTGTACTCCCTTGCTACAAGACCAATACCTTCAAAACAAAAAGAGGGTCTTCGCACGAAACGAAGACCCTCTTTCTTGTGACATAGACAGAATGCGCCTTACAGGTTTTTCTTCCAAAACTCCAACATCGTTTTGTACAGATGTATCCGCGCTGGAGGGTCGCTGATGCCGTGTTTCCGCATTGGGTACATCGCCAAATCGAACAGTTTGCCTGCCTTCACGAGTTCGTCAATAAAGTGCCATGCGTTTTGTGGGTGAACATTGTCATCACCCGTGCCGTGAACCAGTAATAATCTGCCGTGCAGGTCTTTTGCGCGGCTCGTCAGGTTCGTTTTATCGTAACCTGCTTGGTTATCTTGCGGTGTTTTCATCATTGCTTCGGTGTATTTCGTGTCGTAGTAGCGCCAATCCGTTGGCGCTGCGACAGCGATGCCCGCCTTGAACTCCTTGCTGCGCGTCATGCCCGCGAGTGTGAAATATCCCCCAAACGACCAACCCCACATTCCTACACGGCTTGAGTCAACGTAGGATTGCTTTTTGAGCCATTGTACGCCTGCCACAAGATCGTTCAATTCGTTTTCGCCAAGTTGTTTCAAACACGTGTTTTCATACGCTTTGCTGATGGCGGCAGCGCTGCGATTGTCCATTTCCACAATGAGATAGCCAGCATCGAGCAACATTTGGTAATAATAATAATCACCGCCAATCCAACGGTTTGCCACCACAGGTGCGGACGGTCCGCCATAGACATGGACGATAATCGGATAGCGTTTGTTTGCGTCAAAATCTTTGGGTTTGAGTATCTGTGCGGGCATCTGGTAGCCGTCGGCAAGCGGAATCGTGAACAGCGTCGGAAGCTGGATTCCTTGTTGCGCC
>JANYIG010000336.1 GCA_025358765.1 Candidatus Kapaibacterium sp.
CGTCCGCGAAACCATTCATCTAAACAGCGATGAATGTTGGAGCGCTGTACAAACCAAAGATAAACGGTTTGATGGCATCTTATTTTTTGGCGTAAAAACGACGGGCATTTACTGTCGTCCATCGTGTTCGGCGCGAACGCCGTTGCGCCAGAATGTTTCGTTTTTCGATTCAGTGGAATCCGCTTTGCAAGCCGGATTTCGCGCTTGTAAACGCTGCAAACCTGATGTACTCAATGCTCACAACCCGCAGACTGAACTCGTACAGCGTGTTTGCGACGTTCTGGCAATGGATAGTGAGAACGCGCCGGACTTGGAAACGCTTGGCGAACAGTTTGACTTGAGTCCGCAGCATCTTCAGCGCGTATTCAAAAGCGTTATGGGTATTTCGCCGAAGCAGTATGCCGATGCTTTGCGTTCGCGCCAATTCAAAACGCTCGTCAAAGATGGAAAGACTGTCACCGAAGCAATGTATGAAGCTGGATATGGCTCTAATTCTCGCCTGTACGAAAAAGCCTCCGCACAGCTTGGTATGACCCCTTCCGACTACAAACGCGGCGGTTTGGGACGCACAATTTCTTACATGATTGCACCTTGTTCGCTTGGCTACGTGCTTGTGGCAGCAACGGAGCGTGGAATCTGTTCTATCACGTTTGGTGATGCGCCGGATGCGCTGGAAGATAGTTTGCACAAAGAGTTTCCGGCAGCGCAGATTCAAAATGACTCTGAAGCCTCGTCCAATCTTGCTTTGTGGACATCTGCCATCATCCGCCACCTTGAAGGCGCGGAGCCATATTCTATCAGCGACCTGCCTCTTGATTTGCGTGCTACTGCCTTTCAGCAGCGTGTGTGGGAGGAATTACGCCGCATCCCTTACGGTGAAACCCGTTCGTATAGTGAGATTGCAGCAAGCATCGGGAAGCCAAGCGCAGTGCGGGCGGTGGCAAATGCCTGTGCGTCGAATCCTGTCGCGCTTGTTACGCCATGCCATCGCGTTGTGCGTGAAAATGGTGCGCTAAGTGGCTATCGGTGGGGAGTGGAGCGGAAACGCGAGCTTTTGGAGAATGAGATGTCCAGAAAAGGAAGCAAATAGCTTTTGATTTCAGATAGCACCAAATTATTCTTGTATCACTCTTTTTACAATCCCGTATGAAAACATTCATCTTGATTCACGGTTCATGGCACAGCGCATGGAATTGGCATAAAGTTCTTCCAATATTAGAAAAGCGTGGACATAGAGCAATTGCACTTGATTTACCCGGTATGGGCAGAGATAAAACCCCTATCCATACCGTCACAATGCAAACATCGGTTGATAAAATCTGTTCATTGATTGATGATATTGAAAGACAGGTTTTATGAAAAACATTCAAAATCTTGATTGGCAGCACATCACAAACGAACTCAATATAAGAGGATTTGCAAGCATTGAAGACGTTCTCAGCGCTTCGGAATGCGCGGAACTTGTGGCACTCTACGACCACGACGAGCATTTCCGCAAAACCATCTCGATGGTGCGGTATCGCTTTGGCGAAGGTGAGTATAAGTATTTTTGTTATCCGCTCCCCATAAAAATTCAAGCGCTTCGGGAAGAACTTTATCCGCATTTGGCTTCCACAGCCAACGGTTGGATGCAGACGCTCACAATAGATACAGCCTATCCACCGTCACTCACAGAATTGCACGAACGGTGTGCCACAAACGAACAAACGAAACCTACACCGCTTATGCTCCGCTACGGACAAGGCGGCTACAACACGCTTCATCAGGACTTGTACGGCGAAGTATTCTTTCCATTTCAAGCGGTAGTGTTGTTGAACGAAGCTGGGCAGGATTACACTGGTGGGGAGTTTGTTTTGGTCGAACAACGTCCACGCGCCCAGTCGCGGGCTTACGTACTGAATCCCAAACGCGGCGATGTGCTTATTTTTACGACGAATTTTCGTCCCGTTCAAGGTTCGCGCGGTTGGTATCGTGTGAATATGAAACATGGTGTTAGTGAAGTTCATTCTGGGCAACGTCACACGTTGGGCATCATTTTCCACGACGCACAGTAAGATTGACATACTTTTTCACAATCATTCTGATATACCTCATGCTCAACTTCCAAGAGCTTCTTGCAAACGAAGAAACGCTCGATCCCGCAACGCCTAACGATTGGGATTCCATGCGCCGCTTAGGTCATGAAATGGTCGAAACAATGTTCGATTTGTTACAAAATATCCGCTCTGAACCTGTGTGGACAAAGCCAACGGATACGATGAAGCAATTCCTTCAAACACCGCTTCCCGTCGAACCGCAAAACCCCTACGCAGTGTTTAATGATTTTTGCGACCACATATTGCCTTTTCCGAAAGGCAATATTCATCCACGTTTCTGGGGGTGGGTGCAGGGAACGGGTACGCCGCTTGGGATGTTGGCGGATATGTTGGCATCGGGCATGAATCCGAACAATACCATTGGTGACCATAGTGCCATGTATGTCGAACAGCAGGTGTTGTCATGGTGCAAAGAAATGATGGGTTTTCCGGCGGAAGCGAGCGGCATTCTTGTGAGCGGCGGTTCAATGGCGAACATTACGGCAATCATTGTTGCGCGGAATGCGTTTGGCGAGAAATTAGCTCGTCAACAAGGATTAAAGGCACTTTCGGGGCAACTTCTGATGTACACATCGGTTGAAGCGCATATGTGCATTCAAAAGGCAGCGGAAATCTGTGGGTTGGGAGCGGATGCGGTTCGCAAGGTTCCCGTGAATGCTGATTATCGCATTAATCTTGATGCCCTCAAACAAATGCTCACCGATGACCGTGCCGCCGGACATCTCCCGTTTTGCATTGTAGCCAACGTGGGAACAGTAAACACGGGCGCAATTGATCCATTGGACGAACTCCTTGCCATTGCTCGTGCGGAAGGCATATGGCTTCATGCAGATGGTGCATTCGGCGCGTTGGCGAAACTTGTGCCGGAGTATAGTGAGCAATTACGCGCTTTGGAAGACGTGGATAGCGTAGCGTTTGATTTGCATAAATGGATGTCTATGAACTACGAAGTGGGCTGTTTGCTCATCCGTAACGCAGAGGCTCACCGAAGCGCATTTGCTGTTATGCCGAATTATTTGCTTGCACATGAGCGAGGGCTTGCTGCCGGACCGGAATCTATAACAAATTACGGTATGGAGCTTTCGCGCGGCTTCAAGGCGCTCAAAGTCTGGATGAGCTTGAAGGAACACGGTATAGAGAAATATCGTCGCATTATTCGGCAAAATATCGCGCAAGCCTTATACCTCGAAGACCTCATTCTTACTACTCCCGAATTAGAGCTGCTCGCACCCGTGCCGATGAATATTGTATGTTACCGTTTTTGTTCTGACCATCTGAATCTCGAAGCTGTAAACACGCTCAACAAGGAAATCTTGATGCGATTGCACGAGGAGGGAATCGCCACGCCTTCGTACACGCTACTTGAAGGGCGTTATGCCATCCGCATGGCAAATGTGAACCACCGTAGTGTGAAGGAAGATTTCGATGTGCTGGTGCGGGAAACGGTAAGGATAGGGAAAGAAATTTTGGCGGTAGCCTCAACAAAAGGCGCAACAGTAATGCCGATGGTGTGAGCCATTAGATGAATACTTCATGTACACTCCTGACATACCGTTGTCAGGAGTCCTGCTTTATCTTGTGTTGAAACCATTCATTTATTCCTATTTTGCATATTACAGTAGATGAAAAAGTCCACTAAAACCACTCCGCTGGTAAGCATATATCAATTTACCGCAACGCTGCAAGCCTCCGAGAGCAAAATTTACCAAACGCATGTAGTTGTGCCGAGCGAGATTGCATCGGCATTCCTTGCAGAAGACACGAAACGTGTTGTTGCAACGCTGACTGCCAACGGCAAATACGTCGAGTACCAATGCGGGTTGATTCCACGTGGCAATGGAAAAACGGTGATTATGGTCAATAAAGACCATCGTACAAATCTCAGTATTGATGCGGGGAACAATGTGGTCGTACAGTTGCGGAATGATGAAAGTAAGTACGGATTAGAAATGCCCGAGGAACTCGCGGAATTGTTGAAACAAGACACGGAGGGCGATCGCTTTTTTCACGCGTTGCCGGAAGGCAAGCAGCGAACCCTGCTGTACATTGTTTTTTCAATGAAAAACCCTACCCGTCGCATCGAAAGGGCAATTGCGATTGTCGAGCATTTGAAGGCACACGGCGGAAAAATTGATTATAAACAACTCTATAATGACCTTAAAGTCTCGAAGCGATTTGAATAAATTGCCTATTGTCTCATTCTACTACACAACAGGGAACCATCATGGAGCAACAATTTTTACCCTTAGATAAAACACCCACAAGTCTCATTATAGCCATTGTTCAGACTTGGCTGATTGCGGGAAGTTTGGATGCTACAGCAGCAACAATCCACTTTATGTTGCGGGGTGGGGCAAATCCTTTGCGTTTGTTTCAGTTTGTTGCAAGTGGTATTATGGGGCAAGAAGCGTTCGCAGGCGGTATAATCACTGGATTTGTGGGTTTGCTTCTGCACTATTTTATTGCATTAGTGTGGACGACGTTGTTTTTTCTTGGCGCATCAAAGTTACCAATCCTTCTTCAGAATGTGATTGTAAGCAGTATTATTTATGGTGTAGTTGTTTGGCTTGTAATGAGTCAGCTCATTGTGCCGCTCTCGAGCACGCCGAAATCGCCATTTAATCCCGTACAAGCCATTATCGGGGCTTGTATTCTTGTTGTGTGTATTGGTTTGCCAGTAGCGTATTTTGCACGGAAGTATTTCTCATGAAATCAGGTTGTCGCTCAAACTATATCAGGCTGTGTATTAATAAGAGTATGATTACTCTATTGCGATAAGTAAACATCATGCGTAGAGCATATCTTAACAACGCAAGGGCAGCCTTTCTGAGAGATGCCCACACGTTTTAGCCCTGGTGCTTCACTCTTACTTTCCTATACAAAACTTGGAAAAGACGCTATTTAAAATATCTTCGTTCCATATGCTGCCCGTAATCTCGCCAATTCGCTTTAATGCCTCGCGCAAATCTATTGCTATAAATTCGTTTGAGATATTTGCATTTACGGCAACGATGGAGGCTTGCATGCACGCTGCTGCTTGATTGAGCAGTGCCGCCTGACGCGCATTGAGCAGTGCATCGCTTACACCTTTCGTGTTTTCGAGGGCTTTTTGGGTGATAAAATCTTTTAACGTTTGTACGCCTTGACCAGTTTGGGCGGAAAGCAGGAGAATCGGCACGAGTTGCTTGTCGTTTACTCCTTGTTTCTTATTTAAGCTTTGGTCAATCTTGTTTTGGACGAGGGCAAACTCAGAGCTAGGAAATTTTTCTTGAAGTTCCCGCAAGAGAGTTTGAGAATGGGTTTCACCTAGGGTTATATCATTTAAAACAAGAATGAGATTACATTGTTCAAGGAGCGATTCCGCGAGTTGAATACCTTCAATCTCAATCACATCACGGCTTTCTCGGAAACCTGCCGTATCCATGAGCTTTACCGCCATCCCACCAAGATGCAGCGCTTCCTCAATGTAATCTCGTGTGGTTCCCGGAACATTACTTACAATAGCACGTTTCCGTCCGACAAGCGCATTCAACAGGGAAGACTTACCTGCGTTCGGGTAGCCCGCAATACCTACCGCGTAACCTGCCCGTAGAATTTCCGACGAACGATGCGACTCAGCAAGGTCACGGCAGAATTTCTGAGCTGCTTCTATCTTTTCACAAAGCTCTGTTCGGTTAATAAGTTCAATATCTTCTTGGCTGAAATCAAGCTCCAATTCTAACAAGCCGCATATCATCAGGAGCTGCTCGCGGAGTTCTGATAGCTTCTTGGTGAAGCCGCCCATGAGTTGACGAGCAGCCGTGTGGCTGCCGTGCGTCGAAACAGCATGAATTAAATCACCAACGGCTTCTACCTGTGTCAAATCCATCTTCTGATTCAAAAATGCCCGTTTCGTGAATTCGCCTGGTGCGGCAGGTCGTGCCCCAGCTTCAATCAACGCTTGCACAATTTCGCCCGATACAATCATGCCACCGTGACAGCCAAATTCAACCACGTCTTCGCCCGTGTACGAGTTTGGTGCTCGAAACACCGATGCTACGACTGTATCCAGCATGATGTCACCATTCCACATTTTGCCGTACAGGATTGTATGGCTTTTTGCCTCTGCAATGCATGTTTTCGCACGAAAGCATTTGTCTGCAATCTCCAAACAATCATCCCCCGAAAGCCTAACCACAGCAAGTCCTGCCGTTCCAATTGGTGTCGCTAACGCGCAAATTGTATCTATAATAAGCATATCTTCTTTTCCTTACAAGGTTAAATCTTTGACATTAGATTGTTAACTGTCATTTTTTATTTTGACATTTTCACCTAAAAGTTTTATGTTTGTATAGAGTTTTTCCTAAAATGTTTAATAATTTGTTCCTATGCAATTCAATCACCTTAATGAAGTTGACCGCCTTATTTGCAACGCTCTCCAAAATAATGGACGTGCTCATTTTAATGAACTTGCTGAGATTGTCGGATTATCGGTTCCTGCTGTAAGTGAGCGTGTACGGAAGTTGGAGGAACGAGGTATTATCAAGGGGTATTTTGCAAAACTCAACCCTGATGCGTTTGATTTATACATTGCCGCGTATATCCTTGTGACGGTGGAAGGGAGTAATCACTATAGCACTTTTCTGCAAAACTGTTTGAACGAACGGGAAATTATGGAGTGCCACGCTATTACAGGCGACGCATCGCATCTTATTAAAATTCGTACAACAAATCCGGGTTCACTTGAAAAACTTCTCGGGCGAATGCAATCATGGCCAGGTGTAAAAAAGACGCTGACGAATATCATTCTTTCCACACAGTTTGAATCATTAGCAATTGATACAACTTCGGCAAAACTAACGGGAAATGTCAATAGCAAATCCTCCCTGAAAGAAAAGCTGGCTGCAATTGGGAATAGTTAATTGCATGTAGAGCCTGAACCTAATATACTTTGTCAATACCACTCGTAAATATATCATCTTTTAATCAACTTTGATTTTTTCATTTTTTCATTTTGAGGATTTATGTCAAAAACCACTTCACGTCGCTATGACGTAGTTTCTGCGGCACGTAATTATACCAATGGTCATACGAATGGTTCTGCCAAAAAACCAACGATGGATGAAATTTTCGGTTCTCACACCTTTAGCATGGATGAAATGCGGAAGCGCCTACCGAAAGAAGTTTTTCAATCACTCGTTGCGACGATTCAACAAGGAAAACCAATTGATGCGGGTGTTGCAGACATCGTAGCACTTGCAATGAAAGAATGGGCAGTTGAAAATGGTGCGACGCACTTTACACACTGGTTCCAACCGCTTACAGGTTCGACCGCTGAAAAACACGACAGTTTTATAACACCAAACTCCGGTGGCGGTGCAATGTCTCGTTTTTCCGGTAAAGAGCTGATTCAAGGCGAACCTGATGCTTCATCATTTCCGAGTGGTGGCATTCGAGCAACCTTCGAGGCTCGTGGCTATACGGCATGGGATCCTTCCTCGCCAGCATTTATCATGAAAAACCCAATGGGTGCAACACTCTGTATCCCAACGGCATTTGCGTCATGGACAGGCGAAGCACTTGACCACAAGATTCCACTTTTGCGTTCCATGGAAGCTGTGAACAAACAAGCTCTTCGTGCATTAAAACTCTTCGATGTCCACGCAACACAAGTATATTCTACTGTTGGTGCGGAACAAGAATATTTCCTAATTGACGAAGAATTCGCTTACAATCGTCCTGATTTGCTTACGACTGGCCGTACGCTATTTGGTGCCCAACCTGCTCGTGGTCAAGAACTTGAAGACCATTATTTTGGCTCCATTCCTGACCGCGTTCTTGCTTATATGACGGATGTGGAAGAGCAATTATATAAATTAGGTGTTCCGGTCAAAACTCGTCATAATGAAGTCGCTCCAGCACAGTACGAAATCGCACCTATTTTTGAGAATACGAACATTGCTGCTGACCATCAGCAACTCACTATGCAGGTTCTTCAAACAACAGCTCGCAAATACGGTCTTTATTGTATCTTGCATGAGAAGCCATTCGCAGGTGTGAACGGGAGCGGTAAGCATACGAATTGGTCGCTTTCGACCAACACAGGCATTAATCTTTTGGAGCCGGGTGATACTCCGCATGACAACATGCAATTCTTATTTTTCTGTGCTGCTGTCATCAAGGCTGTAGATAAGCACCAAGACTTGCTGCGCCTGAGCATTGCAACGCCTGCTAATGATCATCGTTTGGGAGCAAATGAGGCTCCACCAGCTATTATTTCTATTTTTATGGGAGAACAGCTCGAAAAAATCTTCATGCAACTTGTGAAGGGCAAAGCCAAAAAATCTGAATTTAAGGGTTTGCTTGGCTTGGGATCGCCAGTTTTACCACCGCTTCCATTACATACTGGTGACCGCAATCGTACCTCGCCATTTGCGTTCACGGGCAATAAATTTGAATTCCGTGCCGTTGGTTCAAGTCAAAGTATCTCCTTTCCTCTTGTGGTGTTGAACACCATTGCTGCCGAATCAATTGATGAGCTAACGACGGATGTTGAAAAACTGATGAAGCAAAAAAAATCGCTCGAAGAAGCATTGCAAGAAGTATTGAAAGACGTTGTATCAAAACATAAACGTATTATATTTGGGGGTGATGGCTACAGTGATGACTGGAAAACAGAAGCAAAAAAGCGTGGACTCTACATTAAAAATACAGCACTTGAGGCATTGGAAGCGTTTCATACAAAGAAAAATCCCGCCTTGTTTGCCAAGTATGCGGTTTTAAACGAGCGCGAATGGTTTGCCCGCGAGGAAATAATGTTTGATATTTATTTCAAAACTATTAATATCGAAGGCGAAGCAACAGCCTCCATTGCCCAACGCATGGTGTTGCCAGCAGCGATTCGCTATGTGAAAGACCTTGCGTCGACAGTTGAAAGTGTAAAGGCGGTAGGGGTAAAATCATCTGGTATCATGAAGACGCTCAAGGAAGCGAGTGAGCTTGTTGATAGCCTTACAGTAGCTCTGGACAAACTCGTTGCTATCAATGCTGATTTGGGCGGCGACACGCTTCATAGCAAAGCTAAACATATGCGTGATAAGGTGATCCCGGCTATGAATAATGTCCGAGTGTACGCCGATAAACTTGAGAAATTAGTTCCCGATGACTTCTGGAGTTTACCGACATATCAGGAGATGTTGTTCGTCAAGTAAAATCAATTTCTCCAGTTATTTCCTCAATAAAGGCACTACCTCCTGTAGTGCCTTTGTTTTTATCTCAGATTTCCATCCGAATTTATCATTCACAGACTTTCCACACGTTATTCACAAAAGTCATTGTTCCACGTGGAACATACTCTGATTTATGACAAAAGCTTCCATAAAAAGACGAATTTTTGTATTCTATTGCTTGCGTAAATCGAAGAATAGTTGTGTTATTGATACGAAGTTTGTATCTTTTACCGACCTGCAAAGCGAGTAATAACGAACGGTCATCATTATTCTGCAATCATAATTAATGCTTACATCTAAATCTACGATTCTTGTTATTGGGGCAAATAGCAAAACCGCCGAAGCTCTTTCACGAATATTTCAGAGCTTTGGGAGGACAAATATTGTTTTTCTTACCTCAACAGCAACAACGATAAAATCGGGCAACCAAGAATACGGGGAAACAATTGTCGCAGACTTCACTTGTCGAAAGGACATAAAAGATATTTGCCTCCAAATCCAGCCGAGCGTTATAGTCAATACAGCAGCATTTACGAACGTGGATGCCTGTGAAACAGAGCGTCAAAAAGCATGGACGGTAAACGTTATCGGTGTAGAAAATCTGGTGCATGTGTGCAGGCTTATTGAAGCACATTTGATTCAGTTCTCGACCGATTATGTATTTGACGGGAATGATGGTCCGTACATCGAAACAGCCATGCCGCATCCGATTGGATATTACGGCAAGACTAAACTTGCTAGCGAGAACGTCTGTGTCGGATCCCAAATTGATTACACCATAATTCGTACCAATGTTCTTTATGGAGCAACAAGAACTCTCAAAGCGGACTTTGTAATGTGGGTACTCAAGAAGTTAGGCGAGGAGAAGCCATTTTCTGTTGTGTATGACCAATTCTCAAATCCAACACTCATAGACGACCTTGCATATTTGGTGGAAAAAATCATTCAAACACGACAGACAGGGATTTTCCATAGCGGCGGACAAGATTGGCTCAATCGGTATGATTTTGCTCGGAAGGTAGCTGAGGTATTCAAACTCAATTCTGATCTTATAAGCCCGATGCTTACCGCTGAACTTCAACAGCCAGCACATCGTCCTCTCAAAGGTGGCTTGATTTCGTTAAAAGCAGAAACAACATTTGGAATTAAATTTAGTGGCGTAGAACGTGGACTTCTCACAATGCGGCGACAACTACAGTATATGGGGCATCGAGAATGGGCATCTTGATATGTATTTCAAGATATCAGAAACCGAAAAAACTATGTTATATAATATTATATCTCAGGAACAGCAAGAAGAGTTTATCTACCGTCTACTCGAAGAAGAAGACTTTGTAGCATTTGTTACAATGAGAAAGGAGGCGTTCCGCAATGAGCCTGAGGCATTTGGTTCTGATTATTTAACATATAGTGCAACACATATGATTGACAAAGAACATTTTTTCGAGAAGGTTCTGAATTACCCATTTAGTTTTGTATTGGGGTCATTTACACTTGATAATGTATTAATCGGTATGGTAGGTTTTTCGTGCCACACCTCACCCAAGCGTCGCCATAAGGCTATAATGTGGGGTATGTATGTGAAACCAGAATATCGTTATCATGGAATTGGGAATCATTTAGTGGAGATCATAACGCTCTCTGCAAAAGAGGATGCTCGCTGTGAACAACTCCTCATTACAGTTTCACCACCTGAATCTTTTGCTCATAAGTTCTATGAGGAAAATGGGTTCGTTCGGTATGGCGTAGAATATCGAGCTCTTAAATTGGATGACGAATATGTGGATGAAGTGCTGATGATGAAAATTCTTTGATACGTTCCTCAAAAGAGTAATTTATAACAATAAAATATGTTTCACGTGGAACATTATATTTCGTGGATAACACATTGAAAACCTTACAACGTATCCGTCCTGATGCAATTGTTTGTTTAAATGGCACGTTACCAAAACAGGACGAGTTTTTTTTAGTTCATAGTGTCCCTGTCATTGCAGCTGATGGTGCTGCAAATGGTCTTTATAATATTGGAATCATTCCCGATTTTATAGTGGGGGATTTGGATTCAATTAGCGATAGATTAGAGTTTTGGCAATCTTTATCTACAGATATCACATTTATTGATGACCAAAATTCAACTGATTTCGAGAAATCATTAGATTTTGCGTTGGAGCATGGATGGGCAAATGTACTCGTTGTGGGGATACAAGGTGGCGACTTAGATCACACACTCAATAACTGGAGTATTGTCATCCGTTATGGAAGGCGTATGAATTTGTGCATCTTCGACACGGGGAAAATTAGTATTCCTGTGTACGAAGCAGTAGAATTTGAGGCACAGATTGGAGATATTGTATCGCTTATACCTCAGCCCAAAGCAGAGCTTACAACACGAGGTTTGCAATGGGATTTGAATGGAGAAGTACTGGAATTGGGTGTAAGGGAGGGGGCGAGAAATCGTGTCGTTACAAAACACGTAGAAATAGGCTTGTCCGAAGGAGCGATATTGTTAGTAATCAAGGCGGGAATAGGAGCCATGATGGAATTATCATTTGCTACTCATTCCTAATTTTGTGTGGTGGCGCATGAGGCTTTGTTTGCAATTCCACGATAAAGGTAGCTCCTTTGCCGTATGCGCTTTCACACCAGACCCGTCCGCCCATCTTCTCAACCATTGTTTTGACAATTGAAAGTCCCAGTCCTGTTGAATGTTCACCAGCCGTCGGCCGTGCGGATAGACGTGTAAACTTACTAAAAAGTTTTAGTTTGTCCTCATCTGTTAAGCCCGGACCTTCGTCGCGTACTTCTATTCGCACAATGGGTGAAAGCCCCTGTGCTTCCATTGCATCCTGCAAATCTGCCTTTTCAGAAGTAATTTTATTCCATTTCATGTCGCGTATGATGCATACCCAGACATTTTTGTTACTTGGCGAATATTTGATAGCATTCGAGATAAGATTTTCTAATACTTGCCGCGTTACTGCGGGATCTGCAAGCGTCAACTGCTCCTCATGCGAAGTAACAATGTGTAATTGAATATCTTTTGCCTTTGCTTGGTTTTGATATTCCTCTACCACGCCAGCCACAAGTTCACTGATGTTGAACGAGATGATATTGACCATTATCATGGCACCACTTTCTATTGCATTCACGTCCAGCAAATGGGAAATAAGCTCAAACATCCGTGTTGACGAATTTTGTATATCCTGCGTCATTTCTAATATTTCCGATGAGGACAGATTACTCTGTTCATCATGGAGGATTTTGGCGAGCATTTTGATACCGGAAAGAGGGTTTTTCAAATCATGGGCGACAATGCCAAGTAATTCATTCTTTTCACCGTTTAATTCTTTCAGTCGTTCGTTTTTCTCTTGAAGCTCTGTGTTGTATAGTTCAATTTCTGATGCCTGCTCACTTAAAATCTTGTTCTGGTGCTGGATATGGCGGTTTGCATCACGGAGTTCCACGTTGGTTTGTTGTAACTCATCGGTGCGGTTACGGACCTGTCGTACCATGAAATTAAATGTTGATGCCAATTCCGCGATTTCATCGCCAGAATGAATCCTTATTTCGTTTGCGTAGAAGCCAACAGCTACCTCGTGTGCCGCATCTTTAAGCTCAAGAATTGGTTTCGAGACCTTGTTAGCAATCCAGAAGGCGAGACCAATACTAAACAGAAACGACAAGCCGAGCGAACCCATCATACGGCGTTCGGTCATGTCCGCATGGTGCGATTTTTCTGTAACCATATTCTCAATTACAGCAACCATCACATCAAAATGCTGACGCATTTCTTGGTCGTGGGAACGAATTTTGCTTAAGAGGTCGGCAGCCCGTTGAACATTAACGGTATATTCATTTACGAGAACTCGTATTCGCTGCTGCTGTGTGGCAGGCAGAGGTGAACGTTGTAGTTCGTCTTTGAATGACATCATCGCTTGCCGAACTTTGTCAATGTAAAGATTATCACCGCGAAGGAAGAAGTCTTTTTCGCTACGGCGGGCAGACAGAAGATGCACCTGAAGTGTAATAGAACCTGTTTCACGGACGATAGTTTCAATTTCGTGAACGCTATGGCGGAGTTCGCCTTCGGCACCAAAGTTTTCATTCAATCCACGTTCGACCATCTGCGGGATAATCGGTCGAAATGCCGTCAGATACGCCGTCATTTCCCGTGCCAAAAGCCTGCCTTGCGGCTCGTTACGGTATTGATAGAGCGTTATAAAAAAACTGCCGATAGATGCCTCAAATTGTTGAGAACAATCCAAATTTCGCCGAAATAGAAACAACGTTTTTTGCTCTTCTGCCGTATGTAAAAGCACTTGCAAACGTTGAGCGTCATTACGCTGTTGCATTGCAGACCGTTCAATAATTGCAAACACAACGACAGCACTCGTAAACACTAATATCAGCGCTGCAAAACCTAACATTTTTTGATGTAAACTCATCGTACACGCGAAACTCTTGTACAACAATCTATTACCTTAGCCAGCAAAGTTACAAGTTAGATGTTATATGAGTGTAACGACGTGTATTATCTTTTGGCAAACGGGTTTTGCGTTTTGCTTTCAGTCGCCTAACCACTTATTTTCTGGCGTTTGCTTAAATACTGCACGAGGGCTGTATCAAAAGGCTGTGCCGTATCCAACAACATGTAGTCTATGTTTCGCTCACGACACTCTTTTTTGAGCGTTTCCGTAAATGACTCAACCGCCTCGGCATAGGCAGCTTTGATTTGATAAGGCTGTGTAGTAAGTTCCTCGTCTGTTTCCATATCCTTGAACACCGCATCAAGCCCAAAGTTGAAATCGCGTTCCCGCGGATCGAGAACTTGGAAGACGAGTACTTCATGATTGTTATGACGGAATCGTTTAAGGGCGGGCATGATAGAATCCATACTGTCAAAAAAGTCACTAAGAATGATAATCAAGCCTCGCCGTCCAATTCGCTCCGCCACCTTGCCAAGCGCTGCACCAGTTTCCGTCTGGTTCGAAGGAGTTGCATTCGCCAATGTTCGCAGTATTTCTTGGATGTAGGACTTCTTTGAGCGGGCAGGCAAATAAGTTCTTATCTCACTGTCGTAGAGTGCAAGCCCAGCTGCGTCTTGCTGCTTCATCATTAAAAACGCCATTGCCGCCGCCAGATAACATGAATACTCAAATTTCGAGATATTACCCTTCGAGGCGAAATTCATCGAAGCGCTTGTATCAACCAAAATCGTGCAACGAAGGTTTGTCTCATCTTCATACTGTTTCACGTAATAACGGTCAGTGCGTCCGTACACCTTCCAATCAATAAACTTGATTTCATCACCCGGCATATATTGACGGTGTTCGGCAAACTCAATGCTGAAGCCGTGATACGGCGATTTGTGCAGCCCTGTAATAAAGCCCTCTACGACAAGACGTGCTTTTAAATCCATGCCTTGAATACGTGAAATGACGCTTGGTTGCAGATATTTTCGGTAATCGTTCATTGGGGGGGATGATAATAGGTAATGAATAAGTAATACATTATCGCTATAAGCCAGTATTCAAGAGCATTTCACAGAATGTAATTTCTGCATCAATGTCGTCGTTGGTTGCCCTCGACGAAAACCGAAGTGGTTCCGAGAACACGAGCGTGATCTGCACAAACGGATAAGGAAGTAAGAAATTATCCCAACTACGTTCAAAACGCTTACCACGATAAAACGCACGACACAAATACAAGGTTGCACCTGATCGTTGCGCCGCAATGACAGCACCGGCTTTAAAAACGTGGCGTGGTCCGCGTGGTCCATCTGGCGTGATAAGTGTAAGAGCCTGTGTTGCAAGACATTGAAGTTGCTCAAGAGCTTCTTTTCCACCATTTGATGATGAACCACGCACCACTTGATACTTCCAATCTTCAAGTATCCGCGCAAGAATATCACCATCCTTGCTAAGGCTCGTCAAACCCGCTGTGTTGTGATTCGTGTTATTAGCAAAATACCGCCATACGGGGAGCATTTCATCGTGCCAAAACGCAAGGATGGAAGGGGCTTGTGGCAAATGTCCTTCAACACGAAAACGCCATGTTAGGGCGAGTAAACGAATGAGGAATGATGCAACTCGTACCTTCATTGCAAAAACTCCACTATGCGCTCTGCTGCTTGCGCTGAGGCTCCCGCTCCGCCCAATATCCTGCGGATACGAGAAAACTCTTCCAGCATTGCGGTCGTACTACTTTTATTCGTCAATAATTGTTCCGCTGCAATTGCTATTTGTGCTGGTTTGGCATCGTATTGAATATATTCCTTCACTACACCCTTTCCAGCGACAATATTGGCAAGGGCAATGTGTGGTAACGTAATCATGCGTTTTGCAAGATAGTACGAAATTGCAGAGGTTTTGTATGCCATAACAAACGGAAGTCCTGCGAGTGCTGCCTCCAACGTAGCTGTACCAGTTTTGACAATGCCCACAGTGCTTGTTTTCAGGAGTTCGCGGCTGTCGGCTGTGAGTGATACGGAAAAGTCGCAGCGTTCAAGAGATTTGTAGACTGTTTTGTCTAAGTGCGACGACGCAGCTACAACAACGTTATACTGTTGATGGTTGCGAACAAGTATTGATGCGGCTTCCATGAATACGGTTAGATTCCGCTCCACTTCTTGTTGACGGCTCCCGGGAAAAAGTGCAATCGTCTTTGTACGATGCTCCGGTGCAAGCGGCTCCACTGTAAAATCCTCACCATCCATCAGAGGGTGTCCGACAAACTGTGCATTGATACTGTGGTTGCGAAAAAACTCGACCTCGAATGGAAACACGACAAGAAGAATATCAATCGCAGCGCGGAATTTTTCTACACGACTTTCCCCCCATGCCCAAAGTTGGGGAGCAATATACCAACACACTGGAATGTGCAGTTCCTTTGCAAAGGCTGCTAGGCGCATATTAAATCCCGGATAATCCACGGGAATAAAAGCGTCAAAGTGTCCCGAAGCGAGTATTTTTTGGCACTGTGACAGAAGTCGTTTGAAAAAGCCGTAACGCTTTGCCACTTCCCAGAACCCTACAACATTGATCTCGCGTAATGGCACGAGTGATTGCAAGCCTTCTGCTTGCATTCTGTCTCCACCAATGCCTGAAAATCTGCATTCTATACTACTGGCAGCATAACGCTTTCTAAGCGCCTGCATGAGCCGTGCAGCATGCATATCGCCCGACGCTTCGCCGGCGACAATGAAGAAATGTTTGGTCACAGGAATAAAATTTTAGGTGATTGGTCGCTTTGCCGCCAAAAGTTCGTCTAAACAATCAAAAGCATATCGTAAATGCGGAATTACAATCGAACCGCCTACAATCAGCGCCACATTCATTGCTTCATTGAGTTCTTCTTTGGTACAGCCCTCAGCAACACAACGGTCGAGATGGTAAAGTATACAGTCATTGCAACGCAGCACCATTGAGGCAACCAAACCTAACATTTCTTTGGTTTTGATATTCAAAGCACCGTCAGAGTACGCTTGATGGTCAAGTGCGAAAAAACGTTTAAAAGGCAAAAAATCTTCGCCCAAAATGCGCTCGTTCTGCCGTGTACGACGTTCTTGAAATTCACTGACAATTGCCATAAAAATGAAAAGAAAAAGTGAGACAGAAAAAACATCAGAATTCTTTTCTCAAACATACATAAAATCTTGTTCTGTACGTCACTGTTGATGAGTAGATTCATAATTTTTACAACTTGGTTTTTATTTCACAGAAAGGATTCTCCAATGGCAGCAGTTGTTGGACAAACAGCGCCAGATTTCACGCTCAAGAACAAACAGCCCGATGGTGTTGTTAATGTAAAACTCAGCGATTATCGCGGTAAAAATGTGGTTTTGTTGTTTTTTCCGCTTGCATTCACTGGCGTTTGCACGAAAGAGATGTGTTCGGTAAGCGAAGGTTTAGAGCTGTATAACTCCATGAATGCACAGGTCTTTGGCATAAGTGTGGACAGCCCCTTTACGCTCGAAATCTTTGCACAGAAGAATAATATCACAATGCCACTTTTGTCAGATTTCAACAAAGAAGCTGCAAAGTCTTACGGTGCATTCTATGATGTGTTTGTGCCGGGTGGGCTTGATATGAATGGTGTTGCAAAGCGCTCGGCATTCGTATTGGATAAAGATGGTATCGTCCGCTACGCCGAAGTGTTAGAGAGCGCTAGTGATTTACCCAATTTCGATAATATTCAGGCTACGTTAAAATTGTTGAATTGAAAAGCCTGCGTTTATGATATAAAAAAAACTGCCGGAATGTAGCTTGTAAAGACGTTCTGGCAGTTTTTTTCTTTTCGGATTTTTATGATGCTACTTTGCGAATAGGCTCATCCAAAGCATAAACGAATTCAGGGTCTGAGCCATGTTCGACCACTCCTCGCGTAATGACGCATTTGCGGATATTTTTCAGATCAGGAATGCGGTACATCACGGGTAGCATTGCCTCTTCCATAATGCTACGAAGCGCACGAGCGCCTGTTTTGCGGATTTTTGCCTTTTCCACAACAGCCAAGAGTGCATCATGTCTAATTTCCAGTTCGACCCCTTCCATCATAAAGAGCTTTTGATACTGCTTCACGAGTGCATTTTTGGGGTTGCTTAGGATATCAAGCATAGCTTCGTCGGAAAGCGGATGCAAAGCGGTCACGATTGGCAGCCGACCAATAAATTCAGGGATAAAGCCATAACGAAGCAGGTCGTCTGGTTGGACATCTTGCAGCAACGCCATATCTTCTTCCACAATCTGTGTTTGCTCTGCTGCAAAGCCAATCGTTGAATTTCTAAGGCGACGCGCAATCACTTTCTCAAGACCGTCAAAAGCACCCCCACAAATGAATAGAATATTCTTCGTGTTGATATTCACGAGAGGTTGTTCAGGGTGTTTTCGTCCGCCACGGGGAGGTACGCCAGCAACCGTTCCTTCAAGCAGTTTCAATAGCCCTTGCTGAACGCCCTCGCCAGACACATCCCGTGTGATGCTGGCAGAATCAGATTTCCGACCAATTTTATCCACCTCATCTAAATATATGATGCCACGTTCAGCACGTTCAGCGTCGAAATTTGCATTTTGCAGCAAGTGGGCGAGTACGGACTCTACGTCATCTCCCACATAGCCAGCTTCGGTGAGAGTTGTAGCATCAGCAATCACAAATGGTACATCCAAAATTCGTGCGAGTGTCTGTGCAAGCAATGTTTTCCCTGTGCCAGTGGGACCGAGTAAAAGCACATTACTTTTTTCGATTTCTACATCATCAAGCGATCCCATCAAATCTACGGATTGGATGCGTTTGTAATGGTTGTAAACTGCCACAGAAAGCATCTGCTTTGCTTCTTCCTGTCCAATAACATGCAAATCAAGAGCCCGCTTGAGTTCGGAAGGTTTGAGCAGTCGAAAGTTGCTTATTTCAGGTTGCGCTTGCTGTTGTTGCTTCGCATAGTAGTCCGTGTTTTTTCGGAGGATTTCGACGGAATTCTGAATACAAATATCACAGATGAATACGTCCAAGCCAGCAATCATGCTTGTGACTTCGCTTGATGAACGCCCGCAAAACGAGCAATGGATTTCTTCTGCTTGATAACGATGTCTGCTCATGGAAGTGGAAAGATGGTAACAATTTGGATTGTGAAAAATTTCCGAAGAATCTCCAGAATAAATGGCAAAACCGCGTCCTCAAATGCGTGAGGACGCGGCAGCATTAATCGAACACGGTGCCGGAATGATACGGTCTGTGTTGGGGGGGATGCTTAATTGCTTGCAGCGCCATTGCCAACAATCTGCTCGTTACGCTCCATAATTTTATCAATCATGCCATAATCAAGGGCTTCTTGAGCGCTCATCCAATTGTCGCGATCGGCATCTGTTTTGATTTGGTCAAAGGTTTTGCCCGTGTGCTTAGAGATGATGTTGTAGAGAGCGTCGCGGGTGCGGACTATTTCTTTTACGTAAATTTCCATATCCGACAATACACCCTGTGTACCAGCACTCGGCTGATGCATCATCACACGAGAGTGCGGCAGCGAGAAACGTTTGCCTTTTGCACCTGCACAAAGGAGTACTTGCGCCATTGAAGCTGCCATACCAATACAGATTGTGGAAATGTCAGGGCGAATAAACTGCATTGTATCATAAATTGCCAAGCCATCAGAAACACTACCACCAGGTGAATTAATGTACAAATTAATGTCCTTTGCTGGATCTTCACTGGCAAGGAAGAGTAACTGCGCCACCATCAGACCAGACATCGTGCTTTCAACCGGTGTGCCAAGCAGAATAATCCGTTCTTTCAACAAGCGCGAGAAAATATCGTATGAACGCTCGCCCCGTGAGGTTTGCTCAATGACGATTGGCACAAGTTGGTTGTTAATGTTCGGTGCGTGTGCTATTGAATACAATTGTTCATCAACGCGATTACCCAAATGGCGGTATAAATCGCGTGGAGAATCGAACAGGGGGGCATTTTTTGGGTCGAACATACGTAATAAAGCCTTTCGGAGAAAGTAACTATCAGAGTGAGAACGTCTTCTTCGGTACGTCGTATAACAAGCATCCTTATTGCAGGGTATTCAAGGAAGAAATTTCACAAAAAAAATTATGCCTCTGCTTCTTGTGCAGCTAACTCTGAATCTTCAACTTCTGTAATCACGGCATAATCACGCAACACATCCATCACTTTGTCGTGGAGCAAGCGGTTTTGAAGCTCTTCACTGGCGGCGATTGCAGAGCGGATATACTCAAAATTTGCATCAACACCTATTTGCCCGGCAAGCTCTTCAGTATGCTTATCAATATCAGCATCTTCGACTTTGATGTTTTCCGCATCCACGATTTTTTCACGAATAATCATCCACTTCGCCGTATTTGCTGCCACAGGCGTGGTACGCTGGACATAGCTTTGGACATCAAAATTGGACGGAAGTTTTTTGTCTGGAAGGCGCTCCACATCTTGGCGTAGCATGGATGTGATTACTTCCTGAACGAGTGATTGCGGTGGCTCAAACTCGTGCATTTCCAGTAATTTACCAACAATTTGGTCGCTTGTGTTACGATTCCCCAAATCTTTCCAGAAATCTATAATTTGCTTGGTGTATTCTTCACGAAGTTCTTCGGTCGTCGTGAATTTGCCGTTTGTTACTTTCTCAACAAACTCATTATCGAATTCCGCCGGAATCACACGCTGAATATCCTTCACAGTAGCAATCGTTCTATGCTGTACATCAGGATTTTCGCGGTCTGGAAGCAAATGATTGAATGTATCGCCCACTTTCGTGTTCAGAAGCGATGCTTTAATATCTGAATTTGCAGGTTCACGCTTTAGATAAACGTTGTATTCCTCTGGCTCCCCGCCCAAAAGCGGCATACCTGTTTGCTCGTCGAGAGTCCGAAATTGTACAGTCGCTACGTATGTATCGTCTGTGATTTGTTCGGCGGGTTCATACGCTGCAAAACGCTCAGTCAAACCATCAATTTCGCGTTCTACGTCTTCGTCCGTCACTTCATGGACGACTTTCCGAATCTCTAAACCGCGATAATTGCCGAGGGCAAACTCTGGCAACACCTCGTAGGCAATTGTGAACTTCATGCTCCCGTCGGATTCACGCTGAATATCACGTAATGCTGGTCTTCCGACAGGATTAAGATTCTCGCTTTGGATAAACTGCTGAAAAGCCTCATTCGCAATACCTTCAACAGCATCATTTTCAATAGTCTGACCAAATTTTTTCTTGATGATATTCAGAGGAACTTTACCTTTACGAAAGCCCTGAACCTGAATTTCAGGTTGAGCTGTTTGATATGCCTTGTCGTAATGAGGCTGAAGCTCCGGCGCGGAGAAGGTAATCGCTACCTCACGTTTACAGCCTTCGAGAATGAAATTTTGTGTTTCCACTGTGCGTAATTCCTGTGAATTGAAAAACTTGTGAGAATTGGTGCGGGCGGGGAGACTTGAACTCCCACGAGTTACCTCGCCAGATCCTAAGTCTGGTGCGTCTGCCATTTCGCCACGCCCGCGTTGAAACAATATTGCATTATGCAATACTCGTCACGTAATGACACCAAAAAGACTACAAATATACGGACAGTGCATCGGATACGGAAACTTTTTCTTGGGTAAGTTTTGTCCGTGATAATTAGGGGATAGAAACAGGGTAAACAACAGAGAGAATCGCTTCGACACATTCTGTAAATGAGAATTTTTGTCCGCAGATTTCTTCAAGCGTAGCGGCTTTATCGCGAAGAGCAGAACGGATACCGTCGCGTTCGCTTTCGTCTTGAACGTATGCTACATCAGCAAGTTGTTCATGTCCCGCACCTAACAGAATTGAACCATGCTGCAGCAAAACCGCTCTTCCGGGGGTAGTGCGATGAGGTGTGTACAGCTTTTGAGCGCTTCCAACAATCTTTCGCTCGCGCCATACTATCTCGTACCGCGCAGAACTTGAAAAACAAGACACTGCCCGTACTCCCCCTCTTCGGTAATGACTTCTAAGGTCGGCGTGTGTTTTTTTAAAAGTTGCTTCCTCCGCACCCAACAGATGGAGTGCTTTTAAAAGTAGTATGTGAACATCACGATAGATGTCGTAGATATTGCGTGTCGGCTCGTCTGGCGTGGCAAGAGGTACGACAATGGAATACGTGAGTTCGTTTGCATGAAGCACTGCCCGCCCACCCGTTGGACGACGCACAAGGTCAAAACCTCTGACCTGACAAGATTGTAAACTAATATCCTTATCACTTTGATGTGCCCCAAGCGAAACCGCCCACGGTTTCCATGAATACAACCGAAGCATCGGTTTTGTAACCCCATTCATGCAAGCAATCGCTCGTTCGTGGTCAAGACGCATGTTTTCGAGCGGGTTGTGTGCCTCGTCAACAAAAACATCGAACACGCTACCAAACAGCCGCGTCACAAGCAAGTCACTCGCTACGGTCTTTACATCCATTTCCCCAACAAAAAGCTCTTGCATACTATCCGAATTTTATGAATTTTACAGTCTCGAAATCAAGCATCCATCCACGTCAGGATTATTGAGTCATGCTTTTTCTCGCCATTGAACTTATTGACAAAATCTTGCGCCTGCCACTTTTTTTGCAAGCGATTATTGCTGTTATTGTCATGGGTATTGCCTTTGCTCTCCTTAAGCGTGTCGTTAAATTCGCCATCTGGCTTGTTATCTTGCTTGCACTCGCGTTAGTCTATGTAATGTACTTCTAAAGTCCACACTTGAAGCCACACTTGGACACTATCATCGCACGGCAAATCTTGTATATTCGGCATTTGCAGCTTGCCAAATAATAGAATGTTGCTCAACCCGCGCCGATGATGGTCCACACTGTAATCGGGCGTATAATTCTTCAAGCACGTCCCGCCTACCTTCGGCAATTATAAAAACCTCGCCCGTCGGAAGATTCTTTGTCCAGCCCGTAACGCCCAATTCCTCAGCATTCCGCATAACAAAATAGCGGAAACCCACACCCTGTACTCTGCCAGCAACGGTGATTTCCGCTCGCACTTGCTTGTTCATTGGCTTTGCACATCCTTTGCGTACAAAACTCGTTTAATTGTAATAATACCCAAATACAAAATTCATTTCATCTTCGGAACGAAAGCCGAACGAAACCGTTTTATCCGTTTCGTTGTACCACGTCACGATAGATTTCAAGCCCTCGCCACGACGCAACATCAGTGGGTCTTTGTACTGAACAAGCGGCGGATTCAGCCAATTCGTGCAAGAATAAATGACCTCGCCGTTGCGTGAGCCGCCAACAATTTGGACGACGAATTTTTTGCCAAGTTTGTGAAAATGCGAAGTCAAGCCAAGAATGTAATATACGCTATCGCTGCGGTCAAACTTATCACCACCGGGAGCCGAGCTGCCGCCTACCATAAATGTTGTTTCAATCGTTTTTTCCTGTTTTGGTGGCAACGAAATGCTGGTGTTGCCAAGCTGCAAAGGTTTGATAATGTTTTTTACTTGGGATGCCGGAATCGTATGAATATTAAACAACACCTCGCCTCGTGTTGTATCACGGGTTCCGTTGGTATAATGGGAATTGAAATCCAGCAAATAATTTGCAGGAATTTTCAGCGCCATACCTTCGGGGAAGGAAATCGTTTCGGTTTTCAACTGGGAGCCAATGATGTAAATACGGTTTTGCATCTCTAAAAAACGTGTGAAATCATAATTTCCTTTGCCATCATACAAGTCCCGAATAACGCCGACTTTGGGCAATCCTGTCGTAGGTGCTTTTGCTGGGTCGTAGCCGTACAGAATAAAATGATGACTACGGTCTCGTTGTATCATCTCGAATTTTGTCATATACAAATCTTCCGTGTTCTGTTGGGCGATAAAGAGTTCGCGCTCAAACTGCGGCGGTACACCAAACGGTGAAACCTTGAATTGTTTACCTTGTGGTGGAAGCGATAGAAACAGTGCTTCGTTTTGCGAACGAGAATCGTCAAGCAGTTTGGCATCGGCAACAACATCATTTTTGGGTGCTCCGGCGGCAATCCACTGTTTCACAAATTCCACCTGCCCGACGGTAATTGGTCGGGAACCCAGCGGCATTAGGCTTCCGTAGCCGTCGGATTGATGAAAATTTGTACTGTCGAGTTTGATGTACAAAAAGCTTTGATATGGATTTCCCGCCTTCACCCGCAGAAACTTATCTTTGAGGGCGTTTTCGTTTGTTGGCTCCACACCAACAAGGTTTTTATACGAGTTTGCTGCCGAGAGGTCAAGCCCGTTTGATTTTGTTTTTGTGTCATGGCAGCCGCTTGTAGCACAGTTTGGCGTTATGATTTTTTCCTGCAAAAGAGCGTAGCTGGAACCAGCCGTCGGTAGAGCTTCCTCCGCAATCGGCGTAGAATCTTTTGTGCAGCTGACCGCAAAAAGCAGCGATGCAGTAAACACTATAGTAAGGATGTAAGGACGGAATTGCATATGTATAATACAACAAGAAATGGAGAAATTTACAATGGTTTAGAGGCAATCAGCTTGATAGTTCGTAGGCTATCCATCAGCAACTCATAATCTTCAAACGGTCGGCGGTCAATGGCGGAGAAACGCACCACGCCATGTTGGTCAATCAAAAATACTCCGTGCCGCTCTGTATCAAGATTGCGCCGATAACAACGAAGCATTTCCATTGCTTTATGATCGTTGTCAGAATACAGCGGAATGTCAAATGCGCCTCCGGGTTGTATAAAACCGCTATCTACGGACTTGCTCTCAAGGGCAGAGCGATTCTCTTCAGGTGTATCGTTACTAAGCGCAACGATTTGCCAACCATAACTTTGGATGCGAGCTGCATGCTGCGAAAGATTCTTCAAGTTCATCATACACATAGGGCAGCCAGAACCCAAATACACCGAAAGCAAGACGGGACGTTGTGTATAGAGCGAAGAAATCCGTATTGTGTCGCCATTTATGGTTGTCAACAACACATCGGGAATGCTGTTTTTCTCGCCCCTGTCCATTGCTTGTTGCTTGGAAGGCTCACCAGAGCAGGCATTGAGCATTCCGACAGCCACAAAAACTCTAAAAATCTGTATCCCAGAACGCAGCCAATATTGAATAATTGATTTCATGAGCCTTTGATTAGCATTCAATCTGTGTTCTCAAATGAATTTCTTCTAATACAGAACTTACACGTAAGCATTCGCCCAATTCGCCTTCGTAAACAATTGTTTTCCCTTTTTCGTGGACTTCGAGCGTGAGTTTTTCTGCCTTTTCCATCGAACAGCGAATAGCTTTGATGATTTGGTTAATTACCTCGTCGAAGGTGTGCCACTCATCATTGAAGAGGATGACACGGTTTTCGAGCTTGGTTGCGACATCCTCGTCAAGCTCTGGAAAATCCAGCGTATGTGTAGAAGTACGAAAAACATCGCCTATAGAATACAGGTGTTGACGTACCCGAGGGTCAAACTCGCTCATAATCTCATGTTCTTGTTTCAACAATTAGCATTACTAATAATAGCTTTAGACGTTTACAAAATATGACCTATTGCAGATTTTCGGAACACTTTTCTTTATGGGGTTCACGCTGATGGCTTTATGAATAATCTCTATGAAGGCAAAAGGTTACAATACGGCACTCGGTCTCCTGTTGTCGCAACACTTCACGGTGACACAAGTGCTTTATACTTTATATCTGTCTGGCTGTGAACTTTTATCTTTACCGAAGTTTGACACACGAACAATCAATCCGACAGCAGATGCAGAAAAGCCAAATTATCCGAACTATCCGATATTATGAATCTACTTTCCCACTAAAAACAGTCGATTATCCCCGAATTCTATTTCCGAGAAAAATGAATTTTAGGCATTTTTACCCCAAAATTTACCGCTTATCCTAATAAAACGACCTCTTACGAAAAATCTTTAGGAATTGAATGGGTCAAAGAATAATATGAGCCACATTTGCGTAAAGTGAGTTCTTTTTTCTAACTTCAAATCCTGAAGGAATTTTATGGTAACAATCAGCCTCCAATTGAGGATTGTTGGGGTGTGTATCATTGGAATAAGCGCCGTAAGCGGTTGCGCCTCGCTTTCACGACAAAAGCCCGAAATTAAAGCCTTTAGTGTGCAAGGCAACGGCATAGAGCAATCTATGGTTGATTTGCGGGTGGAAGAATTTCAAAGCAAAAAAATCCATCCCCTCCTCAATTATGTGTTTTTTGAGAAAAATGCCGACGATCTCCCCTCCCGTTATCTTCGGATTTCCGAAGAGCAAGCAGCCGCCTTTCGTTCCGAATCCCTTGTTGGTTTGGAAACCCTCGATGCGTATTATCACGTGCTGAATATCATCGGGCAGCGCCTCCGAAGTAATGCCACAGCCAAAGTACGGCTTGTGGGATGCAACGCCGATGAGGGCAAGGAAGCGAACAACAAGGAGCTTTCCAAGCGCCGCGCCGTCACCGTTCAAAAATACTTTAGCACCGTCTGGAAGATAGATTCCACGCGCTTTACGATTGAATCCCGCAACCTTCCTCAAAAAGCATCCAGCTCGAAGGCAGAATCGGAAACCGCCGACGCAGAAAACCGCCGTGTGGAAATATATGCTGATTGGAATGTACTCCAGCCACTCGTTACCCAACACGATATGATGCGTGAAACAACACCTGCGGTCATTCGTTTTTATTGCAAAGCGGATGCCAAAGAGACACCTTCCCAATGGGCGCTTACCGCCAAACAGCGTGGCAAGCAAATCTACGAACTTCTGACACCGAAAAAAATACTTCCCTCGTCGGTAGATTGGCACATTAACACCAAAAAAGGCTCCATCCCGCTTGATTCCGTGCCAGTGTCGTATTACCTGACCGTTGATTTTAACGATATTGACATTTTGAACCGTTCCTCGAAAGAAGGCTTCCTCAGCGTACAACAGGTGACGTTAAAGAACAAGTACCGCGAACGGCATAACGATATTGAAAAAGACCGCTACAGCCTGATTCTCTTTGATTTTGGCTCCGACCAGTTGGCGGGAACGAATCAAAAAATTATTGAGCTTATCAAGTCGGAAAACCGCATCACGTCGAAATCGAAGGTGATTATTACGGGGTTTACCGACCTTACCGGTTCCGAAGATGCCAACAAAAACCTTGCTTTGCGGCGGGCGGAAGCCGTCGCTTTGGCACTAAAAGGAATGCCCGCAAAAGAAGTCACCGTAGCAAACAAAACCGCAAAGAGGATGCTCTATCCGCCTTACGAAAGCGCACTGCCGGAAGAGCGCTTGCACTCACGAACGGTGATTATTCAGGTGGAAACGCCGATTGAGATAGAAGGGGGAAATTAAATGATTGCTCGTTTGTACATCTTGAGAATGTGCATCGTTCTTGCCTTTGCATGTCTTGGTACAGCCTGCGCCACGTTGCAGCAAATGATAGGATTCGACCCTGATCCGCCAGACGGCTATCGCCCGCGCTTTATCAAGGCGGTTCGCCCGTTCGACCCAAACAACCTTGATGATGCCGCGTTAGAAATCAGCCGTGCCGAACCGATTGCTGCCAACAAGCTCAAACTGTATATGCACGTGATTGATACGAATGGATACTATTTGACCGGCTCAACTTCGAGCAAATTCAAGAAAATCTGGTGTGAAGTCATTGACAGTTCTGAAACGGAGCGCCGGATTATCAAAACATTTGCGATTCGAGAAGTCAATAAAACGGAGCGCAAGCCGCAAGCAATAGCTTTGGTGATGGATTTTAGCGGTTCTATGGGCAAACACCGCGCCAATGCTGTCCAGCAAGCCGCGCATAATTTTATTGCACAAATCAAAAAGCCCGAAGATGCCGTTGCGTTAGTCAAATACGACCACCGTACCGTTGTAGAGTCTCCGCTGACACAAAGTGCTGAAAAATTATTGGCGCAACTTCATAGCAAAGAAGGTTTGACAGGCTATGGCGGGCAGACTGCAACGTTTACGGCAATCGCAAAGGGCATCAAAGAGGTGATGAAGACAGATGCGTCGCGGCAACGTGTCGTGATTGTGTTCACTGACGGCAACGATAATGCCTCGTTGGTGACAAAAGAAGACGTGATTCGCCTTGCACGCGAGACCAACACCATTGTCTGTGCCATTGACTATGGCTACAGCATCGGTGAGAAATACATGGAGGAAATTGCCCGCAAAACAAACGGGACATACAATCACATCTACGCTCGCACGGAGTTCGACCTTGTGTTCAAGGATATTTATCGCCGTTTTGAAGACTATTATTTGTTGGAATTTGAGCAAGCAGATTTCGGCTTTCACGCAACATCCGTCAAATTGTGTTTGCCAGACAAAAAGAATACCTCATTATCGGCAGCCGGAAGCTACGACAATACGCCCTATCCAGGGTCGGTATCGTTGTTGAATGTCGTTTTTGACAGTGACAAATCCACGCTCAAACCGCAGTCCGATAATGCAATACGGCAGTTGTTTCAACTGTTGCAAAAAGACTCTACAATCAAGATTGAATTGCGTGGGCATACGGATTCGCAAAATAACACCAAAGACCCTGAGCATAATATAAAACTCTCACAACGCCGTGCAGATGCGGTGCGCGGGGAACTCATCAAACGTGGCATCAACGGTGAGCGTATTGTAGCAAAAGGTTTTGGCGAAAAACAGCCTGTTGCGGACAACGCAACAGCCGAAGGACGTTCTCAAAACAGACGTACAGAATTTGCGATTCTCGCTCCAAGCCATGTTGACTACGTTGATGCGCTGTTGCTGCTGCCACCCAAAAGCCCAGAAAAATATCAACTACAACCCATATACCAAAATCAGTAGTTTTGGTGGAGCCTTGGGAATATCAAAACGAACCATATTTTTTCACGTTATCGAATAATTTTATGAAGAATTTTATTTTTTCGTGGGTGTCGTGCTTGCGGCGCTGTCTGGTTGCTTGTGTTGTGCTGTTTATGGCGCTGGGTGCTGTGCATGGGCAACAACTGCAATGGGAGCAGACGGGCGGTCCTTACGGTGGATCTGTCTCGCTTCTTGCCGTGAGCGGAACAACACTCTTTGCCGCGACGAACAACTACGGTATCTTCCGCTCGACGGATAACGGCGCAAGCTGGATGGCTTCTGGTTTGGCGAATACCGTCGTCCGTGCTCTTGCAGTGAGTGGAACAACGCTCTTTGCCGGAACCTACGATGGCGTTTACCGCTCGACGGATAATGGCGCAACATGGACAGCTTTGGGCTTGACGGATGTCTATGTCTCATCCTTTGTGGTAATCGGTACAACGCTGTTTGCGGGGACAAATGGTGCCGGTGTATTTCGCTCGACGGATAATGGCACGAGCTGGACGGAAGTCAATACGGGATTAACAAGTAAAACTGCATGGTCTCTTGCCGTGAGTGGAACAACTCTTTTTGCTGGGACTGAAGCTAACGGCGTTTACCGCTCAACGGACAATGGCGGGACATGGACGGCAAGTAATTCGGGTTTGACGAATTCAACTGTCCGCGCTCTTGCTGTGAGTGGTACAACACTCTTTGCGGGGACGAACAGCGACGGCGTTTACCGCTCGATGGATAATGGGGCAAAATGGACTGCACTCCAAATCATGAAATCGGATTCGAGGGTTAAATATATCTATTCTCTTGCGATGAGCGGTACAACACTCTTTGCGGGAACATACGTCGGTGTTTTTCGCTCGACGGATAATGGCGTGAGCTGGACGGAAGTCAATACGGGCTTGACGAATACAATTGTCTTGACAAATACAAATGCCTTGGCTCTTGCCGTGAGTGGTACAACACTCTTTGCGGGGACAGACTGTGGAGTGTTTCGCTCAAACAATAACGGCGGAACGTGGACGGCGGTCAATGCGGGGTTGACGAGCACAGATGTGCCGTCTCTTGCCTTCAGCGGAACAATGCTCTTTGCGGGGACATATAGCTGTGGCATTTTTCGCTCGACAGATAATGGCAGAACGTGGACAGCTGTCAATGCAGGGTTAACGAATCTATCCGTCTCGTCTATAGCCACAAGCGTCACAACACTCTTTGCGGGGACGTATAGCGGTATTTTTCGCTTGATGGAAAACGGTACAAATTGGATAGCTTCAGGCTTAACATATATGTCTGTCGCGTCTCTTGCGGTGAGCGGTACAACACTCTTTGCGGGGACAAGTGGTAACGGTATCTTCCGCTCTACGGATAACGGCGGAACGTGGATGGCGGTCAATGCGGGTTTGACAAAGACCAACGTCACGTCTCTTACTTTCATCGGAACAACGCTCTTTGCGGGGACATATGGTGGTGGCGTTTTCCGCTCAACGAACAATGGCGGAACGTGGACGGCAGTCAACTCGGGATTGACGAATACATTAGTCTTGTCACTCGCGGCGAGCGGCACAACACTCTTTGCGGCGGGAGCGGACTTCGGCGTAGGTGGAGGTAACAGACTTTTTCGCTCAATGGATAATGGCACAAGTTGGACAC
>JANYIG010000344.1 GCA_025358765.1 Candidatus Kapaibacterium sp.
AATGCTATTTTTTATTTCCGGCTGTCCGCTTCTTAGCGGGCTGTCGGATTGACGCGGCGTTGTATTCGACAGCCCGACCCCGTAAGAACAGGGAATCGGACAGCCGAATAAAAGACGGTTCTATCGTCCAAAAGGGAGTAATATACGCTTTTTCGGCGATGGCATCAAATGGGCGTATCTTCGGGATATGCTTGAATACAGAGACCATACGCCAAGCAGTCAAAAACGCGACTTTGAGGAATATTTCTTTCCAACAGCCTTACAAGCACGTGTTTCCGCCACTCAATATTGCCCCTCTTGAGTGCTGTCTGCAATGCGTTTCTATCGAATGGAGCCGTCATACTATTTCTTCCTTCGCCTCGCCCTGCAATTCCCGCACGACTTCATGCAAGAGTGCAGAAGCCTTTTCCAGCTTGCCGATTGCGTCGAAGGCAGAATCGGCGGGGTCGGGAAGGTCTTCGTAGCTGACAAGCGAATCATCGGCAATCAAGCCCATATCCAATGAATCGTTTTTGGCGCGAATTTCCTCGCGGGTGAAGACGTTCCAGCGTTCATCGTGCTTGGCGGCTTCGTGGCGGTCTTCGGCGCGGTACGCCGACGCAAAGGCAGCAAAATGCTCACGGGTAAGCGGTGTTTTTTTGCCGAAGGACGGCATATTCGTGCGAAGGTCGTAGAACCAGACTTCTTTTGTCGCATCGGCATCGTGCGTAGAGCGCGTGAAAAAGAGGATGTTGGTTTTCACGCCTTGTGCGTAGAAAATGCCCGTCGGAAGGCGTACAATCGTGTGCAGATTGCATTTTTCCATGAGCGCGGCGCGTACTTTCTGACCGTCGCCGTCTTGGAAGAGAACGTTATCCGGCAGCACAACCGCAGCACGGGCTTTGCCGTCCGCACGGAGCGACAGGTAAATATGCTGAAGGAAATTAAGCTGTTTGTTGGATGTGGCAAATGTCAGGTCGTCGCGGGTGGGGCGTTCACCGCCTTTTTTTGTGCCAAAGGGCGGATTAGTCAAAATCACGTCATAACCGCTTCGGAGGCGTTTGCCGGTTTCAGAAAGCGTGTCGCCGAGCATGATTTCCCCTTGAATGTCGTGGAGCATAGCATTCATCAGTGCCAGACGGTGCGTGTCGCGGACAAGTTCGCATCCGGAAAAGGCTTCTGTGCGCTGAAATTCGGCAAGGGTATCTTCCAGAGCAAAGTAATCGTCGGTTGTTTTGCGAATGTGGCGGTCTGCCATAATCATAAAACCGAATGTGCCGCAAGCTGGGTCGTTGCAGCGTTCTCCGGCTTTGGGGTCTATCAGTTCCACCATGATTTCCACAAGCGGACGTGGGGTGAAGTATTGCCCCGCGCCGGACTTTTTCTCATTGGCGTTTTTCTCCAACAAACCTTCGTAGAGATCGCCCAAGCCCTCTGTTTTAGCCGCATACCAGTCGAGTTTGTCAATTTCGGTGATGAGTTTGCGAAGGTTTTGCGGTGCGTCAATGTTGCTGTTTGCTCCGGCATAAATGTCTTTGATGCGCCCTTTTGTTTTTTCGCCCAAATCCAAAAGCAAGCGCCTGTAAAAACTCTTGAGTTCAATGCCTTCTAATGTTGCGAGTTCATCCCAACGGTATTCGGCGGGAATGGTTGCCTCTACGTCTGTTTCTTTCGCCATTTTGAGAAAGAGCAGATAGGTCAGTTCGGTAACGTATTGATGATAGGTGATACCGTCATCACGGAGGACGTTGCAGAGATTCCAGAGTTTAGCGACAATTTCTTGAGTGGTCATTATGCGTGGTCATTATGCAATGTGTGGTTATTAGCTGGCTTGTTTGAACATGGTGTTGTGAATACGGCTAATCACGACTTCCAATTCGTTGGTAAAGATACTATTGAGCCTTGTAAAACCGCCTTCTGCTTTGAAGGGTTCGCGGTCGAAGGATTCTCGCGTAAGCGTAAGTTGAGTCTGCATTTGTTGGGCAATGCGGTCGAGCCATTTGAGTTGTACGGCGTTCCATTGTTTCTCCGATTTGATGCTCTGCACCGCCCGTTGCACACGGTCGGCATAGCTTTGGAGAGGCTCGCCGAGCGCAAGAGTACGAATATACGCAATTATGTCTTCAACAATTTCATCATTCGTGCCTTTGCCCGCGTTGTTCCTCGCTTTGTTGCTCGTCGCTTCATTGTTCTTTGCTTCATTGTTTTTTGCTTCGTTCCACGCTGTTTGAATAGCATTTGCCGAAAAGCCTGCATCACCAAGAGCAATGTGAAGCTCACGCAATGTCTCTCTGGTGAGTTCTGTCGGACGTTGGCAGACAATCGCCAGTGCAGGAACGGCATTGATGTTGTCCGCTAGAAATTTCTTGAAATGCTCAATATAATCTTCCGGCTTTTCCGTGTTCTTCGCACCGTACCCCCGCGTTACTTCCCGCACCGAGTCTTGGTGATACGAAATCATGGTCAGTCCGTCTGCGTAGAGGCGGTCATCGAAAGAGGTAAGATGTGATGCGACCTTCAGAAGGCGCGTTGCCATTTCTTGCGGAGAGCATCCATTCTCTCCTTTTGTCGTCAATTCCGTAAAAAATGCTTCCGGCGTTTGCCCGTATGCTTTTTCAAATGCCTGTCTGCTTTCGGGCGTAAGATTACGTTTGACACGATGAAACTTGGCGGCAATTTCTTCGGCAACGGCTTTTTTGCCGCTTGTGTCATCCTCGGCAATGCGCCCAAGTTCTGCAAGCAATGTGGCAAAAGTTTTGGAAGTATTGCTTGTAACGGGCTTCATATCGGTGACATCTGCCATTGCTTGATAGAGCTGCACGGCATCGAATACCCGAAAGTGCGTTTTGCCAATGTCGGGACAAAGCCGCGTAGCACGTCCCAGCATCTGCTCGTAGAGAATGCGTGATTTGACGCGGCGCAAAAAAACGATGTTGCAAATGGACGGCACATCCACGCCCGTCGAGAGCAAATCAACCGTGGCAACAATGGTCGGATACCGCTCGTTTGTGAAGAGCCGTGTTTCTCCTTGGGGGTCATCAACAGAGCCAGTAATTTTTTTGATGGCACGATTATCGGTAGCAATCCCCGCCAGCAAAAACTCTTCTTTGAGCAGCTTGACGACAAGATCGGCGTGTGCATCATTCGCACAAAATATCAGGGTTTTTTGTTTGTCGTCGGGGTCAAGATATTTGACCAATTCTTTGCACACGGTACGATTAAAGTTTTCGGTGATGACGCGCTTATTGAAGCCATCAACCTCTATTGTTAGCTCATCGGGCAAGGCACCCAATTCGACAACTTCTCCCGTTGTTTGCTGAAATGCTTCGACATTTTCGCCTCGCTCCCATTTGATGCCTGCGCTGTTGAGTTCGGTCAGAATGTTATACGGCGGTTCGTGGTCAATAAGCACACCATCAACGACGGCTTGACGATACGAATAGTGAAACACGGGATGACCGAATATCTGTGCCGTATGCAGCGCGGGCGTGGCGGTAAGTCCGATACGCACAGCATCGAAATACTCCAAGACTCTCCGATACTGGCTTGTGTAATCGTCTGAGGTGCGAAAATACGCTTCATCATCGGCAACTTCTTTATCAAGCGTGTATCCACGATGTGCCTCATCAACGATGATGCAATCGTACGCATCTATGGAGAGTGGACGCACCAAAGGCGTGGATTCTCCCGATTCAGGTGAAAACAGTCGTCGCACTAAGCCTTGCACGGTGGCAAAGTGGAGTTTTGTGTCATCGTCGGGAGTTTTCGCCTCAAGGTCGGCAACGTGATAAATATTGCCAAAGGTTTGAAAATCCTCCAGACGAACATCGTTAAACCTATCCATTGCTTGTGTGCCGAGCAACGACCTATCCACGAGAAAGAGAATACGGCGGAAACGTTTGGACTTGATAAGGCGGTAGCATAGTCCGATAGCCAGACGTGTTTTGCCCGTCCCTGTTGCCATTGCAAGCAGGGCGGAGCGATGTCCCTGCTCCAGTGTCCGCTCTATTGCCTGAATGCCCCGCACCTGATACTCACGCAATCCCAAGCCTTTTGTATCGCTGAGATAGTCAAACGGTTCAGCGTGTAAACGTTGGTATGCTGCTTGTTCATTGTGTTCGAGCATAGCCAACAGCGTTTCCGGCGAATGAAATTCCTGCACAGCACGCCCATGATTGGTCGGCAAGCGCACATCTCGAAACCAAATGCCGGATTTAATTTCCAACTGCGGAACATAATCACGCCCGTTTGCTGCATAGACAAACGGTACGCGGTAGGTGTTCCATGCACCAGAATATTGAACGTTTTCCAATACTGTTCCGGCTTGTGCATAGCGCTCTGCCTGTGAGACATCCGACATGACATCTTTTGTGTTTTTCTTTGCCTCCACAATTCCTATCAATTGTAAACCTACGAAGAGAGCATAGTCGGCGTATCCCTCACCGAAGGGTACTTCGGCAATAGCCATGTTTTTGCCGTGTTCGGGTCGTACACCGTTGCTATATCGCAGATTGACGGTATCGGCTTGCCAATCGGCAGCACGAAGCTGCTCATCAATACGCTGCCGGGTTTTCTGTTCGGAATGAGGCATAGAAAAATTATATTCTTGATTGGGGAGAGCCGCGACGGACGGAGAACGTTACGAACTACAAGTTTGCACAAATTTCAAAATACAGCCAACACTGAAAATCAACCGATACAATGAAATCTGTCTTTGAAGGACTCACTACGCTTGAATATGCAAACGGCAAAGGAACACTAACGATTACAAAGCCCGTTGCTGCTGGCAGATACAGCATCATGCTTGCCGCAGGCGGCGATACGGAGTACAGTACGTGGAAGGTGCTGCCTGCCATGCTGGATGAAAATGTTCGGTGGCGTTGGTTGCCAAATGTACTTTATTAGGGGAAACGAATATCGTTCAAAAGCAATCTATCATCTGCTGCTGCACCGCCGCGTGAGCAATTCAGCATTGATTATACCCTTGGGAATGAGCGTTCTGTGACAGATATTCCCTACACAGAAACCTACGTTGGACAATACATTCCAGCAAAGGCAAAAGGGCTTTTGCCGTTTTGTTTGCCGTGCTTCGTTGCGCGGAACCCCTTGAGAAGCAGTACATTTGGCAGACGTACCTGCGGGCGTGTATGCTGTGGAGGTGGCGGGTGGCGGTGTCGAGCGCGTAGTCATGACGCAGATGATGATAAAACGCTAACATCAACGCCGACGTTTGCGACAGAAAATCAACAGAGAAAATCCACAAAGTCAAAAAATATATTTGACAATTCTGTTTTTCTCTGTAAATTTGCAAGCTATTTCACAACGGCATAACGCACTGAAATATATGTACTGGGTAGGTACCAGAGTGGCCAAATGGGGCAGACTGTAAATCTGCTGACTTACGTCTTCGGAGGTTCGAATCCCCCCCTACCCACTCCAACCGTGTTGAGTTTTGAGTGAGATGTTTAATGGTGGGGCAGTGCATTCGGCAGTGCATTCCATACTGAACTGAGAACTCAAAACTCAACATTTTTAGAAGCGGGAGTAACTCAGTTGGTAGAGTCACAGCCTTCCAAGCTGTTGGTCGCGAGTTCGAGTCTCGTCTCCCGCTCTCAAGAACAATCAGGTGTGTTTTGTAAGGTCTTTAGGTAGGTAGTGCGGGAGTAGCTCAGTTGGTAGAGTCATAGCTTCCCAAGCTATTGGTCGCGAGTTCGAGTCTCGTCTCCCGCTCGGGTGCCGTAATCGGTGTGTATGCTGATGTAGCTCAGATGGTAGAGCACTTCCTTGG
>JANYIG010000348.1 GCA_025358765.1 Candidatus Kapaibacterium sp.
AATGCTATTTTTTATTTCCGGCTGTCCGCTTCTTAGCGGGCTGTCGGATTGACGCGGCGTTGTATTCGACAGCCCGACCCCGTAAGAACAGGGAATCGGACAGCCGAATAAAAGACGGTTCTATCGTCCAAAAGGGAGTAACAAGGCTAAAAAATGCCCGAATTATTGCTTAGGAGTGCGTTCAAGTTGTCGCGTGACAAGTCGGTTGTACTTATGAGTCCGTAAGATTTTGTCATACTTGAGCAAATCTTTCACCGCGAAGCACGCAACAATCCTGCCGTGCGTGCTGCAAGCCGTTGTTGGGGGCGTTCCATGCCAATGCTGAATTGTCCGACAAGCGCTTGCAAATCCTCCGCCTGACGAAGCAAACCTTCGATGCTTCGTGCAATATCACCCAACCCCTTGCTGGACTCTTCCGTCGTTTCAGACATCACCGTCATATTTTGCGCCATATTATCGCTGGTAGCAGATTGTTCTTCGCTTGCGGCAGCTACTTGTGAAATGACATCGGACACTTTGCTGGTACGGTTGACTATATGTTCAAATGCGGCAGATGTTTGTTCAGCGAGTTTGGTTCCTTCGCTCACGAGTTCTTTGCCGGCGTTCATGCTGTGGACGGCTTCGCTCATCTCTCGTTGAATGGTCGAAATCATCGTGGAAATCTCTTTCGTAGCTTTTTGCGTCCGCTCCGCAAGTTTCCGAACTTCATCGGCAACTACCGCAAAGCCTCTTCCCGCCTCACCTGCACGAGCGGCTTCGATGGCGGCATTCAGCGCAAGCAGGTTTGTTTGGTCGGCAATCTCTTCAATTGCCTGCGTGATTTCACCAATCTGTTCACTGCTTTTACCAAGGCGAATCACCTTTTCTGCTGATTCAATCACGACCGAACCAACCTTCTTTACGTTCGCAATCATACTGTGAACAACCTCGCCGCCACGTTGGGCATCCATATTGGCTTCCGAGGCTTCAAAAGCAGCAACAGATGTTTGTTGCGTGTTTTCGGCGATTGTGCGCGACATTTCCTCGACCGCACCTGCTACCTGCATCACTTGGCGTGATTGCTCGCTCGCGCCGACTGCCAATTGTTCGGTAGCACTGCTGATGGCGCTGACAGCATGTGTAGTCTCATTCACCGATTCTGCCACGCGGAAGAGCATTTGCCGAATATTTTCTACGCCGCGCGTAAGTCCTTGCGATAACCGCGCAATATCATCGTTCTGACCAACAGCCACTTGCACCGTCAAATCTCCTTGAGCAACTCTCTCCACCGCCTGAAGAATGTCCTCGACGCTGCCCGCCAGATATGTGCGTTGTGCTGCAATTTGCCGAAGGTCTTCCGCAGCACGGGTTTCATTGGCTGCTTTTAGGTCTTCGAGGTTACGAAAATCCGCAGTAGCACGATCTTCAGAGGTTTTGCGAACATCTTCGAGCATCACAAGCGTTCTGTTTTTTCCCTGCTCAAAAAGTCGTGAGAGAACCGAGACCAACATGACAATACCGAGAATACTCAGAATACTTTGCGTGTATTGTTGTGCCGGCGAAACGGGTAACATCGGAAAAATATAGCCAAGCGGTTTGAGGATATGGAAGGTAATAAGAACGGCAAACGTCCCAAACGTCCAGCGTAGCCCGGAACCAATGCCGTTGAACAATGTTGCTAAGAGCGGGATTGCCACCATCCATTGGCGCGTGGCACTATCCGGTCCGCCTTCAACATAGACTAAAACAATATTTGCAAACATGAACAGTGCCACGACCATATTTCCTGTGATGCTAATTGAGCCTGTGGAACGTAATATAAATGGCACGGCGAACGTACATGCCGCACAGAATGCCAAACATGCCGCCGAAACCCCAGATTGCAAAATCAATAAATACTGAAGTGAATAGATGCTGGCAACAATCACAGTGACAAATGACGTTGCAACAACAAGCCGTGCGCGACGAAAAACGTCTGCGTTCTGACGAAGCGAGACTGGAACAAACGAGAGAATAAAGTCTTGCATAAATGTTCACCCTTTTGTGGATGTGATACGAATAAATAAAAACTATTGCTTTCCAAAACGCTATTGCCTAAAGTTTCCGTATGACGGCTTTTGACGTTGAAGAGTGTGTACCTAACAGACCACGTTCGTCAATCTTGAATTGCCCAATAAGCATTTGTACATTGTTCGCTTGACGCAACAAACCTTCAATGCTTCGCGCAATGTCACTCAAACTCTTACCGGATTCTTCGATCGTAAGCGACATAATCGTCATACTGCGCTCCATCTCGTCGCTGGTAGCAGATTGCCGTTCGCTGGCAATAGCTACTTGCGAAATCACGTCTGCTACCGTACTTGTGCGGTTCACAATCTGCTCAAACGCTTGCGAGGTCTGCTCGGCGAGGTTGGTACCTTCGTTCACAAGCTCTTTGCCAGCATTCATACTTTGAACGGTCTCGCTCATTTCGCGTTGTATGGTTGAAATCATCATTGAAATCTGCTTTGTCGCTTTCTGAGTACGTTCAGCAAGTTTTCGCACTTCGTCGGCAACAACAGCAAAACCTCGCCCTGCCTCGCCTGCACGAGCGGCTTCGATAGCAGCATTGAGCGCAAGCAGATTCGTTTGGTCGGCTATCTCTTCAATTGCCTGTGTGATTTCGCCAATCTGTTCGCTGCTTTTGCCCAAGCGCAAAACTTTTTCCGCCGCAGAAATTACAACCGTTCCAACATTCTTCACGTTCGCAATCATGCTATGGATTACTTCGCCGCCGCGTTGGGCATCCATATTGGCTTCCGAGGCTTCAAAGGCGGCAACAGATGTTTGTTGTGTATTTTCGGCAATTGTACGCGACATCTCCTCGACTGCGCCTGCTACTTGCAGCACTTGGCGGGACTGTTCATCTGCCACAACAGCTAATTCTTCAGTCGTAATGCTAATATTCCTGACGGTAGTTGCTGTCTGGTTGACTGATTCTGCCACACGGACAAACATTTGATGAATATTTTCAACGCTTTGCGTCAGCCCGTGCGAGAGTCGAGCAATATCATCATCATTTCCAACCTCCACACGCATGGTTAAATCACCTTCTGCAAGCTGATTAACGCTTGCCAACATTCTTTCTACACTTTGTGTCAAATATTCTTGATGACCTTCAAGTTGCCGCATATCCTCAGCTGCACGACGTTCGTTTGCAAATTTGATATCTTCCAGATTTTGTAAATCCTCAGCAGCACGGCGTTCCGATTCTTTACGAACGTCTTCTAACATTGCGAACGTCATATTTTTGCCCGTCTCAAAAATCCGCGCCATCACAAAGACTAATATCAACAACCCCATCGCACCCGCAAGATTTTGGGAATCAAGCTGATCCGGCGTTAGGACGATATTCGGGAATATATAACCGGCAGTTTTCATCACGTGCAAACTGAGCATCATCCCGCCAGTAACACACGTCCAACGCACTCCAGAGCGTACGCCATTGAACAATGTGGCAAGCAGAGGAACCGCCACAAGCCAATATCGTGCTTGCGCTGCGGAACCACCCTCGAAGTAGCATAGGATAGTTAAAACTGTCAAGTACATACATACAATCCAGTTACCCGTCAAGCGAAGGGATGCGGTCGAACGGAGTATAAACGGAACGGTAAGGAGAGAACATGCCGTTACACCAAGGCTCATTGCAGAAGCGAGTATTTTCGTGACAAATACGTATTGCAGGACGTACAACAACGCAATAATTGCCGAGACAAAGGCGGTTGTTACGATCAGTCGTGCTCTGCGAAAGCTATCAGCATCCTGCCGTAGCGAGTTCGGTATAAAGCCAAGGACTAATTCTTGCATGAAACTGTGGTTAGAGAGATACGTTACTTGAAGTTATTGTTCAAAGAATTTTATGCATTGTTACCGTGTTGATGGGATACGCAAAGCGATGATCAGTAGTGTTGTAGCGATAAATGCCGAGATAGCTCGGATATGATTCCACATTGTCCATTTGGCAAGATATTCCGCCCATAGTTGTGCGGCATTTGAGCTTGTCGGTGTGATGGCGGCAAGCGATTCATTCATAGGCACGTTGCACACGATAGTAACGAATAAGCTGCCCATTAAATATATCATGCTACCGATGAGCAGATACACTGCACCGGGCTCGTTCCAACGCATTATCGAGACTACGACTACAAGGATGCAAGCGACAGCCGTTCCCAAAAATACTGCCATGAATATAGGATTGACAATAGCGCTATTGATAGATTGCATTGCAGCAATACCATCTTGTGGAGGAAGGCGCGAAAGTGCTTGCATCACACTGATGGAAAAGGCAAAAAAGAGTCCAGCCATCAAACCACAGCCAAGTGCCGCGCAAAATTCCAAAAATAGAACCATACATTTGATGGGAAAGTGATTATATAGTGACGGAGCGGCAAAACCGTTAGTACAAAATCCGCACGCGAATTGTGTTTGAGACCTTTTGCAAATCGTCGAACAGCGATTCGTCATATTCCTTATCTACATCAGCAATCACGTAGCCGATGTGTTCGTTTGTTCGGAGATACTGCCCGACAACGTTCACAGAATTTCGCGCAAAAATGCTGTTCAACTGCGAAAGAACGCCCGGTACATTTTTGTGAATGTGAAGCAAACGATGCGTGTTCTTCACCGATGGAAGCTGGATGCGTGGTAGATTCACGCTTACATAGCTTGTGCCTGTTTCGCAATATTCAATTAACTTATTCGACACAAATTCGCCAATATCATACTGCGCTTCTTCGGTACTGCCGCCCACGTGGGGAGAAAGAATGACATTTGGAAGCCCTTGCAAAGGCGATTCAAACGGCTTGTCCGTGCCGGAAGGCTCCACAGGGAACACGTCCACCGCCGCGCCTGCGACTTTGCCGGATTTGAGGTTTGCCGTGAGAGCGTCAATGTCCACAATGTGACCACGACTGAGATTCAAGAATATTACCTTGTCCTTCATTCGCGCAAATTCCTTTTCGCCGATAAAGTTTGCATTTTCCGGCGAGCCGTCCACATGCAACGTCACTACGTCTGCCACTTCCAACACTTCTTCGAGTGAAGACATCTTCACGGCGTTGCCGATATTGAGTTTGTCCACCACGTCGTAATAATACACACGCATTCCAAGCGATTCCGCCATCATCGAAAGTTGCGAACCGATGTTTCCGTAGCCAATAATGCCCAAATTTTTGCCGCGAATCTCGTGCGAGCCAGCACTGGACTTGTCCCACTGCCCCCGATGTGCCATCGAGGATTTGTCGAACATACGGCGCATGAGCATGATGATTTCACCAATCGCCAGTTCCGCCACGCTGCGTGTGTTGCTGTACGGCGCATTGAATACTGCTACACCATGCAATGATGCAGCTTCAAGGTCTATTTGATTGGTGCCGATGCAGTATGCACCGATAGTAAGAAGGTCTTTTGCGTGGTCGAGGATGCGCGGCGTGATGTGCGTCCGCGACCGAATCCCCAATAATGCCACGCCATCTAAGGCATTGATAAGTTCATCTTCCGAAAGGCTTTGTTTATGGCAAACGACATCCATTCCTTTTTTGCGTAGGACTTCTACGCCCGATGTATGAATATTCTCAAGTAATAAGGCTTTCAAAACAATACTCCTCAAATGATAAACAACGATGGTGCAAACAGCAAATATAGCGAAAAAAAAGGGCTTGATGCACCACGAAGATTGCATCAAACCCTTGAAATTACCGTCGAATAGTATGTTTACTTCGCTTTGGCGATTTTTGCGGCTTCGGGGAAAAGTTTGATTGCTTTCTCAAGTTGCGCCGGCTGCATGAGCGCCCCGATGAACGAGCCATCACTCCAACTCCACATGTAGTACGCAAGCATGTACTTCATGCTGTTGGTGATAAATTTTTCGTCTGCTTTGAACTCTACTTCTTTCCACTCCAATTTTTTCTCTTTGACAATATCCTTGAACACCGTCAAATACTCGCTGCTAACGGTATAGTTGTTCAAATAGGTCTTCAAATCCTTGTTGTATTTAGTGCGGATAGTTTGCCCTTGCATTAGCACGAACTTCTCGGCTGCTTCCCAGAACACACCTTTGCGGGCAAGCGAGTCGTAAAACTTTGCAATAGACGTGTCGCTTTTAATCACGTAATCCGGCACGATGCCACCACCGCCCAATACTTTCCGCCCACCAAGAGTTTTGAATGAAGGGCGCGTGGAATCAGACTCGCCAGTATGATCAAGATTCGCACCTTCTTTCAAATCAGCACGACCTTCCATTGCTAGATATTGCTTTTTGTCTTTGTATGGACGTTGAATCAAACGTCCCGACGGTGTGTAATACCGTGCCGTCGTAAATTTTACGCCAGAACCGTCATTGAGCGGAAATATCTGCTGTACCAAACCTTTGCCGAAGGAAGTTTCGCCCACAATCAAACCTCTATCTAAATCCTGAAGTGCTCCCGACACAATTTCGCTGGCTGATGCCGAGCCGCCGTTAATCATCACCACAACGGGAATATCTTCCAACGAATTGCCGTCGCGTGAGTAATATTGTTCACGGATTTGGTCGTTGCGATCTTTTGTATAGACGATGCGATGCCCACCTTTCAAAAACTCGTCGGCAAGACGATAGGCTTCAGTCATGTAACCACCCGGGTTATAGCGAAGGTCAAGCACGAGCTTTTTCATGCCTTCTTTTTTGAGCTTTTGTACAGCACGGATAACGTCATCGGTGGTGGTTGCTGCAAACTTGTTGATATACACATAGCCGATGTCCGAATTATCCAGCATATATGCGCCTTCGACGGATGAAGTTGGCACAACGCCACGAGTAATTTTCAAGTCAATCAAATCTGGGTTGCCAACACGTTTAATCGTAACAGTCACTTGTGTTCCAGCTGGACCTTTGAGTTTGAGCGGCACAGAATCTTGTTTTATGCCGATGGCGCTGATGCCGTCAATCTTCACAATTTTATCGTTGAACTGAATACCCGCTGCCTCGCTTGGTCCCCCGATAAGCGGACAGGTGACGGTAATTGTATCTTTGTAGATGCCAAAACGAATACCTACACCCTGAAAATTTCCGCGAAATGCTTCTTCAAATGCTTCTTTCTGTTTGGGAGGCATGTATTCGGAATATGGATCATTGAGCGTCTCTAAAGCGCTTTTGATGGCTGTTTCAGTGACTTTGCTGATGTTGACCGTATCCACAGCATTTTGCGAAAGATATTGCAACACGTTTGCATATTTGTAGTACTGTATTTGTATGTCTTCGGCTGCCCCGAATGGCTTAAAAACAAAGCCGCAAAGAGCGCCAATCGCTAAACAAGATACGGCGGTGATGATGATGTGTTTTCGCATGGTTATGTATTGCAACAATAAAAAGTATAAAAGAGGGTGCCGTTATCCCGTGCGTGCGGAATGAAGGCGGGAAAATACATTTGTTTGTCTATTTCATTTATTTCATCGCCATTGAGAGATTTTTTTCTACTGCCGCCCAGTTCACCACATTCCACCACGCTTTGACGTAATCTGCACGTTTGTTTTGGTATTTCAGGTAATACGCATGCTCCCAAACGTCAAGAGCCAAAATCGGCGTGGTTCCCCATGAGGAGAGCTTTTGCTGATTTTCGGCTTGAAGGATAATCAAGCGTTTGTCCGCTGTGCGGTAATGCAAGAGCGCCCAACCGCTTCCTTCCACAGCAGTTGCAGCGGCGGAAAATTGTGCTTTGAAGGCATCCACGCTGCCAAAATCTTCTTTCATTTTATCCGCAAGCATACCCGTTGGTTCACCGCCCCCGCCCTTACCGCTTGGAGCCATAATACTCCAAAATAGCGTGTGTAAGAAGTGTCCACCTCCATGAAACGCCGCTTGGCGCGACCAATGCTGCACAAGTGCGTAATCGTTCGCAGCACGGGCTTTGGCGAGTTCTTGTTCGGCTTTGTTTAAGCCTTTTACGTAGGCATCATGGTGCTTGTCGTGGTGGAGTTGCATCGTTTGTGCGTCAATATGTGGCTCCAGCGCGTCGTATCCGTAAGGAAGCGGCGGAAGCACGTGTTCAGTGAGCTTGCCAGATGACGCTTGTTGTAGTGCTTGCTGAGACATTGGTTGCGCTTGCGCCACCGAATTATCAAGGACAAAGCCGGAAGCCGCAACAACACTTGTTGCTCCAGCTGTTTTCAGGAAATCTCTGCGATTGGATCCCATAGTTGTAGTTGTTTACGTGATAGAGAAATACGGATGAATGGAAGATTTGTTTGCGGTTGTTATCCCAATAAGCATTTTTTAACGTTTTTTAACGTTTTTTCTACCACCTGCTGCTGTACTTGCACCGGACGGACGGGGCTTGGAAGTGCCTGTTTTCGACGGAACCACGCGAGAAGCACTTTTTGTTGCTGACACCAATCTGGAAGGGGCTTTTGCAGCACCCGTTTTTGCAGCACCTGTCTTTGAACCAACTTTTGAACCAGAACGCCCCCGACGGTCGGTTGTTGCTTCCTCAAGGCGATCTTCGATGCCGACAGCACGCTCCAAATCAAGAATTTCATTGCGCGTCAAGTGTCGGTACTCGCCGCGTAATAAGCCGCGCGTGGTTATAGTTGCATACGCCTTACGGTCGAGTTTTTCCACCTCGTAGCCTAATGACTCAAAAATACGTCGTATCTCGCGGTTTTTTCCTTCGTGGATTTCGAGTGTAATGTGTTTGCCGTCTTGCGGGTCAATAAAGATGCTACAGGGAGCAGTTGTGTAGGTTTCAGTTTCGGTCTCAATCTCTATACCGCTTGCAATTTTTTGTGCGTGAAGTGGCAACAAACGTTTATCCAAGCCAACGGAATACACTCGCGGAATCTCGTAGCTTGGATGCGTCAATCGGTGCGCGAGGTCGCCGTCGTTCGTCATCAGTAGAACACCCGTCGTATTGCGGTCGAGCCGCCCGACGGGATAAACGCGATGGTCGAAATTTTCGGGCAACAAATCCATTACGGTTTTTCGTCCTTTTTCGTCACTCATCGTCGTAATGTGGTCTTTAGGCTTATTCAAGATGATATACGTCAAATGTTTTTCGGCGTTGATCGGTTCACCTTGCACCGTCACGAGGTCGCTCAAATGCACTTTTGTTCCGAGTTCCGTGACGATTCTACCGTTCACCCGCACGTCGCCCCGCGCAATGAATTCGTCTGCATCGCGCCGCGAACACACGCCGGCATCAGCAAGGAATTTATTCAAGCGCAATATAGCCGTTGGGTCTGAAGGAGTCTTCTGGCGCGGTGTTTGAAAGGTGAGTTTTCCGCCCGTATTTCTGCTGGTCTCTGCTCTTGATGATGAAGTTTTGCCCGTTGCTGTTTTGCTTGCTGTTCTTCCTGTCTCGGCGCGTTCCGGCGGGCGTTGCTCCGACGAGCGTGTGGATGAACGCTGTCCCGAAGCGCCCTGCCTCGGCGAATCCCATTCCGAAGCTCCTCGTTGCAGTATTTCTTCTTTGGGTTTATTGCGCCCCGAAGCACCACGTCCGGGCGATCCTTTGCCTTTCATGCCTTTTCTGCCGGGTAATTTTGCTGGTTCGCCAGCGCGTCCCCACGTCCTTCCGTTCGGTGAAGATGTGCGACCATCGTTGGTAAATGGAGGTTTTTCCGTTCGTTGTTTCACAATACCTCATCGCAATAAATAGTGTACATAATGTCGGCAAATTCGTCTTGAACGGTTGTGTTGACCTCAATACGACCACGTACTTTAATCACGCCACCTTTATAGTCCGTCTTTTTTCCCTTGTTCATTTGAATAAAAATCACCTCGTTCACGCGTAACGGCGGATGACAAAAGCAATTCATCGGCGGCGATGCTGCAAGGACAAATTCTGTGATGTCCTCCAGCTGCGTCAGTGCGGACATAAAACCCATAATCTCGACGTTTTTGCCATTGAGCGCCATAACTTCTTGTGGTGCTTTTTTGCCCGGCAGATACAAACGGAGCGTTCGGAACGAGGCTTGCTCGTAGCTTGAGCCAGCGTGCAAGGCGAGTACGGATATACTTGTGAGTATCAGACATTGCAGCACAAGAGCAGCTGCAATAATGCGGAGGACAGAGGGTTTCATAGTCGTTTTAGGATTGTCGAATGGGTATATGAAAATGGTGAGATTAGGAATTTTTCTATTTTTTGCTACTTTTTCGTTTTTTTGACTAATGCCTCCACGTCCATGCCTTGGTTCTTTAGCATTTGGCGGAGATTGTCGTAATCGCTGTTTTGGCAGGGCAGCAAACCTTCGATGCCGTAAATATCAATCAGTGCGGATTTACCTTCGGGCGTGTACTGAAATTCCAGAAGCGCATCGGTAATCTGCTTCTTCATGGTCATCGGAAAATCACCACGCACCATCACGGGGTCGTTTGTAATCATGTCTGTGTAACCGATATTTTTCACCTTATCCATAATGTCAGGATATTGCTTTTTTACAAGCGCCCGTGCGTCTTGGAGTTCACCCGTTTTTTTGTCGGGAGCGGAATAATAAGCGGCTCCGGCATCCACCTGATGCTGATAAATCATCATCACAACGTTGTCGTGCCGTTGTGCAAATACTTCTTGCGCTGGTGTAATGCCGAGCTTTTGCAACATCGCTTTTGGTAAAATATAGCCCGAAGCAGACGCTGGGTCAACGTAAGCAATACGTTTGCCGTTCAGGTCTTCAACAGAATTGACACCACTTCCCACATACGTCAAAAATTGCCCGCCGTAGGTAGTATCACCATTACGACGCACAATCTTCAAAATTGCTTCAGCACCGTATTTCTGGTTTGCAAGAACGTAACTGAATGTATTAAGAAACGCAATATCGGCTTTATTATTGCCAAATGCCTCCACAGCCGCAATATAATTAGCGGGCATGGCGGCAATAAATGAATAACCAGTCTTTTTCGAGAGGAAATGTATCAGGCGGTCAGCACTTGCGATTATTTTGCCGGCTTCTTGGGAGGGAACAAGCGCTATACGTATCGGATTTGTGGGCGAACCAAATGTCTTGTCTTGAAACAACGGCGTAAGGGAAATTTTCGCCAGAATCAGCACCAACAGAGGCAGATAGAATTTTGCGTACTTCATCGGAAGACAGTCGTTGGATAGTGTATGAACATTCTGGCGTACGTTCACACTACATTACACCATGCGCTCCGTACCGTACACTCAGCATTTTTACCATTCGACTATAATCAAAAACTTAGACTGCGACCAGAATTTATCCGGTTTGTTTACTTTAAGGACAAAAGGTGACACGCCGACTTCACCGACACCCATTTCGACAAAATTAGGATTGTGAGCGGAAATGAATTTATACGATTGGAAGGGCAAAAGAAGTATCTTTTCTTTTTCGATGTTGATTTTTTTGAAGTTTGCCAGCAAAGAGCTTGAATCCGACAAATTTGCTACTGGCTGCCACGCGCCGCCCAAAAACAACACTTTGCCCTTCTTTTCGATAATGCCTTTGCTGCTTAACTCATCCACCGTGCCAGCAATATAATATGCCGTGTTGAGCTTCGATGTCGTTTCGGTTAGCTCCTCAGTCGTTACTTTCAATTCTTCTTCTTTTGCGATAAGTGACTTTGCTTTGGAAAGTGCCTCACGTTTGTACTGATCGCGTTCAGCTTTGGTCGTTTCTAATTCATCCGTCAATGCTATAATACGTTCTTGCTGGGTTTTTACAACACCTTTGAGTTGGGCAACTGTCTCCTCCAACACACGCATCTGCCCTGCGTAGGCAACATTTTGCTGCTTAAGGAGCGCTATCTTTTGCTCGGCTCCTTGCATCTGGGATTTATAGTCATCCACCATCCCGCCAATCACTTGGAGTTGCTCGGCTATTTGCGCTTTGTAATTTGAATTATCAATTTTCTCTAACGTATTGCTCACCGCTACTTTACCGGAGATGTTGGATACTTCCACATAAACATCACTAATAAATTTTGTTGCATCCGCCAAATTGCGCGTCAAGCTATCTTTTTGAGCATTAAACTCAATAAGTTGTTTGTTTGCCTCATCTAATTTTTTCGCTTGTTCATTTCTGACACGCCATAGCGAAACTGCTGTTCCTGCGACAACGGCAGCCACAACAAAAAAACCAAACAATAAAAATTTTCGTGTCGTATTCATCGTATTCATCCCATCAAATAACGGTTAGATTTTTTAGGTAAAAGCACTCCCATTAAAGAAGTAACAGGCCTATAGTCAAACTGACGGCTGTGTAGGCAATAAATATTGCCAAAAAACAGAGTATTATCGGAGCCATTAGCCACAGCGGGCGCGACGGATGCACTTCTCGTAAGGCAATCACTAAGTATATCAAGGATGGCACCAGAATGAAGTATGGCTCAAAAGCACCTTTAACAAACGGTACTTTTAATCCCACAACGATAAAGAACATCCAAATTAGCAAAAACGCAGTAATGAAATGCAGCGAAAAAATGAAATGCTCAACATAGTGCCAATATGGATAGAATACCTTCAAACAAGCAGCAAACAGGATAACCATGATGAAGGTATAAATGGGAATGTAATTTTCCACATCTTCACTTAACTTTTCTTTGACAAGATCAGTTGATGTATTCGTCGCTTTTGCTTTTGCCTCAATTCGTTGAGTAAAACCTTGTACATATGGAGCAACGGTGTCAACGTTAAAATCAATATTTGTGCTTGCAAAGAAAAATACCGCTGCAATCGCTACATATAATTGAAACGGCACTGCATATGAAGCATGGTGTATACGGAGATATTCGTTTGTCAAAAAGCCGGGTCTGAGAAACAGTGTCCGCAACGTTCGGAAGAATTTGAAATCAATATTCAGAACGTCAGGAACCATCTTCATAATAACTCCCCAAAAGGTGAGTTCGCTGGTTTCTTGTTTTGACTGACCACAGTTAGAGCAGAAATTCCCCGTTAGATGCTCGCCGCAATTCGGACAGCGTTTTTTGAATGTAATAACAAATTTTCGCTGATTGATAAGCAAATAGCGATTTTCCAGCGAGACTGTATCAGTGCCGGGTAATACTTGCACAACCGTTCCAAAGACCGCCACACAAACGCTTAAGAACAGAAGACCGACGAATACATCGGACTCTATCATTGAACGAACGGTGTAAACGAGTCTTTTGGCAATAGGTTGGTTGCCGCCACGTGGTTGATTCCTCGGAGAAATATCATAGACAGCCGAGACATCGGCAGGCATTTCTGTTGTTGTGGTGATAAATGTAATACAACAGGCAGCCATAACCGTGAAGAACACAGTACTCCAGAGGATGGCGATAGAAATTCTGCGTAAGAGAAATTGTCGTTCTTTATTCATGAAGATCGTCTAAAAACATGGGATTGTCCCTCGTTTATATCCCGTGATAGAAGGAACGCAACATATCTAAAATTTACAGATTGGCAAAATAAAAATGCCGTTACCGTTTCAAAAATAGCCGTAAGTCGTTCATTCTTCTTCTTGCGTCACTTGAAAATAATCCGCAAGGCTGTCGGGAATGCCCTCAATAAACCGCGATACTTTGCCCAAAACCATCCCCGATTCACGGTCGAAAATATTGATGGGATGCGTGATAAACAGCCGCTCTTTTGCGCGTGTACACGCAACGTAAAACAGCCGCCGCTCCTCCTCAATCGTGTCCGGCGTGTCGAAAGAACGCACAGGAGGGAAGCGACCATCCAACGCCCATATCAGAAACACTGTATTCCATTCCAAGCCCTTCGCAGAGTGAATGGTCGAAATCGTCAAAAATTCATCGTCCTTGCCCGTTGCAGCAACGTCTTCTACGGATTCGACGGGCGGGTCAATCGCCATGTCGGACAACAGTGAGTTAATAGAACGATAACGCTCGGCAATGCCGCCAAACGTCTCCACATCCTTCAAACGTTTTTTGTAATCGTCGTACTTTTTCTTCATCAACGGGCGGTAAAATTCGATGATTTGCCATGCGATTTCGCCCACGTTCTGCGTTTGCGCCGCCGCTTTTGCCAACACCGAAAAAAGTACACGGATGTTTTCGTCGCTTTTGATGATGGAGCCTACATTGTGTGCGTTGTCTAATGTTACCGTGCCGTCGGTGATGGCATCAATAATCTTTGCCGCCGTTCGTGGTCCCACGCCTTCGAGCAGCAACAAAATCCGATTCCAACTTACAGCATCTTTGGGATTTGCAACCACACGCAAATGGGCGATAATGTCCTTTATATGCGCCGTCTCGACAAATTTGAAACCACCAAACTTCTGATACGGAATATTAGCGCGGTTGAGTTCTAATTCCAAATCGAACGAGTGAAAACCTGACCGCACCAGCACTGCTATTTCGTCCAATGGTACGCCTTGCTCGCGCAGTTCCAACACTTGCTGAACGATAAGTTGAGATTGTTCTTGTTCGTTGTCAGTGCGGATGATGGCGGGCATCGTGCTGCCGCTTTTGCGCGAGTACAGTTCTTTTTGGTAGCCGAACGCTGCACGGCTGATGATTTCGTTGGTAAGACTCAAAATCGGCTGTGTGCTGCGAAAATTCTCTTCGAGTTTGATAACCGCACAATGGCGGAATGAGTCGGGAAAGTGCATGATGTTCTCAAAATTCGCACCCCGAAACGAGTAGATGCTTTGTGCATCATCGCCAACAGCCATCACGTTTTCGTGGTAGCCACCAAGCTCCAACACGATATCGTGCTGAAGCTGGTTGGTGTCTTGATACTCATCCACCATGATGTAGCGGTAGCGCTGCTGCAAATCGCGCTTCATCTCTGGCGCGGAGCGGATAATGCTCAAAAAATGCGTAAGAAGGTCATCGTAATCCATCAAGTTGTGACGGCGTTTGTAGCCCACATACAAGCCGTGAAGCTGCTCAATGGCAGGTGTTTCTTGTTCGTATTGCGGATATTCAGCTTTGACGACGCTTGCAACGGTTTTTACGCAATTCGCGCTGGTGCTAAAAATATCAAACAAGGCTTGTTTTCTGGGAAAACGGCGTTTGGAGTTTTTATCTGCTTTCTCGGAACCGCCCGCAATCTGGGCACGGAGTAAATTCACCACATCTTCGGCATCGGATTGGTCAAGAACACTGAAACTGCCATTGAAGCCAAGCGCTTCCAGATGCCGTGGCGAGCGACGTAACAGGGAATGCGCGAATGAATGGAACGTGCCGCCGGAAACCGCCTCGCATCTGCCATCCAGCAAATGCGCGGCACGGCGCAGCATCTCCGAAGCAGATTTCCGCGTGAAGGTGAGAATCAAAATGGATTCTGGAGCCACACCGTCTTCAATCAACCGTGCCACCCGATAAACAAGCGTTCGTGTTTTGCCCGTGCCAGCACCGGCAACGATGAGCGCTGCGCCCGTGTCGTGCATAACTGCTTCCAACTGTGCAGCGTTTAGCTCATCGGCGTAGCGAATTTTATAGTTTTTCTGCGGTTTGGCAGCTTCTTCGGCGCTGGATTTTTTAAGAACAATTTTTTTCACGGAAGAATCTTAGACTCAAGAGGTAAAACTAACCTATCCAACAGGCGTTTGCACTTCCACGCGCAATGCTCGGTTGTAAAAACGCCCTTCGGGAAGTGTAGCATCATTTGTGAGCACTTTTTGCATCGTTGTGCCTTTGCTTTGTTTGACGGTGGAAATGCTCGCGGTCGGCACTCCAAGCGCTTTTGCGATAAACTGCGCCCGCTGCTCCGACAAAAACGTATCAAGATTGCCGTCTTGGTTTTCGCCATCCACGTAGCCTTCGATTTTCACAACCGACGAAGGCTTCATCGTACTTTTGATGGTTTGCAGAAGTGCTGTTGTTGTTAGGTCGGACGTGGTTTTGTTGGTTTCACTGTTGAACACACCAAATGTATAAATATCCAAACGCTTATCGGCAAGTTTTTTGCGGGCTTTGTCGTCAAGTGTGATGACTTGAATAGGAATTGCTACCAATGGCGCGTCAGAATTGCGATTGTTTATGTCGGTAATGTCAAGTTTGATGTCAACCGTACCAGACGCATTGGGAATCCGAGCTTGGTCTTCGTCTATGTTCCAAACAAATTGCTTCGGGTAATCACTGCCGCCTTCGGTGGATTTGAGTGATTTGGATTCGCGCCCCTCGAACTGCGAAAACTCCAAGCTCCATTGCTTTAACCCCGCACCGGCACTAATATCTACGTCCATCTTGAGCGCTGGCGGCGTAACCGTGCGGAACGTGGTCTCGAACGTCATAGGTTGCAGCAACACCGGGCTGTCGGGAATAATTTCCACGCGACGATTTTCTGCTTGTCCGGCGGGTGTGTCCGTTGTGGAAGGCAATTCCGGCAAGTCGCGGTCTTTAATCGCAATACGAGTCGCAGCAATTTTCCATATATCTTGCAGATAGTCGCCTACCGCTTCGGCGCGTTGACGGGAGAGTTTACGATTGCCTTTTTCCGCACCCGTGTTTGAATTGCAGCCTATCAGCGTAATTTTTGTTTGCGGATTATCCTGCATCCGCCGCCCCAGAATATTCAGTACGTTGTAATACACATCAATCGGTTTGAGTTGGGCGAGGCTTTGCATCCGAAATCCCTCACGATCTGCCATGCCAATGCGCCGATACCGCGCCGGAAATACCGACGAACCGTCGTTAAAAAAGACATAATTGAGTAATTGTACAGTGTTCGTAGCTTGAAATTGCTCAACACGAACGGTGGGATTTTCAACTTCTTTGCCGTTTTCAGTAACGCCGACGATGTTGGTGAGTTTGACCGAAACACCCGATTGTTTGAGTTCACGGAGTTGTTCTTGAATTTTTGTCCGTTCTTTAGCAATAGTTTGCTCCAATACAAGAAGCTGTTTCATCTTGTAATCTTGAGCGTCGAAATTGGCATCGCGGGCGGGATAATAGCGCAGAGTAAGACCCGCACGAACATTGTTCGTTTTCCAATATTCGCCCGGCTGAAGGCTCGTGCTGCGAATAACCGATTGCATTCCGCGAGAATAGAATGCCTCCGGAGCCAGCGTCCATGCTCGCGAAGAGCTTATCGGGATTTCATAACCGATGCCCGCCATTAACGCAGAATTCATATTTGCAACGTCAAAGTTCCGCACGTCTGGCAAACCGCCTGTTTGTACGTTTCGCCGCCGGTCGCCGTTTTCAAAGACACCATCAGACGGTTGCAGGATTTCTTCGTATTGTTCGTAGCGTTTGAGTATTGCCCAATCCACCCGCCCGCCAAGATACACCGTTAGCCCGCCAAACGGCTTGAGTCCGAACAACAACTCTACGCCAACCGTAGAGAGTTTGGCGTTGAAGGTGCGTTGGAAGAGTCCACTCGGGTCAATGCTCCCATCGCTTCTGCCAACGCTGATGTTGGTTGGTGCGCTTAATAATGTTGCATTCTGCCCAATGTATCCGCCACGCAATCCGATATTTAGCCATGATGCAAGTGGCGCTTCAATGAGAATGCCGCCCGAAACACCAATTCCCGTACCGTCGCGGAACATGTAATTCTTGATATTTTCAGAGTTTTCAATCTTAGTGTACGGTAATTGCAGGAAATTTGCGGTGTGCATGTTGTAATTGCCCTGCCCAAAAATGCCAAAACTAATACCTGTCACCTCAGACGGTGGTGGAGGTTCGGATGCTTTCTGCTGTTGGGCAAATGCTGTGGAACCAAGCATATATGCGCTTGCTGCAATCGCAATACACTGTTGTACGTGTTGTTTCATAGTGATGATTGTGAAATGACCTCGACGAAAAACTGACTCTTAAAATCTACAAAGTAATCTGAATGTCTTAATGAAGCGTAGAAAGACGAAATAATCACGGAAGCACTAAAATACGGAGGGAAGCGACTTCCATGCTCCCGTGACATGAAATTCTTCTGCAATCTTTCATTACCGAATAACGTGAACCTGTTGTGTGACGCGGTATCTCGGCGTTTGCAGAACAATAAAATATGCTCCGGGCGGCATATCAGCAGCATTGAGCGGGATTTCGTACTCACCCGGCAGCATGTTTGCCGACTGCAAAGTTTTGACCGTCTGCCCAAAGACGTTCACCACCGAAATCAAGGTTTGCCCCGCAGTCGTGATTTCAAATTTCACAACAGCAACGTTATCAACAGGATTCGGCGAGCTTGGCGCAAGCAATGGCGCACGCTCCGAGTAAAACAACCGCGTTCCACCTGCTTCGGACAGCCCGCGCAGCGTAAAAATTCCGGGTTTTTGTGCAACCAGCACCACACCTTGTCCCGATGCAAGGCTCGTGAGTGTGAGCGGTGTAGCAACACTGTTACCCAAGGCTGCACTAAACTTTAATGTGTCAATAGCATCGCCGATTTTTACAGAAGAAGGGATGGTGATTTGCAAAGGAATCAAGCGGTCGCCACTTACCACAAGCGAGTCATCGCTAAGAATGATATTTCCCTTTAACCCCTGCTTAACGGCTGGATAGAGCAAGGAAGCATTAAAGCGGAGCGTGGTTGTAACAACAAGGCTTCCGGGCGGGCGCGACTGAATATTGCTCAGAATGATTGGAACGCTGACGGTGTCGCCCGGAGCGGCGGTGAGCGTGTCAGGAATCTCAAAAAATGCTCGTGAAGAGTTTACGGGCAATTGAAGCGAGGAGCGGAAAATTGTGCTGCCGCCTAATCCTGCATACAAGTCCGTGCCTCCCCCACTGGCAAGCGAATACACATCCGCATCGCTGGCAATGCCGTCGCTCACTTTGCCCCACGATTCACCATCATTTAACGTTCGCCATACGCCTGCATCGGATGTTCCCGCATAAACGACACCACCATTGGTATAGAGGGAAACCACTGTTACGCTATCGGGTAAATACGCAGTATTATCTTTTTGGAGGTAATCCCATGTCCGACCATTATTTCGCGTTCGGTACAGACCGCCACTGGTTGCGGCAAAGAGGTAGGTGTCTTTTTTGAGCAGTGCATAAGTCGTCTCTGAACCAGGATAAAAATCGGCGCTTACGTCCGTCCACGTCGCCCCATCATTGTCGGAGCGGTAAATGCCAAAGCCATCGCTTGCTCTGCCTGCAAAATCGAAACCAAACCCTGTTCCGGCAAAAATGCTATTGCCTGAACCACTCGCCAGACAGCTAACAGAGTAATCAAGGTCTCGAAGGACGTTTTTCAAACTGGCTGCGCTCGACCACGTGAAGCCGTTGTCGGTTGAACGCCAGATGCGACCATATTCGCCACCAGCAAAGATGCCGCGAGACGTGGAAAGCAATGAAAAAAATCCGAGATGATAGCGTCCTCCGTTATTGCTATCAAAAATTGTTGTGTCTTCCAAGGCTTTTGTCCAACTCGCGCCGTTGTCTAACGAACGAAAGATACCTGGGCTAATGAGCGGATTCGTCGGTGTAAATTCATCGTAGGCGGCAGCAAAGATGTCACGATTTTTTGGGGCAAATGCGTTGACGAATCGTGCTCGCAAACCGTTATTGGATGGTACCCACGTGATGCCATTATCCTGCGAACGGAAGATGCCGCTTCCGGTTGTTCCAGCAAACACAGTTCCTCGGTTTTCCTTCATTGCGGTGACGGTCGCGGCAGCAAGTCCTGTGTTGACGGACGACCACGAACCACCTTGATTCACCGATCGAAACACGCCCGCATCGGTTCCTACATAGACTTCCAAACCGTTTGCTACGACGGCGTTTGCGTAAGGTTCGGTAATACCTTTATTGCTTTTCGCCCATGTTTTGCCGTTATCGTTCGAGCGCATTACACCCGCATCGGTGGCAGCGTAAATGACATTGTTGCTGGCTGAAAGTCCACGAACGTAGTAGCTGTAATCGTCAGGAAACCCACCGTTTGCTGGTTGCCATTGAAATGTTTTGTCAGCGTTATCGTTGGAGTAGGCATAAACTCCTTCGCCCAAGGTGCCAGCAAATGGCGTTGTGCCATTGAGGGCAAAACAGGTGACATACGAATCTGAGCCTGCAAACCCTGTTTCCCAGTTTTCGCCAAAGTCTTTTGTTTGATAGATATAGCCTTCATGATCCGCAACCAACAATGTGTATTCCGTGATTTGTTGGTCATTTTCGCGGACATCCTTGCTTTTGTAGAGCAGAATGGCTGTTGTGTTCGATGCCGTATCAAGTTCAGCCCAGGAGGAGCCATTGTCGTACGAAACAAAGATTCCCCGCGACGTTCCTGCCACAATTGTTCCGTCCACTCCGCCCAATGCCTGCACTGAGGTTATAGAATCCTTTGGCGCAATGCCATTATATGAGGGCTGCCACGTTCTGCCTCGGTCGAGCGAGCGAAAAATGCCCTGCTCCGTTCCCACAAACATCCCAGTACTGGTGGCTAACGAGGCATTGATGTAGCGAGCGTTTGCATTGTTTAATCCGTCGTTGCTTTGTATCCACGCCGCGCCGCCGCTATTGGTTCGGAATACTCCCCCATATGTTCCGGCTATCACCGTATTCCCCGCACCGATGGAAAGCGTTTGTACATTGCCGCTAAAAGGACCATTGGACGGCTCCCAATAAATTGCGGGTGGTGAAAAACCAGACACTGGTATATTGGCGATGCCTGTACCATTCCAGATAAAAATACGCCCTGAATAATCACCCGGCGCTAACGGTGTAAACTGTAGAAATATTGTAAGGTTGTTGACTTCTTTTGTTGTATTGGCAATGATAAGCGTATCCACGAATGGACCTGTTGACTTTAACGCAATACGGAACCCCGTGGGTACGGCAATTCTAAAATTCCCTTGTAAAGGAAGGTTCGAGCCGCTTAAGGTGAATGAATCAAGCGTGACATTACCGAAAGTAACCGCACTAAAGTTAATAACAGAGGGCGTAGTACGCAATGTAACTGGCTCGGACGATGAAAAATAGGTCGCCGTCCACCCAAGGTCTGGGTTGTAACCGTCGGTGGTAAAACGCACAAGCATTGTTCCACCGGTGCTGACGACGGAAGGCGGAAGGGCATTACCGCTAAACACGCCTAAAATCTGTGCG
>JANYIG010000247.1 GCA_025358765.1 Candidatus Kapaibacterium sp.
AAAGCTGGTGAAATAGCATCTATTACTTCAACGACGCAAAAGCCTGACATTTTGCAGTCTTCGGCAAATAAAAAATCTACGGCAATTCCAAAACCATACACCGTAGATTTGCTGACTGCCCCGAATCCAGCAGAAACGCAGGTAGGACTACGCTTTAGTTTACCAGACGATGCAATGGTTACTGTCGAGGTCGTGGATGCTCTACAACGCATAATCCTTACTCCATTATCGAACGAGCGACTTTCAACTGGAATGCAGGAAATTACTATTCCTGTGGGCATACTGCCAAGTGGCGCATATTCCGTACGTGTTAAGGCTCATCTGTCAAACGGCACAATTATTGTTGAACGCCGTGCGCTTATCATTGCGCGATAAGGTGAATAGTGGGGTAATCTGAAGATTACCCCGATTTTTCGTATTTTACTGTGGTTATCTACCCCTTTTGGAAATTACTATGGATGCTTTATTCTTACGGTTGCGGCAAATCAAAACACTGCCTATCACGCTCTTTGCGCTCATAACATTGTTAGTGGGCTGTTGCTCATCGCCGAGTGGTCCCAGCACACCGCTTGTTCCTTTTACTCCCACGCTTGAGTGGATTCAGCCGACACGTGGGGTTGTCATGGATGTAAATCCAAAATACGTTTTTTCGTTGGGAGAATTGAGAGTATCAGGGCAAAATCGAGGTGCTACGCAAACTTATAACCATGACGGTACGCTTAACGGTTCCCGGGTGGAAAGTAGCGGCGAATCCGGTCTTGTGAGGGAAATGGTTGCCGACGATCAACCTCATGCTGGTTACGTGTCTATTGAAGATTTTCCTATCAACGATAGCCCAAACTGGCTCTCGAGGGGTTCGACAATTACCAACCCTTACACACGCTACAACACAGTATTTGGCAAACCTGATACCGACCCGTATCCGTGGTCAGGGTACAGATATGTTGTTGGTCCCTCGATTGCAAAAGGGCAAAAATATTTATCTTGGTATTGGGCGAACGGAGTCGTTACTTATACTGGTAGCTTTGGGCGTTGTACCTGGATGGTTGGAACTTTTACAGATGAATTTCAGCCTAAAGTAGACAACGGAACAAATGTTCTAAATATTACGAAAACCGATTTTAAAAATACCTGCCCTACTTATGGTAAAGCAGATTGTTTTATTGTTTTAGTTAATTATGGTTATGGAGCGCCATTTTTGCACCACCAATGGGGCGGCACAGAAAACGACCTCGCTTACGATGTTGCCTCCGACGATGTGGGCAACCCCACCATCTTCCTCCGTGCTGGCTCTGAGTTCGGTATCACCTCTGCCACACAAAGCATTGTCCGCATGAAAACTGGCTACAACATCGTCACGCTCGACACGAACGGACTGCTCACAAAAACATATCCCGTTCCCCTCGAAGCCACTGGGGAAATCACCGATGCTAAAATTGCCCTCGGCAAATCAGGCTCCGTCTATATCCTCGCTCTCGACGAAGCCCGCAAACAATATTTCCTCACCAAAACCTCCCAAGCAGGCACGGCGTGGACGCATTATCTGCCCAAAGAAGTCGGCACTGCCTCGCTCGGTGGCAACACCGGAGGGCGTGAAGGACGCATGGATTTGTGTGCCGACGGCAACGACAACATCTACATCACGGGCAACGTGTACAACACGGTGGACTTCGGCAACGGCACGACGCTTACAGCACAAACGCCCCCCGCACAAGGGCATGATGCGTTTGTTGCGAAGTACTCTCCCCAAAACGTGTGTTTAGGCGCATTATCGTTGGGTTCGGGCATGGGCGTAACGATTCGTCTTTCGCCCGACGAAACAGCGCTGTATGTCAACGGTTGGGCAACGGGGAAAATCATGGGCGTGGACATTCCCGACCAAAGCGACCCACGAAACGGCGTGCTGCGTCCGGGTGCGTTTTTGGTGAAGTTGAAGTTGGGGAAATGATAAATTTGTATTCAATGCATTGTCTTATATCACTAACAACCAGACCACTTATGCAAGCCTACGAGTGTACAGCCGAAGTTGATGACACAGGCGCTCTCCATCTGCCAGAAGAAATCGCCGTTCGGGTGATTTCACACAAACTTGTTCGCGTTCTCGTATTGCTTGATGAGCAACCGCACTACAGCAAAAAGGAAGAGCGTATATGGAACACTGTTACAAGAGATGAATTTGTACAGGGATATTCCCCCAATGATGCTCTTTATGATGCTCTATGAAACAATACAAAGCAGGGGATATTCTTCTGATGGCATTCCCGTTTTCTTCTGGAAGCTCTAAACGTCGTCCGGCATTGGTTCTTGCCGACATGGGTGACAATGATGTGCTTGTTGTACGTGTTACTACTACACAGACACAAACCCTCTATGATACCGAGCTTCGAGATTGGCAATTGGCAGGTCTTCTTGCACCGTCTGTTGTACGTACAGACAAACTTGCTACACTTGAAAAATCTCTTGTAGAGCGGCAACTTGGCAGCCTGACAGAAGCCGATTACACTGCTGTTGCTTCTACAATACAGATAGTTTTCAGCGAGTGGATACGTTAATTTTCATAGACAACACCTCCGGCTTCGACCACGCTCACGCGATTGCAAGGAGCGCTTGGGCGTTGGCAGTTGCGCTTCCGCAACGCCGCCACTGGGCTTTGGGAACACCCTACGGTGTTCCCCACCACAGCTGCCACACTGCCCGGCGCGT
>JANYIG010000011.1 GCA_025358765.1 Candidatus Kapaibacterium sp.
AAAAGCTGCTGCCCGCAAACGAAGCGGCACAACTAAAAAAATCCACGAGGAAGAGGCTTTTTGACGAGTATAAAAATAATGATTTAAGTTGAGATAAATTCCTGAAAACCGCATCAAACCTTACGCGCAAGAACCCCACTCAATCTCCCCTTATAAGGGGAGAAGCAAGACGTAACACGTCTTCGTGGCGGCTTGCAGAGGGGTGATGCGCTTGAGGGTAGCCAAGGTTATCTAAACTTAAATCATTATTTTTATACTCGTCAAAAAGCCTCTTCCTCGTGGATTTTTTTAGTTGTGCCGCTTCGTTTGCGGGCAGCAGCTTTTTTGGCAGCACGTTTTTCAATGACATAATACAGCGCTGGCATCACGAGTAAGGTGAGTATCAGCGCAGACACCAAACCGCCTACAATCACCGTTGCAAGTGGGCGTTGAACGTCAGAGCCAATGCCGGTCGCCCGTGCAGCCGGAATTAAACCAATCAGTGCCACCATCATCATCATCATCACCGGACGGAACTGCGTCACGGATCCATCTATAACGGCAATTTTCAGGCGCTCCATTTTTTCTTGGCGAAGAAAATTGATGTAACTTATCAGCAACACACCGGACATTACCGCTACACCAAAGAGCGATACAAAGCCCACGCCAGCCGATACGCTAAAGTTGATATGGCGCAGCGCCAGCGCCGCCACACCACCCACCAATGCAAACGGGACGTTCATCATCACAATGCCCGCATACTTGGCGCTGTTGTCGAACAGCAAAAACAATACAACAAAAATCAACAAGAGCGTTATTGGGACGATATACGCAAGGCGGTTGCGAGCGCGGGTAAGGTTCTCGAACTGTCCGCCCCATTCAATGGTATAGCGGTCAGGGATTTTGATTTCGCCCGCCTTCTGCGCGGTTTGTACTGCAAGCTGCGCTTCGGCTACGTAGCTGCCTTGATCGCGTTCGCGGATATTCGTGCGAACAACCATTTGGCGGCGACCGTCTTCGCGGGCAATAATCGTCTGCCCTTCTAACAGCCGCACGGTTGCTATCTGCGAGAGTGGAATCTTCATGCCAGCGGGCGTAAGCACTAACATATTCGCCACTGCTTCAGGCGTAGCACGGTCTTGCTGGGTGTAGCGAAGCGTAATATCAAAACGACGTTCGCTTTCATAGACTTGGCTCACAGGCTTGCCCGCAACAGCGAGTTCGAGCATGTTGTCAATGTCTTTTACGGTAATGCCGTACCGCGCAGCAGCCTCACGATTGACCTCCACAACAAGTTGTGTTTGAGGTCCCTCTTGTTCAATGCCGCTTTCGGTTGCTCCACGAATAGGCTTAATCGTTCGTAAAACTTCGTTGGACACGCGGCGTAGTTCGGGGATGTTATCACCGCCCACAAGCACTGCCAAATCTGCTGCCGAACCCGTCACTGCCTCCGTCACGTTGTCTAAAATCGGCTGCGAAAAACTGAACCCTGCGCCCGGCATTGCTTTTTCGAGATTCCCTTTGATTTCCTTGAGCAATTGTTGTTTGCCTTTGCCGGATTTCCATGAATTATAGGGCTGAAGCTGCACGAGTGTTTCGATGCGGTTCGGACCGTAAGGGTCGGTGCCGTCGTCGTTGCGTCCGTGTTGCGAGATTGCAAATTTGACTTCTGGAAACGCACAAATTTCTCGCCGAATCGTGTTTGGATAATCCTTTGCAGCGCTCAGGGCAACACCTGCCGGAAGAATACATCGAATATTGAAGCCACCTTCGTCGAGTTCTGGCAAAAACTCCGTTCCAATATTGCCCGCCACAACCACAGCAATCACGACCGCCACCAGACCTGTCCCAATAGTGGGGATAGGGTTTTTCAGCGTGAAGCTTATTGCTTTGCGGTACGAAGTTTCAAGCCAATGGACAATCGGATTATGCCATTCAGAAAAATTCTTTGCCAGCAGGAACGAACAGACGACAGGCACAACCGTCAACGCCAGTATCAGTGAGCCTCCGATAGCATATGAGAGCGTATAAGCCATTGGTGAAAAGAGTTTGCCCTCAACACGCTGCAATGTGAAGAGTGGTAAATACGCCAAAATAATAATCACCACGGCAAAAAACACTTGGCGTTGCACCTCGCTTGCTGCCGCAAAAATCATCCGCACACTGCCGCGCCTACGCTGTTCCTCCGTTGCATGAGACAAATGACGCATAATCGCTTCCACCATCACCACTGCCGAATCAACGATAATACCGAAGTCAATCGCGCCAAGCGAGAGCAAGTTTGCTGGAATACCCGTAAATTTCATCACAGTAAACGCAAACAGTAGCGAAAGTGGGATGGTGAGCGCCACCGAGATGGCTGCGCGGATATTGCCAAGAAAAAACACGAGTACGACCATGACAATCGAAACGCCCTCAAAGAGAGTCTTGGCAACAGTTTCAAGTGTACTCTCCACAAGCGTCGTGCGGTCGTACATAATCACGACCTTCATGCCTTCGGGTAGCTTGCCGTCGTTCAATTCTTTCATCTGCTCTTTGACGGAGGTAATAACCTCCGACGGATTCTCGCCGCGCCGCATCAGCACAATGCCTTCCACGCCATTCTCCACGTCCACATTCCGAACGTTATCTGTATAGCCCAGAACACCAGAAGGCGTGAGCGATCCAATTTCCACGCTTGCCACATCTCGCACAAACACAGGTGTGCCGTTTTGTGTTGTCACGACGATTTTTTCAAGGTCTGCGCGTTTTGTGATTCTGCCTACACTGCGGATGGCAAGCTGCGATGCGCCAGATTTGATGATGTTGCCGCCAGTGCTTCCGTTGTTCGCCTGAATTGCCTCTGCAATCTGCTGAATTGTCAATTTATATCGTTCAAGTTGAACAGGATTGATAACGACATTAAATTGCCGGACGAGCCCGCCAAAATTGACAACATCCGCCACACCAGAGGCTTGCAGAAGTTTGGGTGATACTACCCAATCTTGAATTTCGCGGAGTTCCATTGCGGAATGCGGGTGCTGCGGGTCGCTTTCAATCACGTACCGTATAATCTCCCCAACTGGCGTGGAAAGCGGCGCTAAGGATTGATCTATGCCATCCGGGAGTTCCGCATCTTTGAGTTTTTCCAATACTTGCTGGCGGGCAAAATAATCGTCCGTGCCTTCTTGGAAGGTGAGTTTGACAATCGAAAGCCCGAAAATTGTCCGTGAACGCCGCGAAATTACGCGTGGAACGGAATTCAACGCTCGTTCAATCGGGATCGTGATTTGTTGCTCCACTTCCTCCGATGGTCGCCCGTTAAACTTCGTGATAACGGCAACTTCGGTGTCCGCAACATCTGGGTAGGCAACGATTTGCAGCGCAGTCCACGCCCACACGCCCACACCGATAACCAGCACACAGGCTGCAAGGATGATGTAGCGCTGTTTAAGCGCAAATCGAATAAGGTTTTCAATCATGAATGTACTTCAAAATGGATTTTCGTGTGTTGAGGGTGATGTATTGAACCTGAGAGGACGCAGAGCGCCCAGACTGCATTTCCACGTGGAACATGGGAATGATTGTCGTATAATTTCGGGTCTTTTTTAATAGCCGAAGCTCATGCCTTTGAGCAAAATCGCATTGACTTTCACGACTTTATCACCGGTTTCCAGCCCCGCTATAATCTGAAATTCTGTGCCGTTGTCTGCACCTATCGTAACGGCGCGGCGCTCGAACGTAGTCGCATCTTTTTTTACAAACACAAACGTCTTTGCGTCAGCGCTCACCACTGCATCATGCGGCACGCTGATGGCTTGAATCTCGCGTTCTTGAATGCGAACATACGCAAACATACCGGGTTTAATTTTGTTCTTTGTGTTTGGGAGTTCAATGCCAACTTTCACGGTACGAGTTTGTGGGTCAATCGTGTTGCCGATACTCGTCACACGCCCGCGAAAACGCTCGTTCGGGAAAGCGTTGAACTCAAATTCTGTTTCTTCACCCATGCTCACGCCACCGATTTTTGCCTCTGGCACATCGCACATCATCATCACTGCACCAACAGGTAATGCGCCGAGCTTTTGAGGATTTAAGCCTATTTGGAGCAATTTACTTTCCGACTCGCGCAACGATGCCTCGTTCTGGTTTTTGTCTGTTTGTGCGTCCAATGCGTCTTTGCCCGATGCGGCGTTGTTGGTTTGCAGTTCCTTAATCCGTGCCAACTGCGTTGAGGAACGTTCGTAGCCAGCTTTGTTTTTGGTATAATCCGAAAACATCTGCGAAATATCTTGCGTCTCGAAAATCACAAGTGGGCGACTGGTTTCTAATTCCGGTATTGCTGCGGCAATTGTTCGTGCCGATGCTCGAAGCGTTTCTGTAAATTGGGCTATTTGCACCGTCACCGTCTCAAAGCGTTGTGCTTGCTCGGTGCTGAGGGTAATCGTTGCACCATCATTTTGTGATGTGCCTTGTTGTTGCGTAGCTTTTTTCGCACCTTCATTGGCTTGCTCCTCCTTATGTGAACAGCTTGCACACAGCGCCATGACTATTACTGTAGCAATTACTTGTTTTGTTTTCATTGTCAAATTCTCCATGTTCAATTCCTAATTCAAAATTCTTAATTCCTAATTCTTCATTATTCCCCATTATCCGCACCCACAGCTGCATCCAACGTGGCAATGCTCTTGTTGTATAGCGTAAGCGCGTCAATATAACTTTTGTAAATATCGTTATAGGTCCGAACAGCATCCAAAAGCTCCAAAAGCGAGATACTACCGCTTTTGTAGGCAAATTCGGATGCCGTTTTAATAGACGTTGCTCGCGCTAAAATTCCGATATCCGTACTGCCAGAGGAGTTTACAGCCGAGCGGAATTTTTGAAGTGCGGCGGTGCGCGTCTGAATTTCGGCAAAGGCACTTTGCACGTCGGTCGTAACGCCAAGTGCGACAAAATCCGCCTGACGGTCAGATTGTTCGAGTTTAATCACGGCTTTTTCGCGTTCGCCCTGATTGCGATTAAAAATCGGAATCGGAATTTGTCCTGAAACCCCATAAAATGGCGTACCTTGCTGCACCAAATAATCGGCAGAAACAGATACGTCAAACATCCCATTCGCTTCTTGCAACCGTTGATTTGCCTCGGCAGCCTGCTTCAGTGAACGCGCCGCAAGCAAGTCAGCGCGGCGTGTAAAGGCTGTTTGCTGAAGCTGCTCGAACGAAGGAATCACGCGACTTAAGGGGCGCAACGAATCGCGCACGGCAATCGGTGTAGCGTCCTTGCTGCCAAGCGCCAGAAGTAAGTTGTTTTGTGCTTTACGAAGATTCAGTGCTGCTTCCGAGCGCTGCAAACCCGCTTGCTCCGAAGCTAATTGCGAACGCAGAAGCTCTGTCTGGGCGATTTGATGTTGTTGGAAGCGCAGTTCGTTTAATGCTACAAGTTTATCGTACGTCGTGAGGTTGCTGTCCGCAATCCGCACGGATTCTTGTGCTCCGAGTACATCCCAGTACGCAATCCGTACACCAAGCAGCGTTTGGCGAACATTATCTAACAAGCGTAGCCGCGCAGTGTTTGTGAGCGCTTCGGCGGATTCAATGCGGTAGCCGCGTTTTCCGCCGAGTTCAATCGGCACCGACAGCACCAAACCGTATTGCGTACTTCCAGAATTTAGAACATCACCGGTAATATTTGCAACCGGATTCGGTCGCAAGCCAGCCGTCACAACGTCTTTCTCGGATTGCGTTACGTCTAACCGTGAAACCGCCAAACTAAGATTGTTTTGCAACGCCGCAGTTTCGAGTTCACCCAACGTGTAAGCACGAGGTGGCGCGGTCTGCGTCGCCTGTTGCGCCAATGCGGTCTGCGAGAAGCTGAAAACAACGATTGCAGCAAGAATGGCACTTGTCATGGTTTCATTTATCATATTTTCATTTATCATTCGTTCGTCTCATTCGTTCGTGTAAGAAGTAAAATATCGTGAAGACCTTGTTCTATCTCGATGCGAGAAAATTTCCCCGCCGCTAATTCTTCGTCAGTCAAGCATTCAAGCCGTTGGTAGAATGCCAATCCAAGTACGCTCCATTCTGGCTCTTGTTCTGCTATGCTAAAAAGTAGTGTTTCTGCCCTATCGAAGCGCTTTTCCTGCTCGAACACCACGAAGAGAAGTGTTTGCAACGTGAGGTTGCATTCCGTGAGCGCAACTTTCGAGGACAGTTTTTCCAACATTTTGCGGTCTTCTGCCGTCAAATGCTCCTTTTCTTGTTGAAAAACCTCCACCACAAGGCGCAGAGCTGTTTCGTAGCAACGGTCGGCGCGGTCGGCGTTAAGCATCAACCCATGTAGCTCT
>JANYIG010000025.1 GCA_025358765.1 Candidatus Kapaibacterium sp.
ACCGTCTTTTATTCGGCTGTCCGATTCCCTGTTCTTACGGGGTCGGGCTGTCGAATACAACGCCGCGTCAATCCGACAGCCCGCTAAGAAGCGGACAGCCGGAAATAAAAAATAGCATTCTATCACCCAAAAGGGAATAATTTTGTTGCCAGACTTTTGTTTCGACGTTTGTTTTTCACCAACATAGCATATATGAAAATCTTCGCTATTATCATATTCTTGATTTGTTCTAGCGTATCCGCTCTTATTTCACAGTCCCTATCACCGCAATCGCCCTCCGGCACTCTCAGAGAACAATCCGCTTGGCAAGATGCTAACGATGCCGTTAGTGGAACCGTTCAAGCGCTTGCCGTGCAAGGTACAACGCTCTACGTCGGAACAGCAAACGGTGTGGCAGTCTCGAATGATTACGGTATAACGTGGAAGCCGCTCAATAAAGGGCTTTCCAATCGTGATATTCGCACATTACTTGTGAACGGAAAAGACATCTACGCCGGTACGGGCGGCACAGGCGCGTTTGGAATCTACCAAAGTGGCGTGTATTATTTAGGCGATAATACACCGTCCTCGGTGGCTTCTTGGCGCTATATCGGTCCGTCGAATCCCACGTATTTAGACGTATTTACCATCAACTTCTTGAATGGAGCCTTGTACGCAGGCACGTATTTAGGCGGAGTGCAACGCACAGCAGACACGGGCAAAACGTGGTTGCCTTTGAACAGTGGTCTTGACAGAGGTTTACCCATTGTCCGCTCGTTCGACGTGATGGGCAGCACGTGGATTATCGGCATTGGTCAAGGAGCGCATTACTCTTTGGATAGCGGGAAATCATGGAACACTACGAATCTGAATAATTTTCGCGTGTCGCAAACGTCCGTTGTTGGCTCACGTATGTACGCGGCAACGCAGTTCGGCTTGTACCGTTCGGACGACAGCGGAAAATCGTGGCAACTCAAACCACTCACCGATGGCTGGGTGTATGCCGTCACGACGGTTCCCCGCGAACGCGACACTCTTGTGCTTGCCGGTAGTTCGCGGGGTTTATTTGCATCCATTGATGGCGGCAACACGTGGAAAACACTCAGTAAAGAACTTCACGGCGGCTCATATTGGTGCAAGTTCACTCAGATGATAGCACCGAATCAAGATAAGCGCGATACACTCCTGTTTTACGCTGCGGATGAAGGGCTATTCCGCTCTTCGGATTACGGCACGACGTGGACGCACCTTCCAACGGGCTTTCTACCGGGTATCCGTGACCTCGCACTCAATAATCGTGAATATTTCATCGCAACGAACGAAGGCGTTTTTTTCTCTCAGGATTATGGCACAACATGGATTCCTCGCTCTGACGGATTGAGTAATCTCTTGCTATCTACCATTGCGGTTTTGCCTTCATCTGCACCATGTACGTCAACGCCACTATTGAGCGCTTCCTCTTCTGCGACTGCTTCACTCCTTGCTGCTACATCGAACGGACAACTATTTCTCTCGCGCAATAGCGGCATTACGTGGTCAACGATGAACACATTTACAAGTGCCACTGCCTCGAACCCGACCGTTCTTTCGCTGCTTTCATCGGGTTCCACGTGGTTTGCGGGAACACGCGGAAATGGCATTATCCTCTCCACTAATGCGGGAGTAACGTGGCAACACGTCACAAGTGCAGTTTTTTCTACCGAAGAAGCGGCAACGGTTTACGCGTTGGCAACAACTACGCCATCAGCCACGAATGGCAAACTTTCAACTGTTTTCGCCGGAACGGGCAATGGTTTGTTTCGTTCGACGGACAACGGCGCTACATGGACAGATGTAGGCGTTGGATTGAAGTACCGCACCATCAATGCTGTAGCTGTTTCAACAACAAACGCATCTACATTGTTTGTGGCAACAACGAACGGGACGTATCGCTCAGTGGATAACGGTTTGACGTGGAAAAGTATGAGTGCGCTTTTTTCAACGATGAATGTTCAAACACTTTCCATTTCCGATCAAGCGCTCGTTATCGGCATTGGCGGTGATATTTACCGTTCGATGGATGAAGGCGCAACATGGACATTACTCGACAATGGGCTTCCTGTAAAATCTATCATAAATGTTCTGCGAACGGATATTGACGGTGTATTCGTGGTAGGAACGTTGACAAATGGCGTGTTCCGCCTTCGCCCTAATAATATGATTGATGCAACAACGGTAAAAGCAGATTCGACATTTCGTGTGCCGCAAAATATTCCCTATATTCGCTATCAGAATGAAACTGGCATCACGCCAAATGACACAATGTCTATTGACGTTTTCCGTTTTGTGGTGAACGACGGTATCCGTGACAGCATTCCAAGCATCCTACGAGCCATAACGATTGCTGTCGAAAATGCTTCGCTCTTGCGTCGGGCGGCAATTTGTAGTGATTCAGTCGTCATTGGTGAAATTGCTGTAAACAGCTCGCCACTTCGCTTCGCGGGAATGCAAGGCATCGTGCCGGATGGTGGCAGCAGGACATTTTCTCTCCGCGTAAGTTTTGCTTCTCCGGTCAGCGATCACCAACAGATTTCGTGCGTGGTGAATACAATAGGGTTTGACCCAACTGGCTCGGTGCTTGCAGCGCGTGGCATGCAGCCGATGGCAAGCTCCGTTGCAGGCGATGATAACCGCGTGATTGTGCAAGCAGACCGACTTACTGGCATCAATACACCACAAAACGCTATTTATATTGGACAAGCATTTTCATGCGGCGTTCAAGCGCAGGATGCCCTTGGTAGCCGTGATGTGGACATTGAAATGCCCGTGACATTGATTGAATCATCTCAAAGCCCTGTTATCACGGCACAATCAGGGCTTACACGAACCTTGGCGCGTGGATATGCAGAATGGTCAGACGTGCGATTCACCGCACCAGGGTATTTTTCGTTAAGCGCTAAAACTACGGCCCCGTCTAACTTCCAAGCCGCGCCGAGCCACAGGATAGCGGTTTTAAATATTTCTGGCGGTTTGGCTAATAACTCTACGGATATGCAAGCGTCGGGTAAGGTTAATTCGGAGCTTTTCGGTGGTAGCACAATTACCCCAAACCCGTTCAGTGATGAGGCTTTTATCACCTACACTCTACCAACGCAAGCGATGGTAACATTGGAAATATTCTCTTTGGTGGGCGAAAAAATCATAACGCTCGTCAATGAGCAACAATCTGCTGGCAACTATAGCGTCAAAGTGAGTAATCAAGGTCTTTCCAACGGCGTGTATTCGTATCGTTTGCAAGCTGACTCAATGCATCAGGGAACCAGCATAAAAACAAAGCTCTTTCAGTTTGTCCGATAATTCCGAGTGACCAGCGTCAAATGAACACATAACCAGCAATTTTTATGATTGAAGACAATTTTCCCGTCGTAAAGCTCACGCTACCGACTGTCGTGAAGCATATTCAAAGCTTCATCGGTTCGCTCGGCGAAAAGAGCAAGGAAACACGCGGTACATACGAACGGTCGCTGAAAGAATTTATTCAGTTTTTTGCGTTGGATAGGAAATTTTTCTTTCGCGTGCGAGACGTAGAGCGCTATAAAGAGCATTTGATTAAGCGCAAAAAGATGAAGGAAATCTCCGTTGCCACGTATATGACGGCACTGCGGCGCTTGTGTCAATATCTTGTTGATTCCGGCATTTTGGAGAAAAACCCCGCAAAACGGGTACAAGGCGGCAGACGACCAACCGCACACAATCGCACCTTCCTAACGTTGCAAGAAATAGACATTTTGCTCAATTCTATCGAAGATACTAGCCCTATTGGGTTACGCGACCGCGCTATTATTCGTACAATGCTTGGTTGTGCATGTTCCGAACTTGAGCTAATGAGAGCGGATATTGGCGATTTGAAAAAACAGGGGCGAAAATGGATTCTTTTGGTGCAAGGCAAAGGCAAAACCATCAAAGATGAAGTCATTCCTGTACCACTCGAAACCGTGAAGGCGCTTCATGCCTACCTCGACACCCGCAGTGATGACCGCACACTGCTCGCCGATGATGCGCCGATGTTCACCAGCTACAGCAACCGCTCTATGCACGGGCGCATTACTATTCGCGGCGTACGGGAGGCAATCGTTCAACGGTTAAATTCAAGCGGCGTAAAACAAGGGCGCGATCGAAAACTTACTCCATTTTCATTGCGCCACACGGCGGGCATCTTGCTTGTGGAACAAAACGTCTCGGTAGAAGAATTGATGCGGCGTATGCGGATAGAATGGCGACCAACGGCGATGCTGTATTTTAAGCAAAAAGGCAAGCTCCACAGCGAAAATCACGACGATGCTCTGGCGTTTATGGCGTTAGGGGAGTGAGGGGAATTTGGAATTAAGAATTATCAATTGAGCGTTCGTCATTCTTCATTCACAATTCTTACTTTAATTCAGCCAGAGCATCGCATCAACACTCACACCGTCGGTCATCCAACAGCCGTGGAAGCGATCACCACGCTGACGCGACAGCACGAAGGTGTAAATCACCATTTGGCTATCGTTACCAGTAACCAGAACACGCTGTTGGGCAACATCGCCCGAAACTGTCACTGGCTCTAATTCTGCCAAACGGTGGTTAATCATAATGCTATACGCCGGATTGCGGACGATTTGCTTGAAGCGGCTTAATGGTCCTGTGTAAACACGATTGCCGGGCGATGCAAATTGGAAAGCAGTGGCAATACCGCCATCATCCTCGTCATTATGTTGCAATGCGGCAAGTTGGATGCGGATCACGTCTGATGGAGTAAGGTCAGGACTCGGCTCCGGCGTGATGTTGTTGTACTCTTGCGATGATTTCATGCGTTGTCCTCTACGACTACGGTTGAACAAATTTCACAAAATTACGAAAAAACGTATAAAAATGCGAATGAAGAATTGGAATATTTTTTAACCAAAACAACAGACGCTGAATAACGGAAGATACGGAGGTTTGCATGATGTATTTCGATAACAGCGCTACCACAAAGATTGATGATGACGTGTTAGAAGCCATGCTCCCGTGGCTCAAAGATGATTTTGGCAATGCGTCGTCGGTTTACTCCGTAGGACGCAAAGCCCGCGTGATGGTTGAAAACGCCCGCGAGGAGCTTGCACATTTCATCAATGCTCATCCGGCGGAATTGATTTTCACAAGCGGCGGTACAGAATCGAATAATACAGCGCTGAAAAGCTGTTGTGTGGAATCAAAGCTCGTAAATACACTGCTCGTGAGTAGTATTGAACATCACGCCGTGCTACACCCCGCAGAAGAACTGGCACGTCAAGGTTTTTCTTTGCACATTTTACCTGTGGATGACTATGGTTTTGTGCAATTTCGGGAGGCAGCACCGTTTAACAGCGCACAGACATTAGTAAGTGTAATGCACGCCAACAACGAAACGGGAGCGATTCAACCGCTCGAAGCGTTGCGAGAAGTCGTACCGAACGCTTTTTTGCATACCGATGCCGTACAATCTTTCGGTAAAATTTCGTTCGATATGCAGCGCTTGCAATTGGATTTTGCAACGATTTCCGCTCATAAGATTCACGGTCCGAAGGGCATTGGAGCGCTGTTTATCCGCAAAGGGATTGATTTTAAGGCACATCAACAAGGTGGCGCTCAAGAACGCAACCGCCGTGCCGGTACGGAATCGCCCGCACTGATAGCGGGGTTTGTGACGGCGGCTCGGAATGCCATCGGCAATATGGACGCTCGCGCTGCTATCATGCGTGAACGAACAGTGCTGCTTCGTAACTTGCTCGGGATACAGATTCCGCAGATTCACTTCAACACGCCTGATAATAATGAGAATGATATTCTTGCGTTGCCAAATATTGTAAATATCTCCTTCACCGACGCGGATCGGCTGGACGGTGAGGCAATTTTGCAAGCAATGGATATGCGCGGTGTGGCGGTCTCGAACGGCTCTGCTTGTGTGTCGGGCAGTGTACAACCCTCGCACGTTCTGGTTGCCATGAATCGCCCCGCGGCGGAAGGTCGGGCAGCGGTACGTTTTTCCGTCTCGAAGGACACGACCGACAACGAGGTACGAAGCGCGGTGCAGGCTTTGGCAGAAATCGTAGCGGCGATGCGTGAATAAACCACGAGCAAAAGCGGGCAACACAAACCATCATTCACAGAACGCCCTTTGAAAACCCCACAAGTTTGGCTATTTTACAATTTAAGTTTAGATAACCTTGATTACCCTCAAGCGCATCACCCCTCTGCAAGCCGCCACGAAGACGTGTTGCGTCTTGCTTCTCCCCTTATAAGGGGAAATTGAGTGGGGTCATTGCGCGTAAGGTTTGATGCGGTTTTCAGGAATTTATCTAAACTTCAATTACAAATGAATACTCGTTTATTACGGTTAGAATCACATATTCAATGACATCATACTCTTTCGGATTAAGTGCGTCGTGGTGGCTTGTAGCCTTGTGCGGAATCGCCGCAGCCGCTCTTTCCTTCTACGCATATCGTGTCACCACGCCACCGATTTCTACGTCTCGCAAAGTTGTCCTTACGCTGTTGCGGCTATTTGCCCTGTGGATACTCCTGTTTGCACTGTTTGAGCCTATCGTCAATATTGTCCGCGCAAGCGAGGAACAACCCCGTGTGGCGGTGTTGCTCGACAACTCTCAGTCGGCAGGGATTAAGGATGCTTCGCAAGACCGCCGGCAGGCTTACCGTGCAGCGCTTGATGCCTTGCAACCAGCCACTATCAACGGCTCCGGCGATAGTGCTTCCATTCTGCTCTTCGACGCAGACGTTCGCCTTGCGGAGCGCTTTGCAACGGATTCCCTCAAGCTCGACGGACAGTTTACGAATATCGCAAAAGCGCTTCAAACTTTGTTTGAAAGTACGGAAAGCGCAGAGCGCACCAATACTCGTGCCGTATTGCTGATGACCGATGGCGCATTTAATGCAGGCGAAAACCCGCTCTACGCCGCAGAAATGCTTGCACGACCTTTGTATATCGTAGGCATTGGTGATTCAACGGAGCCCAAAGATATGAGTATTCAAGCCATTATCACGAACGAAATTGGCTATGTTGGTTCATCGTTGCCCGTGAATGTCAACGTCCAAACGGCTGGTTTTTCTGGCGGCGAGGCAATGGTAACACTACGCGACGGTGGCGAGGTGATTGGCGAACAGAAAATTCGCCTACAAAGCCCGTCTAATAACGCTTCTGAGCGGCAAACCATTACCTGCGTGTTTGAATACAAACCGAAACAAGAAGGCGTTCGCAAACTGACGGCAGAAATTAAAAATTCGTCGGGCATCAATTCTGCTGGTGTTGAAGAGGAGTTGACGCTCCGCAATAATACGGCATCGGAGTTTGTGAATGTGCTGAAAAATAAACGCAAAGTCGTTATGGTTGCTGGGCTTCCAACGCCTGATATTTCCTTCATCCGAACGGCACTTACGGAAAATCACACTATTGAATGCACAGCGTTTGTCGAATCCAAAACAGGTGAGTTTCTCAGCGATGCAGGCAATCCTTCTGGCTCCGCAGGCAATACTCTGTCACAAGCGCAGCTCACACAACAACTCGCCGAAGCCGAAGCCATAGTGTTGGTGGGCTTTCCAGCTGTTTCGACACCGATAGGCGTTGTGGAGGCAATTAAAACTGAAGCCGGACGTGGTAAGCCTCTTTTGTTTGTTGCATCGAAAGATATTGATTACGCCAAATTGCGCGTGTTAGAGCCATATCTGCCGTTTGTAACCGTCTCTGTTGGTAAACAAGAACTAATGGTGCTTCCCGATGTAAAACAACAAGCGCTCTCGAACCCAGTGATGAAGCTCTCTGGCACGGACGCGGACACAAAACTTTGGAACAGCCTTCCCCCACTTTTTCGCACAGAAACGTTCATCAAAGTCAAGCCCGAAGCGGAAGTGCTGGCATCTATGCGGGTGAATAATGTTGCGCTCAACGAGCCGCTTATCGTACAACGTACACTCAATAACACAAAATCGCTGGCAGTATTGGGTTATGGGCTGTATCGCTGGAAATTGCTTGGCTTTGCGGCAGAAACTGCCAAAGGGCGTTCGGAGGTTCCGGATATTTTCGCAACGTTTTTGGAAAATAGTCTTCGTTGGTTGACCACAAGCGACCAAGGTAAATTCGTTCGTATCAAGACCACACGCCAACTTTATGGCAATGGTGAAAAAGTGGAGATTACCGGACAAGTCTATGACAAAAGCTATAACCCGCTTGACAATGCGGACGTGCGAGTCACAATTTCCGGCACGGGCATCAAACAGCCGCGCGAAGTTCCACTTGCGGCACTTGGTGGCGGGCGCTATGCAGCACAGGTAGAGGGTTTGCCGCAGGGTGAATACTCGTTCATCGGTTTGGCTGCGTTGAACAATCAACCTTACGGCGAGGATAAAGGACGTTTTAGTATTGGTGAATTAAATATCGAATACCAAAATCTTCGTATGAATGCTGCGTTTTTGCGGCGTTTGGCAGAGCGCACGGGCGGAAAATTTTACACCGCTGAGGAAGCTGCTCGCAACCCGAACAAAATTTTGCGCGACATTCGCACTACGCCTACGTTCAAAGCTCGCCCCATCACGCAGCGCAACGAGTTTGCGCTTTGGAATCTGCCGTGGCTTCTGGCGGCAGCATTGGCACTGTTTTCCGTCGAGTGGTTTATGCGAAAACGAAGCGGAATGGTATGATTGCAAACAACAAGTTTCAAGAAGCAAGGATGCCGATTGTACATTAAAAATTTGTGAGAAAAAGCCTCAAAAATATCGGTTTGACGAGCCTCATGCGTGGCTTGGGTGTGGTGAGTTATCGGCTCTCGCCGTTAGCGCGTGAGCGTTGGGGTCATGCCATCGGAACGGCTCTGCGGCTGCTCAGTGCGTCGCGGGCACGGGTAACATTGGACAATATTGCACAGGCATTTCCGGAACAGCCGCACGAATGGCATCTTGCTGTTCAATGTTCGTCGTACCATAATTTGGGCATCACGCTTCTTGAACTATTGATGTTTCCTCACTTGCTGCCATCGGAAACACGCGAACTCGTGGAGTTTCGTAATTTACATCTTATCGAGGATGAATATCAACACAAACAAGGTTTAGTGCTTGTTTCCGGGCATTACGGTAATTGGGAGTTGATGGCATTCGCGCTTCCCCTTTTCGTGAATCTGCCAATTTCCGTTATCGTCACACACCAGTCGAACAGCTACGCAGACAGGTATTTACAATGGTATCGTTCACGCACGGGCAACCACCTTATTCCGATGGATAAAGCTGCGCGACAAGTCATAGAGCGACTCAGAGCAGGCGAAGCAGTCGCAATGCTCGCCGACCAAGCAGCCACACCGGAAAAAGACGTTTTTGTACCGTTTTTTGGGCGCTTGGCGTGTACATACGAAGCTCCCGCTGCGCTTGCATTACGCTATAACGCCTCCATGCTCATTGGGTGTACGGAGCGTATGGATGACGGGCGCTACGTCGTGGACATCCAGCGTATCCCGCACGAAGATTTAGCTCCGACAAAAGACGGCATCCGTGAACTTACATGCCGTCACGTAGCGGCGTTGGAGGCAATTATCCGCAAACGCCCCGAACTTTGGGCGTGGCAACACAAACGGTGGAAACATTCCCCCGTTGAATTAATGGATACTTAAGCACCATGAATATTATCGTTGGCATTTGTGCAAGCCCGACTTCAGACCAAGCACTGACACTTATTCAAGAGTTATTGCAGCGTGGCAATATTGTACGCGTCGTCATTTCGCCGTCTGCAGCCGAGTACGTGAGACCTTCGATGCTACAAGCACTCACGGACAGTAGTGTTGTGATGGACATTTTCGAGCAAGAGCGTCAATATGGCAATTCTTGGCACACAAAACTCGTGGATTGGTGCGATGTGATGATTATTGCTCCGTGTTCGGCATCCACATTAGCACGATTGGCTCACGGAAACTGCGATACCGCCTTAGCAACGGTTGCTCATGCGACGCTCGGCAACAACAAACGGCTGATTGCAGCTTATGTTCTGGATAGCACATTGCGCCTTAGTCCGGGGGTGCAACGAAATCTCATCCAAGTCGCAAACGATGGTGTACTACTGATTCAGCCGCATCAGATTGGAACAAGCGATATCGTGCGCCTTCCCGACGTAAAAATCCTCGTGGAGGCGGTACTAAATACTACAACGGCGAAAAGACAACACAGCGAAAATCAGCAAGAACCAGCGACCGACCAGCAAATGATTGACCAACAAAACACCGATCAACAGTTGCACGATGAAATCCGCCGTGCCATCGAAACACCGCTTGGTGGCTTGCAGGACGGCGCTGAATCCGATAGAATTTCTGCGGAATTAGACCTCATAGAACTTAAAAAAACACAATAATTCCTCATTCTTCATTCTTCATTTTACTATGGCTGTCTCCAAAGAAACCATAAACACAATAGCCCAACTTGCCCGCCTTGAATTCCGTGAGGAAGAAAAAGCACGATTTGGTCAACAGTTCGAGCAAATTATTGAGTATTTTAATGCGTTAGAGGCAATCAACCTCGACGGTGTGGAGCCGCTCAAAACCATTCTCGATGCGGATATCAACGTTTTCCGCGAGGACGAGGTAAAACGCGAAATCACGACTGTCGAAGCGCTCTCGAACGCTCCGAAGCACAACGGCGTATTCTTCAAAGTGCCGAAAGTGATTGGTTAAATGAGTGCAATCGGAATAATACCTGCTCGTTATGGCGCTATGCGGCTTCCGGGTAAGCCGCTCGTAGATTTGCTTGGCAAAACGATGATTCAGCGTGTCTGGGAAGGCGCTCGGGAAGCCACATTGCTGGAACGTCTGCTTATTGCAACCGATGATGAACGTATCGCAAATGTCTGTTCATCGTTTGGCGCAGAAGCCGTACTTACCGCACCAGAACTGCCCTCCGGCACTGACCGCATTGCTTCTGCCTACCAGATAACGGGTAAGCAGTACGATATTGTGGTCAATATTCAAGGAGATGAGCCATTGTTGCGGGGTGCAGTCATTGACGACCTATTACGTGGACTTGCAGCCACGCCAAACGCAAGCGTAGCCACGCCGATAAAACGCTTAACAAATGCAGAGGACTTATCAAACCCAGCCGTCGTCAAGGTTGCGCGGGATAAAACAGGCAGAGCGTTGTACTTTTCACGGAGCGCGATTCCATTTGTACGAGATGCCGAGTCGCAGGCAGAGTGGTTGACATATCAACAGTTGAATAATCAACAGTTAGATAATCAACAATCAACGACTCAACTATTTTGGAAACACATTGGAATTTATGCGTATCGCACACCGACACTCCTGCGATTCCAAGAGTTGAAGCCCTCGGCGCTGGAACAAGCGGAGCAACTTGAACAATTACGATTGTTGGAGGACGGCGCAGAATTTCTTTGCGTGGAAACAGAGGTTGAATTTGTAGCGATTGATACCCCTACCGATGTGGAGCGAGTTCGGGAGATTCTGCGGACAAGAACCATTCAATGAGTTTTCGTGCGATGCTCAGACGTGGTGGGATATTCGGCAATGTGTCCGCCGAATACCACGCGGCTTCCTCAAGTTCCACGCCGTCAATTGTTAGTTCACCTGCTTCGTACTCCGCTGTAAAACCAATCATCAGCGAGTGGGGAAAAGGCCAAGGCTGGCTACCAAAATAGCGGATGTTCCGTACGTGCAAGCCCGTTTCCTCAAGGACTTCACGGGCAACCGTTTCCTCTAACGACTCCCCCGGCTCCACGAAACCCGCTTGAATGCTGTACATTCCCTTCGGAAACTGTGGCGAACGGCTCAACAAAATTTCCCGACGGCCAGCATTCATACGCTGCACAAGCATAATTACTGCTGGAGCTATACGCGGATATTGCGTGAAGGAACATGCTGTGCATAGTTTTGAATGTTCGTGGCTTACCATCTCAGTATTTGCACCACATCGGCTACAAAACAGCGTTGTTCTATCCCAATCCATAATTTGAAATGCACGTGCCGCCACAAACCAGAGTTCTTCGTCAACCAAACCGTATAAGCCGCGTAAATTCTCAAACTTCATCTCTTCCGGCGCTTCCGTACCTGACTCTGCCTCACCCGAAAAACATGGGATACCGTCAAACGCTCCCAAATATTGTATGCGTATCACATTTATCCCCAATTCCGCAACAGCCAAAAAGTGCGGGATTCGTGTTTCAAGATGCCCAGATTCAAGGTTTAGCGAGCCATTCACGGGTTTTACGTCCGTGTGAATGAGCATTTTTCCATCGCCGAACACAAACCAGAATGCTGTTATTGTTTGTTTCGGTGGAGTAGCAGCACTAACAAATATTTTGCTAAAATCAGTGTTCATGGGTGTTGCGAGGTTGATGATGAGATTATATCTACAGATTTTTCAAAGAGCATCAACTCAATATGCGGCGATTGATACGTCTTCAGAAGCGAAATAATGGTGTTTTGTGGATACACATCTTTGATGAAATATTTTCGGTAATATGATGGAATTGTACGCTCTTGTGTTCCCACGAAGCCGCTTCG
>JANYIG010000036.1 GCA_025358765.1 Candidatus Kapaibacterium sp.
TTACATATCAACTATTTTTAGTTGACATATAAACTAAAATAATGTAAGTTTGTGGAGTGCGTCATACAAATGATGTTTCTCCGCAAACTTTTTTTGTTTCAAGGAATAGAATAGGTATAATTATGAAAGCCTCTGTTGACCTTCCCATAGAGTTCGCAAGCCGCGAACACGAGGCATTGATGAGTATATGGTGGACATCACTGCTGCTCAAAAAAGTATCTGGAAAGTTTTTTCAGCCGGAACTTGCTTCCGAAGCGCAGTTTAACATTCTCGTGCTGCTTAACGATAGCAATGAAGAGCTTTCGCAGAAAGATTTGGGGGTAAAATTACTCGTGGATAAATCAAATATAACGGGGCTGCTCGACCGATTGGAAAAACAAGGCTGTATCGAGCGCACACCGCACGAAACCGACCGCCGCAGCTATACTATAAGGCTTACCAAAAGTGGCAAAAAGCTGGCAGAAAAACTTGACAAGCGCTATGTTAAGCGTGTTCACGAGATTATGAGTGCTTTGACGAAGAAGGAGATTGAGGAAATTATTCGTCTGATGCGGAAGGTTCGGAACGGCTTAGCAACAGGCGGAGGATAACTTTTACCTTTCGGTGTTTTTATTTTTTTACCTAAGAAGTTGATACGTCAACAGTCTATTCTGCAACTATTTACCACGAATTATGCTAAAGATTCTGAAAATTCGCGGTTTTATTGCCTATCTTGCGATTGCGTTTTTGAATGCGTTCACGGATTTGGGGCACAAAATCATTATCCAGAATACGATTTTCAAGTATTATAGCGGCGACACGCAGATTATCCTCACTGCTATTGTAAACAGCTTTATTGTATTGCCGTTCGTTCTCTTTTTCACGCCGACGGGTTTTCTTTCGGACAAATACCCCAAAGATCGGATCGTGAAAATCGCTGCATTTACCGCTATCCCGCTCACAGGCTTGATCACGCTCAGTTATTACATGGGTTGGTTTGAAATAGCGTTTCTACTGACATTGCTTTTAGGAACACAAGCCGCTTTTTATTCGCCTGCAAAGTACGGCTACATCAAGGAATTAACGGGCAAAGAGAATATCGCCGCCGCCAATGCCTACGTGCAAGCCGTGACGATTATTGCAATTTTGGGCGGAACCGTCGCATTTTCCGCACTGTTTGAACAACTCATCGCACCGCATTTTCAGACGATCCCTGATATTGTACGCTCGATAGCCCCGCTTGGATGGCTGCTTGTGGGCTGTTCAACGTTGGAATTTTTGCTCGCATTGCGCCTTGAACAAAAGCGCCCAACGGACGAAACGATGCAGTTCAACGTAAAACAGTACGCTTCGTTTGGCTACCTCCGCAAAAATCTGCGTGGTGTGCGACGTTCGCAGGTAATTTGGCTGAGTATTGTTGGTATTGCAGTGTTTTGGGGTATCAATCAAACCGTACTCGCATCATTTCCTGCCTACATGAAGGAAACACTCGGCGTGGAAAATACAACCGTTGCAAACGGTTTAATGGGGCTTGGTGGTTTGGGTATCATCATCGGTTCGTTTATAGCGGGTAAAGCGTCGGAAGAATTCATCGAAACAGGCATTGTACCGCTTGGGGCATTAGGGCTGACGGCGGTGTTGTTTGTATTGCCCGCAATTCATAGTCTGTGGGTACTGGCGGCAATGTTCCTTGTGTATGGTATTATGGGCGGCTTGTTCATTATTCCACTCAACGCACTTATTCAGTTCAACGCCAGCAGCGACGAGGCGGGAACAGTGCTCGCCGCGAATAATTTTATGCAAAACTTGCTGATGGTATTGTTTTTGGGGTTGACGGCGCTACTGACGAGCCTATACAAACTCGACACCGTATTCATTCTCTACGCAATGGCAGTGGTGGCGCTTGCGGGTAGTATTTATGCGCTCTCGAAGCTACCACAAGCATTTATTCGTTACATGATGGCACTCCTTGTTACACAACGATACAAATTGAGTGTTCTCGGCATGAAAAACATTCCCAGCTCAGGCGGGGTGCTGCTTTTGGGCAACCATGCAAGTTGGTTCGATTGGGCAGTGCTGCAAATCGCCTGCCCACGCCCAATTCGTTTTGTGATGATCCGCTCCATTTATGAAAATCCGGCACTAAAGCCATTTTTACGATTATTTGGCGTGATTCCGATTGCCCCAGGTAAAGACGCAGACGGCGCTCTGGTCAACGTTCACGAGGCACTTCAACAGGGCGAAGTCGTGGCGCTTTTCCCTGAAGGGCGCATCAGTCGTAATGGTCAGCTTGCGGACTTTAAACGCGGTTTTGAGCGTGCTGTGCAAGGGACGAATGCCGTCATTGTGCCGTTTTACCTGCGTGGATTGTGGGGTTCGTCATTTTCGTCCGCCACGCCAACCCTGCGCCGGAGCGGTATAGAACACGGGTTTGTAGATAAACGTTTTATTTCCGTCTCGTTCGGCGGACGCATACCAAATACCAGCACGGCAGCGGAGGTAAAACAAAAAGTGCTGGGGCTTTCTGTTCAGGCATGGCGACAGTATTCGGATGTTTTAACGCCTATTCATCACGCATGGCTTGGCAGCGCAAAAATGCACGGCGGCAAGATGGCGCTTGTTGATGGTAAACAACGGTTCACGCATACAGAATTGCTTACAGCAACTATTGCGTTTGCAACGGCACTGAAGACACAATTTTCACGTTCCAAAGCTCAAGCGCCGAATAATCACGTCGGCGTTCTTCTGCCAACGAGTACTGATGCAGCATTCACAACCTTTGCACTCTGGATGAACGGACTGACTCCTGTGCTGTTGGATTATTCAAGTGGCGTGACGGACATTGCACGAGGCATAACAATGACGAGTGTTTTAACGGTGATTACCTCGAAAGCATTTGTGGCAACGCTCTCAGAACAATTTCCTGAAACCGCATCCATCCTTGCCGGCATGAATATCCTTTACACCGAAGACCTTAGAGGTCACTCAAGCGGTGGCAAAAGTAGGACAGCGAGAACTCTTACCGTCAAACTACTACCAAAATGGCTTCTACGCTTGTTGTATTTCAACCATGCAAGCCTTGACGACACTGCCGCTATATTTTTTGCGGGAAATACAGATTCCCTTAAAGCTGTGGAACTCACGCACCGCAATATTATGGGTAATATTAAACAAATTGCCGAGGTGCTGAACCCGCACGAAAACGACGTTGTGCTGTCAGTGTTGCCATTTTGTACGGCGTTTGGCGGCGTAGTGACGATGCTGTTACCGCTTGTTAATGGTTTGACGGTGGTTTGCCAAGCTGATGCGGTTGACATACTTGCACTCGGCAAACAAGCGGCTCGTACACAAGCAACAGTGCTATTCGCAACGCCTACATTTCTCGAACGTTATGCAGCAGAAGAAACATTCCATCCACTCATGTTCGCAACATTGCGCTTGGTGGTTAGTGGTGGTAAGCCTCTGAACAACAGCATTCGTACCGCATTCAAGCAGAAATTTGGGTTAAACATTTATGAGGGCTTTGGAACAACCGAAACCACACCCGTCGCAACCGTGAACGTGCCTGATGTGATGACTCCCGGTGATTGGAAAGTCCAGACGGGTCAAAAAATTGGAACCTTCGGACTACCATTGCCCGGGAGTACCCTTACAATCGTGCATCCCGACACGCTCGCTGAATTGCCCATCGGCGAACAAGGAACGGTATTGATTGGTGGACCGCAGATTATGAAAGGGTATTGGAACAACTCCGAACTGACCGCACGTGTGCTGCTCGACCGCGATGGTATGCGCTGGTACAAAACGAATATGACGGGGCGACTTGATGCTGACGGCTTTTTGACGATTGATGATTGATAATGAGAGATGGAAGAAAATACGTAATACATAATTCAAATTCCGAAATCTACTATTATTGAGGAGATACGATAATGACAGCTACCCATCCAACACTGACTAAAGATACGCCCGCATGGATTTTCCAAGTGTGGATATCGTTTGCGATTTCGTTTGTCGCCGTTACGCTCGGCATCATCTATATGCCGGTAGATGGCTGGATACGGTCATTTCTGGCGGTGGGCGTGTTCTTCCTTGTGGCATCGTGTTTCACACTTGCAAAGACGCTCCGCGATAATCATGAAGCGGAAAAACTCATCAACCGCATCAGCGATGCAAAAACTGAAAAGATGCTGCATGAATTTGAGATGAAATGAAAGGAAATGAAAGGAAATGAAGTGAAAGGAACAAGCTCGAAAAAGAACCAAGAGCAGTCAGAGCAACTATTAACAACCATTTCTCACTCATATATTCAATAAATATTTACGACTATGAAAGAATTTTTTGGACTTCTTGCGTTTGCTGCTGTTGCAGCATTAGGCTGGCTTGTGTGGAAGATGGTTGATGTATCAGCTATTCCTCCATTGGACTGGATTATCGGCATTCTGGGTTTGCTCTGGCTGCTCACCATTGTAACCGTACCGTGGAATATCCATTTTCAGGCACGTGAGGTGCTTACCGAAGCGGACGAATCGCGAAAACACGGCATCGAAGTGGACGAGCAAAACATCGCTTACACACAAGCGTGGGTACAGCGTTCGCTCACGATGGCAGTTGGATTGCATATTGCAACCGCGCTATTAATGCTGTGGTTAGCAGTATCGGGCGTGAGTTTTTTGGGTTATTTTGGCGCAGGAGCGGCACTGTTGCTTACGTTTGCGCGACCGATTATGCGGGCATATCAGTACGTGCGTCGGCGTTTGACAGATATTCGTTCGCATATTTCATATCCACGCGAGGACGTGGTGGAGCTACGGACGAAGGTAAACGAAATTGCGACTAATGTGGACGAGCTTTTGAAACGCCTTGATGCTACAAACGATTATTCATGGGCATTCGCTCAGGAGCAAGCACAGACACGGCAAAGCGAAGAGCTTGAAGAATTACGCATCTTGCTCGACGACCTACGGGAGGCAAACAAACTCGACCACGAGAAGATTTCACGGGATGCACAAAACGCAATGGCACAGGTAATGGGAGACGCGGCGATTGTGAGCCACGTACGAGAAATCGTGCGGTTTTTCAAACAAGCCTAAAGGGCAGACAGAAATACCCGATATCATTATTATATTATTGGACGTACAACGAACTACAAAGCCTTCAATGGCAACGTGATTGTAAATGTACTCCCGTTGCCCAGCTCGCTTTCCACTTCAATGCGACCTTTGTGTTTCTGGATAATGCCGAAAACAACTGACAGTCCAAGCCCTGTACCCTTGCCAACGTCTTTGGTAGTAAAGAATGGATCAAAAATGCGTTTTTGCACATCATGACTCATGCCAGTGCCGTCATCGCTGATACCAATTCGCACAACCTCTGCACCCGTATCTATACTGGTGCGAATCTGAATTGTACCCGTTTTTTTGCCACTCATATCAATTGATTGAATTGCATTGGCAAGAAGGTTCATAAACACTTGATTGAGTTGACCGAGATAACAATCTACGAGCGGCAACGTGCCGTAATCACGAATCATCTCAATATGATTGATGTATTGGCTGCGAAGAATCGTCAATGTAGATTCCAAGCCTTCGTGGATGTCTGCGGGCTTGTAGATATCTTCATCCAAGCGCGAGAACACCCGCAGGCCGCTTACAATCTCGATGATGCGCCGTGAACCGTTTTCCATGCTTTGCACGAGCGCAAATAGCTCTGGGACAATTTCTGTAAACTCCATATCCCGCTTTAATGCTTGGAGCGCTCGCAATTGTGCTTGTAATTCATCGAGTGTACTTTCTGGTATGAGCGAGCCGTAACGCTCCACAACGGTGATGACTGTTGTGAGATTCCGTCGTAGTGGTGCGATAGCGGCAGCAATAAAATTTATAGGGTTGTTGATTTCATGAGCTATGCCAGCGGTTAATTGCCCCAAACCTGCCATTTTTTCAGCCTGAATAAGCTGCGCTTGCGTTGATCGTAATTCCGTCAATGTGAATTCAATTTGCTTATTTTTCTCCTGAAGGACAGTATTCGTCAGCTCAATTTCCCGTGCTTGTTCACTTTGAATCTCAATTTGACGGTGGATTTCCGTGTTTGCATCGCGCAATTCTTTCGTTCGTTCCTGCACTTGCTGTTCTAAAATATAATTACGACGCTCTATAGCTCGAACACGCTGTTTGTAGCCGATTCTGACGGTGAGCATAATAGAAGCACATATACTCAGAAAACTGATGCCTCGAAACCACCACGTCATCCACCATGGGGGCTGCACAATGAGCATTATCGAGGCTCCCTGCTCATTCCACACACCATCGCCGTTGCATGCTATTACGTGGAATCGATACGTTGCGGGCGGCAAGTTTGTATAATACGCTGTGCGGCGTGTTTCGGCATCAATCCAGCCACCATCAAACCCTTCCAATGTGTATTTAAACCGTACACGCTCAGGAGCCGTAAAACTTAGCGCGGTGTAGTCAATCGAAAGTGTCTGGGTACGAGGTGGAATAACAATATCTTCGGTCTTGTCCTCGGAGTATATGCCAAACACAAGACTATCAACCATTATCTTTTCAACTCGAAGCGTTGGCGGCTGCACACTTGTTTCAAATTGAAATGGATGAATGATTGCAACTCCCGCAACTGTTGGAAACCAAATCGTACCATCCTGTGTCACACCGATACGACTGGTTGGGAGCGATTCATTTGCCTTCAATCCATCGAATGTCGTGAAAATATCACCTACAACGCGGCTTCGTTTTTTGTTGGCGATATCCTCAAGTACCTGCTTTTGTATCCTGATGATACCACGCTCTCCAATCATCCAAAAATACCCTTGTGCATCTTCGACCATCTGAAAAAAAGCATTTGTGGGCAATCCATCGCGCCCTGAGACCGTTGCCAATAATCCGTTGTGAAGGAGAGAAATGCCGTTATTCGTTATCATCCATATATCACCGCTCTTGTCCTCATACACCTGAAAGACCGTATTACTCGCCAAGCCTTGTTCTTTCGTCCAAATGTGCTGTACTGAATCGCCATGTAGCACATAGACCCCTGCGCCGTCCGTTGCCACCCAAATACGCCCCATCGCATCTTTAGTTAGCCCAAGCACCTGGCTTGGCGTTTCTTTCACAAGCTGAATGGGAGAAGAATACGGTTTTGTGCGGCTTTTGGGTGTATATGCTTGTTGCATTTGTTGTATGCTCATACGATAAATACCCTTCCGCGACCCTATCCACAAATTCCCCTCGTCGTCCAACTGAAGTGTACGAGCAACATCACCCGCCATTCCATCTTCTTTCGAAAAGGCATGAAACTTTTTGCCGTCGTAGCACACCAAGCCACTCTGCGTTCCGAGCCAGAGTAGTCCTTGACGATCACGGAGAATATCACGAACAAAGTCGTTCGGCAGCTGTTTTTTTTCTGTGGTAAACGTAGAAACAACACCATTGCTCAAATGATTCAAACCTTTCTGTGTGCCTATCCACGTTGTTCCATCCGCATCGCAGAAAACACAGTATATAAGGTTATTCGAGAGTCCTTCTGTTTCGCCAAAAGGCAGAAATTTTCCTGATTGCAAACAACTCAATCCGCTCAAATATGTACCAAACCAAAAATTACCCTCGCGGTCTTGCATAGAACAAACAGCTGTTGCTATTCGTCGATCAGCAATCGCCGAGCGTTCTCCACGATATAACCGCTCAATGGTTTTAGATGATGTTATCCAAAGCCCGCCCGCGCTATCGCTTCTGAGGTGATCAATTTGTGTAATAATTCCATTGGTAGTAGAATAAGGAACGAACGTATCGGAATCCCCTCGATAGGCAAAAATACCTTTATCACGGTCTGCAACAAGAAACATACCGTCCACCATTTCGGTACAATCCACCACATCACCTAAATTTTTGTAGTGTTTCAGCCCGACACTATCAAGTCGGAATATACCATTTGAGGGTGTTGCAATCCAAATTCGTCGCTGAGAATCGGCAAATATTCTGGAAATATACATGCCATTAAAAGCAGCAATTGTGTGTAGGTTCAAGGAATCGTGGTTTCTTATATTCACAGCTTTGTTCGCCTTGTTTGCGCCCGATAACTCGCCGAGCTGAATATACTGCAACCCTTTCGCTGTCCCTATCCAAAGATTTCCTCGATAATCTCTGTGGAGCCTGTTGATTTGGTTGCTCACTAATCCATCTACTGTTGTGAACATCGTGATACGGTCATCCTGATACCGCATGAGTCCTCCATCCTTTGTTGCTGCCCAGATCGCGCCTTCATCGCCTTCAGCAAGCCCGTAGATCGCGTCCACTGGAATGTCCTTCCTTGTGCGAGAGCTTAACACCATAAATTTTACCCCGTCAAACCGCACCAAACCATTAAACGTTGCCATCCAAATATATCCATCACGGGTTTGAATCACGGCATTCACTGACGAGGACGGGAAGCCGTTTGCGCTCGTCCATGTGCGAAGATTATATTGGCTTGCACGCATATTCGCTCTACCGACAGACCAAATCTGTGCAAAAGCTGGCAGAAACGATACACACACCAGCATCGCTACAACGACACCAAGTCTGCATTGTCTATACGCTGGTTCCATCGAATCCTCTCATTCTTTCCTTGCTGCGGGCAGCTCCACGGCAAAGGTCGCCCCCCGAAGACCCTCGTCCAAACTGCTTTCGCACCACACTACACCGTTCATCGCTTCCACCAATCGTTTAACGATTGAAAGCCCCAAACCTGTTGAATCCTCGCCGCCGGTGGGACGCGCTGTGAGCCGGGCAAACTTGCCGAAGAGTTTTTTCATATCCTCGGCGTTGATGCCTTGACCTTCATCCCGCACGAGCAAGCGCACCGAAGGAAACGCCAAATGGGATGTCAGGGCAGTGGCTCTATATTCCGGCTCCAGAATCTCATCATTACCCGCCTCCACGCCCTCCACTACAAGCAGTTCTTCCTGCCGTTGCGCCAGCGAGGGTAGGGGGGATGTTGCTAATATCCAAATATTTTTGCCCACAGGCGAGTATTTGACGGCATTTGAGATAAGATTTTCCAGAATCTCTACCGTTGCATTTTTATCGGCAAAAATGTGGGATTGTTCCCGTTGGGAGTCGAAATACAGGGTTATATTTTTAGAAGCCGCACGATCGCGGTAATCATGAATAATACTTGCAACAACGCTTACAACATCAAATTCGGCGAGCGTAAAATTAAAATTGCCCGTTTCGATGGCGTTGATGTCCAAAAGCTGCGTAATAATATCCTTCATCCGTCCTGCGCTGCGCTGAATACTTTGCAAGCGCTCGGCAATATCTTTGAGTGTGAGTTGTGTCCAATATTTCTCGACGAGGGTAGCTGCCATCATAATACCACTTAATGGATTTTTCAGGTCGTGCGCCACGATGCCCAAAAACTCATTCTTCTCGCGGTTGAGTTGCTCCAAAAGTAAGTTTTTTTGCTGAAGCTCTGTATTCGTAAGCTCAATCTCCACAGCCTGCTGGTCGAGAATACCCATTTGGCGACGTATTTCGGCGTAAGCGGAAGCATTATCGAGTGCCGCTGCGGCATACGGAAGGAGTGTCCGCAGGATGTCCAATTGATGCTCGCCGTACGCGTGTTTTCGGAAACTTTGCACCGTTATCACACCAAACAAACGTTCATCGGCTACAAGCGGGAGATACACAAGCGATTGCGAAGATTTATCCGTGATTGGCGCGGGAAGTTCATCGAGGTAGCGTTTGTACTCTTGCTCAATATCACCAATAATAATTTCTTCGCGGAGCTCGGCGCATAACACCGACAAGCGATTGCGCGTACTCATGGGGAACGTCATGGTTGGGAGCCGTTCGCCATGCTCCATTGACATCGTGATTTCCAGATGGTCGGCATCTTTACTATACACGCCAATGGCGAATACATCAGCATCCATCAGTGTTTCAACGCCTTCGTAGATAATGCGGAAAATATCTTCGGCATCCAATGTGGACGTGATTTTACGCCCAATGCGGCTCAAGACATTTACGTTATTATATGATTGCTGAAGTTGGAAATTCGCTTCGTTCAACTCTGAATTTGTAAGTTCGATTTCTTGGGCTTGCTCTTCCAACATGGAAAGTTGACGCTGTATTTCGGTGTTTGCCTCTTGAAGCTCCGCCGTGCGTTCTTGAACACTCACTTCTAATTGCCGCCGTTGTCGCTTGAGAACCCGTGTCCGTAACTTATGCGCGACGAGTACCGCGCCTAATGCCATACAAATCACTATACCACGAAACCACCACATTTTCCACCAAGGTGGCGTTATCACTACTGTGAGCGAGATTCCTTGCTCGTTCCAAATGCCGTCGTGGTTCGCGGCTTTCACGTGAAAAATGTACGTCCCTGGGTCAATGTTGGTGTAACTGGCTTCGTGCTTCGTTCCAGCGTCTATCCACTCTGTGTCAAAACCCTCAAGTTTGTACAGGTAACGATTTCTGTCGGCTGCCGGAAAACTAAGCGCAGCAAACTCAATCGTGAAAAAAGCATCTTTGTACGAAAGCACAAGCTCTGAACGCTCACTTAATACGGTATCAAGTGGTATTGTCTTATTAAATTTTTTGAGCGCTGTCAGCACAATCGGCGGCGCATAGGGATTATTGTGGAGACTGTCAGGATGAAACGCTGCCATTCCATTTACGAAACCAAAAAACATGGCACCATCACGCGTCTTGCAAAACGAGCCGACGTAAGCATTGCTGCTTTGTAGGCTTTTTTCACTGTCATAGTTCCGCACGGTGCGCTTTGCGGGGTCGAGTACAGAAATACCTTTAAGCGTGCTTACCCACAGATTGCCGTGAGCATCCTCCAAAATCCCGCCAATGGCATTGTTCGCCAATCCATCTTTCTCGGTAAAATGACGAAAAATATTTGTTGTACGGTCAAACTCGTCTAAACCTCCGCCCTGCGTACCAATCCACAAGTGCCCGTGCGCATCTTCGAGGATACACGTCACACGGTTATGGTTTAAACTGGTCGTGTCTTCGGCATCGTGGCGATAGACGGTGAATGTGCCATTTGTACGGTTAAAACGATTCAACCCCCCGCCGTTCGTTGCAACCCACAGTGTGCCGGATCGGTCTTGGTAGGTATCAAACAAGTTGTCGCTGCTGAGGCTGGAGGCATCGGCAACCTTGTGACGGAATGCTGTTGCTTTGCCAGTTTTGCGATCGAATGAGTTCAAACCGCCGCCCGCCGTTGCCACCCAGAGGAAACGAGAATTCACGCGGTCTTCGACGATGCTGACAATCTGATTATGACTAATACTATAGGGTTGCGAAGGGTTATTAGTGTAGATCGTACAATTACCCGTAGCACGGTCGAACAGATTCAGACCAGCCAATGTCCCCACCCACAGCTCGCCATCGCTCGTCAGACAGAGCGCACGTATATTATCGCTGCTGAGGCTGCGCGGATTTGCCGGAGTGTGTCTGTAAGCAGTGAAGGTGTTACTCCGACGGTCGAATTTGTTCAGCCCGCCGCCAAATGTGCCTATCCACAAAACGCTATTGCCATTGATGCGACCCTCATCACCGCTTGGTTCTTCACAGATAGGGCGAGCATTGTTTTTACTAAGGCTTTGCAGGTTCAGAGGGTCATTATGATAAAACGCAAATCTGTCCAATGCTGGATGAATCATATTCGCACCACTCGTCCACGTTCCAATCCACAGCGCCCCAGAGCGGTCTTCGTAAAGCGATGACACCTGATCACTACTCAAACTCCGAGCATTGAAGGAGTTGTAGTTATACGAAACCATTGTTTCAGAATTTCGGTCAAATATGTGCAATCCGCCGCCAAACGTACCCACCCAAAGTTGTCCCTGCGAGTCCTCCAATACAGCACGCACCTCACTTGAAGCAGCTGAATTTATTAAAGCAGTTCGCCCCGTCTGACCTTCGGAACGCATAAGATACCGCGTACACAAACCGCTCGTGCGGTCAAGCCGATTTAATCCATTTGCTGTTCCAATCCATAACATTCCTGCCCGGTCTTCGCAGACAGACCAAACAGTAGGATCACTGAGCGTATGAACGTCGGAAGGGTTACTTGAAAAAGCAGTTACGATGCCGCTTGTAGGATTGAGACTGTACAAGCCCGCGCCGACCGTACCTATCCATATCATGCCGCTCCGATCTCGATATAAGGCTTGGATATTGGCGTTCCGCAGCCGTGCATCGTTGTGGGTTGTGATAATGCCGCTTGTGATATCGAGAATATTTAATCCCGCGTCTGTGCCTATCCAAAGTTTGCCGAAACCGTCGCCACAGAGGCTTTGGACATTATTACTGTTCAAGAAGGTGTTCAAACGAGGTTCATTCGAGGGATTTTGAATAGCAAGGCGTTTATACGCCGTAAAACGCTCTGTTTTTCGGTCAAATTTATTCAAGCCACCCGAACTCGTTCCAACCCAGAGAGTACCGTTTGCATCCTCCCAGAGCGCTTGAATATAATTGTCGGAGATAGAAGTAGATAGAGCGTCATCGTGGCGATACACTTTTATCGTATAGCCGTCATAGCGATTCAGCCCATCTTGTGTACCAAACCACATAAAGCCTTTGCGGTCTTGCACCATACATAATACCGATACTTGTGATAGACCGTTTTCTATCGAACTGTGCTGAAATATTCGTTCGCGCTGATGCGGTTGCGCTATAAGCGACATGCAAGCACCAATCATCCATATCATGCCAAATCCCAAGCTTCGTAGCCATCCATTATTTACATTGTTCATGCTTCCCTCTCGCTCTGCATAAAATCGTGCGTTTGTAGCCCGTCACTTGAGTAGTTTTCGTGTGCTGCTGGGAGTGCTACAACAAACTTTGCGCCTGGGCTGCCCGTTTCTGGAATACTTTCGCACCATACTTGCCCGTTCATTGCTTCGACTAATTTTTTCACAATCGAAAGCCCCAATCCTATTGATGTTTCACCACCAGTCGGCTTGGCAGAGAGCCGCGCAAATTTGCCAAACAGACTTTTTTGGTCTTCGGCATTGATGCCGGGACCTTCATCGTTGACAAATATCAAACAACAAGGGACAGATTCCAAGACAGACCTGTTTTCCTTGCTCTTTGTTCTCTGTTCTTTGACTACGACCCAAACCGAACACCCATGGGGCGAATATTTGATCGCATTGGAGACTAAATTTTCAATAATTTGATAGAGTAATGCCTCGTCCGCGAGCACTACTGCGGTTTCTACTCCATTATAATGCAATGTAATTTTTTTTGCAGCAGCACGTTCTTGAAAGTCTCTGAGAACAATCTTTACAACACTTACCGCATCAAGCGTAATACTATGTATCCTAAGTTTACCGCTCTCGATAGCATCTACATCTAAAAGCGCCTTGATAAGAGAATTCATGCGGATTCCTGCTTGATAAATCTGCGCCGCAAGTGTGTGCTGATATTCCACCGAAAAATCGTACGACGGAGTTTTCATCATCTCCGATAATCCCAAAATTGTCATGAGTGGATTCCGAAGGTCGTGCGAGACCATGCCCAAGATGTCATTTTTTTCTTTATTTAACAGCGTCAATCGTTGATTTCGTTCCTCAATAGTTTCGCTACTTATTTGCAATTCATTATTAGTCAGTTCGATTTCACGAGTCAGCTCGTCCTGAATTTCAATCTGGCGGTGGATTTCTGCGTTTGCGTCGGAAAGTTGACTGTTACTTTCTTCCAACGCTTTGGTACGCTCATGAACTTTTGCCTCCAGCATTGCATTTTGTTCGCGGACCAGTCGCCCGTTTTCTGCCTGCAAAACGTTGATACGGTCAGCTAACGCAAACGACATCAACACAACTTCCGTTGATGCGCCGATTTGAAGCACAAGTTCTATCGCCCGCGTGGTTACAATAATATTTTCCACCATCAACGCATAAATAATCGTGCAAACCAGCCAGATACTCCATCCTGCCAAAAAAAACTTTGCCGACGAATACCCCTGACGATACACCACAATGGCGCTCACAAGCGTTGTCAATGTTGACAGCATCACAAGGAACGACAAAACCTTGCGTGCCAGTATCCATTCGGTGGTACATTCCAGTACGATATTCGTCATGTTAAGCGCTACCAACACATACAAAAGCCGATGCAGCCGAGGTGCATTAACGCGGGTGAACAGGAACCGCGAGGCAAACAGACAAATAAGCGATGCCGGAAGTAATACTACAATATTTGGCGTGGCAGGGAATCGGTAGAGTGCACTTGCAATCTGCTCTCCAAGCAATAAAAACAAATAGCCCTTCTGATAGGCAAAGAATAATACCGTCGCGCAACAATAGAGAACATATAAAAGATAAGAAAAACGCCGAACAGCAACGAAAACAAAAAGATTATAGAGAATCATCACCGCCAAAATACCGAACGACAACGCGTTAAAACATGTAAAGTAAAAATTAGCATCCATTACTCCTGCCGTGCCGCCAACATGCGAGGCAAAATACATTACGCCATAGCTCACCGCCCGCACATAAACTACATGTGTGGAGTCGGGCGTTGTGGGTAACGAAAGCACCGGGTATGTCATAGTCACCTCGCGGGTTCCCATCAACCCCGCGCCGTACCGCTTGTGGATAAAGCCGCCATGAACGTCGGACACATAGACATCAAGCGTGTCAAGCGGTGCGTTGTAAATTTGCAAAAAACATTTATCACCGCTTTTGTTGACGACGGAGAAACGCAGCCATATCGCCGAAGACGTAAAAGCAAAATTCGGAAGAGCTTGTGTGGAAGGCTGAAAACGGTTAGCAAGTGAAGGAGAAGAAACATTATCAATTGATAACAAACGACTTTTATCTTCAAACACAGCAACCGAACCACCGAGTGGTAACAAGTCGTACGACGAACGTAGCGTCAAGATTGGTTGCGATTGTACAAATGCCGGAAGCATAAACAATAACGACAAGCTGATAATACATACAGCACACACAAAAAAGCCCTCACGCAGCGAATAGCGCAAAGTGTGGAATAGAGCGTAACTCAGGACGTGAGGCTGTAGTAGTGTGCCGTAGCAAGTGTGAAATACGCGCATAATGGAGCCTTCTATTATTTTCACCCTTGTCGTGACGGCAGGGCTGCTTAAGTTCTTCAGATTCCCCTTCGCCTGCCGTTGACGCAATGCGTCAGGCGAAGGGGTGGCAGCCTGACGGCTTCCGTCTGGCTCGGGCGGGGTAGTGGACAGCAATCAAGACAACACCCCGTCTGGCTTCGCCAGCCACCCCTCTTTGGAAAGAGGGGAATTTTCAGATGCGGAACCTTACAAGCTTTGTTTCGAGCCTGATATATTCAGAACGTAGCAGCCCTGCTTGTCGTGACGAGGGTTCCGTAATGCTGGGATATTTGCTCGTGTAATTTACAAAATGCCATGATATTTTGCTGTATTATGACGAGCGAGGAAGAAAAAAGATATACAACACACGCGGCCTTCTAAAACACACCATCATGCCTTTACATATCCCGACACAATAACAACATCGCCCTTGATGTATCTTTTCTCACTCCATCTGTTAAAAAAATCGTAATTTGTGTGCGCTTTGTAGCATGATTCTCGAATACTCTTGTGATTATGACCAACTTTCTCAAACGCACCTTTTCACGGCTCTGGCAAACCAGCAATGCAAACCACAAACTCACGCATTTGCTGGAGCTGAATTCCGACGATTACATTCAACGCCACCTCTTCGGCAACCCGCGCTACGCAGACCCCAAAAAGCTCAACCGCTCGGAGTTTAAAGTATATTCTCAGAACGGCGAAGATGGCATTATTGAAGAAATTTTTAACCGTATTGGTACAACAAACTCCTTTTTCGTAGAATTTGGCGTAGGCAATGGCTTGGAAAACAACACTGCTTTTCTGCTTATCAAGCAATGGCGAGGATGCTGGCTCGAAGGCAGTGCAGATTTTGTTGCCAGCATTCGCCACACGTTCAAAAGCGCAATAGAATCTGGCAACCTGACCGTACAGCAAGCGTTCATTACAGCCGAGAACATTGAGGCGCTATTTGAGCAAACGGGTGTTCCGCCAGAATTTGACCTGCTTTCGATTGATATAGACGGCAATGATTATTGGGTATGGAATGCTCTTGAACGCTACCGCCCACGTGTGGTCGTGATTGAATATAACTCCATCTTTCCACCTTCGGTAGAATGGATAAAAGCGTACAAGGCTGATTCTGTCTGGGATGGAACGTCCAACTTTAGCGCCAGCTTAAAATCATTAGAATTGCTCGGCGCACAAAAAGGATACAGCCTTGTAGGGTGCGAATTTATGGGTGTGAATGCGTTTTTTGTACGGTCAGACCTTGTAGGTGAACATTTTCAAGCACCTTTTACGGCAGTAAATCATTATGAAACGCCACGCTATTTTTTGTCGCGTAGTGCCGGGCATCCGCGTGGTTTTGGGCAGTTTACCATAGGGCAGCATAGATGACCATAATCATAAAAACTATCTTGCGAAAAATAGCCCGTCAAATCTTGCAGTTTTACCCGCGAGAGTACGGTAAATACTCAATCCTTCAAAGAGTGTATTTTCCATATCTTGCTCCAAAAGCATCGGATACTAAGCCAGTAACGGTAACCATGCGTGACGGATTCAGCATGAACCTCGCACCAACAGAACTCTTACAGGCACATTTATACTTGTTTGGAACTTACGAGTTACCTACAACAAATTTTGTACGGCGTGTCCTCAAGTCTGGCAATATCGTTGTTGATATCGGTGCAAATATCGGCTACATGACACTGTTTTGCTCCAAATATGTCGGCTCGCAAGGGAAAATTTATGCGCTTGAACCAGAACAACGGAATTATCGAGCTTTGCAGGACAATATACAGATCAATTCAATTACCAATGTTATTCCATTACAACTTGCTGCAACAGCCGAAGAAACAACGCTCAAGCTCTATTTGGCATCGGACAATCACGGTGCACATTCAACGATATTTAATGAATCTAGGTTGACCACGACGTTTGAAGAAATTCAAGGCAAACCGCTTGATAGCATTGCCCTCGCCGAAAATATCACTACGATTGATTTGGTGAAGATTGATGTGGAAGGTGCTGAGTATGAAGTTATTCAGGGAATGGATACCATTCTCAAGCATCAGCGACCTATTCTTGTTATCGAACTTAACCATGAACTTCAGCATGGGCGGGGCTTAACGGTAGAAGAATTCAAAAGCAGCATGGCTGAACGATGGAATTATCGGGCATTTTCAATCTTAGAATCTGGCATGCTCGTTGAAGCAACACAATCGTACGGTTTTGAAAATGGTATTTTTTTGCCGACCGAGAAATTGTCAACATTTGCACATGTCATCTCATCGTAATATATGCACCAACTCTGGTCTCCGTGGCGGTCACAATATATTCAGACATTCAGCGACCCTGCAAAGCACACTACTGGCTGTTTTTTGTGTGATGCCTTCAATGAAGGCAATACTGCCCATGACGCAGAAACGCTCGTTGTGGCGCGACGCAAACACTGCTTCGTCATTATGAATCTGTACCCGTACAATGCCGGTCATATCTTGGTTGTACCAAATCGCCACGTGGGGCAGTTACACTTACTTTCCGACGAAGAATTGACAAACCTGATGCACACAATCCGCGAGGGTGAACAGGCACTGCAAAGCGTGTTTGCGCCACATGGCATGAACGTGGGTGCGAACCTGGGACGCGAGGCTGGTGCGGGCTTGCCAGACCATCTGCATTTTCACCTTGTTCCGCGCTGGAACGGCGATACGAACTTCATGCCCGTGCTGGCGGATATTAAAGTGGTATCGGAGTCGCTGGCGGAGACGCGGGAGAAGTTAGAGCGTGCGTTTGCGCTTCGTGTTTCAGACGAAGGAAGTGCAATGAAGCCATGACACACATTGCTCCCAAAAAATCCCTCGGACAAAACTTCCTCCGTGACCAAAACATTGCTCACAAAATCGTGGCGGCAGTCGGTGGAATGATGGACGAGACGGTAGTGGAAATTGGTCCGGGCGAAGGAGCGCTTACAGCCCTATTGCTGAACACGAGCATTGAAGCACTTACGGCTGTGGAGTTCGATGAACGGGCAGTTGCATTATTGCAGAAACGCTTTGTCTCAGAACCACGATTTTATGTGCATCAGGGTGATGTGTTGCGGGTACGGCTGGCAGAACTCCTGCCGCAGGCTGCTGCAACACAAACAACGGTGAAAGTCGTGGGCAACATTCCATATTACATCACAAGTGATATTTTGATTTGGCTCTTTGACCAACATTCAGCCTTAATTCTCGGCAATACGAAGCCAGAAACCGAGCGGCGCGGTATCACCAAAGCAGTGATTATGATGCAAAAAGAGGTCGCCGAACGGCTTGTCGCAAAACCACGCACAAAAGAATACGGGACGCTCACGCTGGCAACAGCATTCGTGGCTGTGCCGAAGGTCTTGTTTCATGTCGCACCTGGCTGTTTTTATCCAAAGCCGAACGTAACATCGTCCGTTGTAGAATTTGTGTTCAAGCACGATACCGAAGCAGTACGCTCCTATCAAGCGGTGCAGCCTTTGGTGCGTGTGGCGTTCAACCAGCGCCGTAAAATGCTTTCCAATGCGCTCAGTGCAATCTTGAGTCGTTCCAATCGTCTGAAATCCTCAGAGATTCTTGCGGAAGCACATGAGCGTGGCATTACCTATTTTCAGCAACGCGCCGAAGAGCTTACCGCGCAAGATTTTATTGCGCTGTACGGCTTGTTGCAGGAATGTGGCTGTGTGTCATGATTACCGATATTTGTTGAAGGATTCAAAGGATTTATTTCGTGGAAAACCAACGCTCTCTTGAACGTTCCCTCATCACCGATTTTGTGGCGCAAGCACGTGAGCATCTCACGCTTGCTGACATTGCTACTCTTACCATCGCGCTGTTTTACACAATCTTAGGGTTCGTGTTTTTCGACAAAGCACCAAACGTTGTCCTCAATCTGGCGCTCAACATTCTGCTTTGCATCGCCCTGACCGCACTTGCCGTCAACGAAGACCGTCTAACATCGCCACCGCTTATTCTCTTACGCCGATTTTTCCTATTGCCGTGTATTTTCTTTATGTACTCGCAGGCGCATGTCTATGTGATTCTCGTGAATCCGCATGACGTAGATGATATGTTAATTCGCTTCGACCACAATCTTTTTGGCGTAAATCCTACCGAATGGATGCAGCAGTTTATCCATCCATTGTTGACGGAGTTTTTTCAAACGTGCTATTTTCTCTATTTCTGGATTCCTCTTGTGTTGTCCGTAGAATTCTACGCACGATACAAGCAGCGCGGCATTGACGAACAACAACGCAAAGAACGCATGGATGATTTTATGCACTATAGCTTTTTGCTGTGTTTTACGTTTTATTGTTCATACTTACTCTATTTTATCGCTCCGGCGGTTGGTCCATGTTTTACGCTGCATAATTTCGCAACGATTCGTCAGGAGTTGCCGGGCATTTTGCTTGCCGATTTTTACCGCAACGTCGTGGATGCAGGTTGGGGAACAGACACGACAAACCCTATTCTCTCAGTACATCGAAACTGTATGCCAAGCGGGCATACGATGGTTACCATTGTCAACGTAATTGCCGCGTTTCGGTTCCGCTCAAAATTTCGCTACATATATGCTGTTATCGGTACAGGCATTATCATAGGCATCATTTATCTGCGCTATCACTACGTTGTGGATATGCTCGCGGGAATTGTGTGTGCGTTTATGGCACTTTGGTTAGCAAAACATCTCCGTGCGTGGTTTCGGGCAAAAGGCTTTCTTCAAGCCTGAAATTTCAAGCCCGAACCTTCAAATCCGAAATCATGAATATCACCCATATGCTGGAACATTCGGAAAACAGGACTGTGTGGGCGGCGCAAATATTCTTCTTGGTGTCAATATTCTTCCTGCAACCATTCTTTTTTCACGAATTCATTCGCGCCCAAACCCTCCCACTCGCCAAAATTCTCACGCCGCCAGAATTCCATTTCCTTAACCACGTCGCCGACCTCCGCACATTTATTCGGAGCGATGCACCAACTTTTCACCTTCCTCCAGCCGCGCGTCACCGTCTGCCCAACGCCGTTTCTGGTTGTAACGATACTCTGCTGCGTGATGTTCTTCTGGTAGATGCAATTTATTGTAAATCTCGTACCCTCTCAGACGGCAAAAACAAGAACGGATTAGCAGAAGCCCTGTTGTCATGCGCTCTTGCCTGTATGACCCACAAAACCATTCCACTCACGTTCGGTGTTAAGATTCCGCTCACGCTCGAAAGCGACTCGCTTCACCGCACCCGTGTCAGGCAGCTCCCCAAGCGGCTGTTCACCGACACACCAACACACGAGCCGCTTGGCGATGCCGACAAACTCCAGCATTTTTTCGGTTCGGCGTATTTGACGCTTATTTTGAATTCTGGCACGTTGGCGGACGGCATCGGAACGCTTATAGAACGGGGCGAAACGGGGCTTGTGGAGGGTGAAGACTATGACCCGCGCGATGTTCGTGCGAATCGCTTAGGGCAAGCATTTGCACTACTATTGGAGGAATGCCCCGATGCGCTACCGTCCTCGGTGCTAATGTGGTGGAATCTCACCGAAAGTATTCCTTTCCTCCAATAAAAAACTCGCAGCACGACGAACGCACTGCGAGTATCTTCAAATCTAATCTGGCTTCTTCTTCTTTTGGGAGAAGGTGGGATGAGGAAAATTTATTTCAGCGCCTGCTGCACCTTGCTATGCTTTGCACCATAGATGAAATAGACAATGATGCCAAGCACCATCCACACACCAAGCAACTCCCATGCGAACGGATTCACAAACGCCATACAGCCAAAACACGCAATGATGCCCGCAATCGGCACATATGGTGCAAGCGGCGTTTTGAATGGACGCTCAAGACTTGGTTCACGTTTCCGCAAAATTAATACTGCCAAACACACCATCGCAAACGCTAAGAGCGTTCCAAGCGATACGAGTTTCGAGAGGATGCCGATTGGGAATAATCCCGCCAAAACAATAGCCACAGCACCCGTGATAATGGTAGAGATATATGGTGTTTTGAATTTCGGATGGACTTTCGAGAACGCCGGAGGAAGCAAACCGTCGTTTGCCATCGCAAAGAAAATGCGGGGTTGACCGAGCAACATCACCAAAACTACAGAGGTCAAACCAGCAATAGCGCCAAGTTTAATAATCGGCGAAAGCCATGTTAAACCCGTTGCATCAATGCCAACGGCAATTGGGTCTGGTACTGCAAGTTGCGGATACGGCACGATGCCCGTCAGCACAAGTCCTATAGCGATATACAAAACTGTACACACTATCAGCGACCCCATAATACCGATGGGAAGATCGCGCTGAGGGTTCTTCGCTTCCTGTGCTGCCGTCGAAACCGCATCAAATCCGATGTAGGCAAAGAAAATCACCGCCGCTCCCCGAAAAATACCCGTCCAACCAAAATGTCCAAATTCGCCTGTGTTGTCGGGAATAAATGGATGCCAGTTTGCAGTGTTTACGTAGGATACGCCTGCAATAATAAACACTAAAACCACCGTTGTTTTGATGGCGACGATCACGTTGTTAAACCGTGCGGATTCTTGGATACCAAAAACCAAAAGTGTTGTTACGGCTGCAACAATCAAAATCGCGGGGATGTTCACAATCGCACCAGTGGCATGGAACCCCAATAGATCATCGTAGGCTATAGGAGCGCTGGTAAAGGCAGTGGGGAATGCGAGACCAAAATTCTTTAGCAAACTCACCACATAGCCTGACCACCCAACCGAAACTGTGGAGGCGGCAAAAAGGTATTCGATAATCAAATCCCAGCCAATAACCCATGCAAAAAACTCGCCGACCGTCGTGTATGAATACGTATAAACACTACCCGAAATCGGAATCATTGAGGCAAGTTCCGCATAACACAAGCCCGCACAGGCACAGGCAAACGCAGCAATCATAAATGAAATAACGATTGCAGGGCCAGCGTACTGCGATGCGACTTCGCCTGTAAGAACGAATATACCCGCGCCGATAATCCCGCCAATACCCAGAAACACAAGGTTCGTAGCACCCAATGTTCGCTTGAGTTCTGAGGTGTGGGCGGATTTCAGCAATTCGCCAAGATTTTTCCTTGCAGTAAGATTGAGAGCCATACACGTCTCCTATTGATGGAATTGAGGTTATAAAAAAAATACAA
>JANYIG010000252.1 GCA_025358765.1 Candidatus Kapaibacterium sp.
GAGACTGCAAGCGTGTTCAATCGGGGCAGTCCGCTGCGCCTGCCATTACGTCGCTTGTGGATGGCAAGGAATATCTTGTTGAGCGCGATACCAAAGGCGCAGTGATTTCTGAATTGATGCTTACGTGCCAAGCCGGAAACGAAGTACGTACAGTCTATTGGTTCGTCAATGACCGTTTGGTGAAAGCTGCGGAGCCGCGTGAGCGTATATTTTTCAAGCCACAAAAAGGCGAGTGCAAGATTTCGTGCAGCGACGACAATGGGAGAACGTCAAATATCTGGATAACAGTTGGGTGGCAGTAGTAAAATGGTTTTCAAAGCTAAACATCATGAGCGTACGTTTTCTGCGCGACGGTGAAATGCTATCAGGATTTGTACGCTTTGAGGAAGTATGTTTTAAGATAATCTTTCAAGAAATCGAACATAATGAACAGGCTGACGATACTCAAGAGTAAACAGGCTGCAAAAATGTAGTTTTCAACGCTGTGCGTGACAGTGATAATGCGTTCTGGTAGCCGGATGAGGAGAGTGCCGATTTTCATAAATAAGCCTACCAAAAGGATGCCCATGCCATTATGGTGAGCCACCTCGTTCAGGTAAATTTGTGTGGACTGTGCCTCTTCATTATGAGCATTGATTTTTCGTAGCGTTTCACGCTCCTCAAAAAACACACCGGCGGCAATCAGAATGCCCGCCACACCATCTATCAAATCTTCAATTTCCTCAAGCTCCGCGTCGGTTGGTTCCAACGACCAGTGAATACTGAGGAAATGTCACTGCTCGGCGATCATTGGCAGCAACGCGGCAAATATCACCCCGCCGACAATGACAAGCATTGGGCGTGAAGTGACCAATAAAAAAAAGCGGTTTAACAGGTGAGCAATCATAAATTATTCTTCGCAGTGAGAATGATGAAAACTTTTTGCTAAATTTACAGAAATAACAACAAATTTTTGTGTGCTCTTTTGGGGCGTTCATCGTTCACCTCTCTTTTGAATCTCTCACGGGGATACCATGATTTTTTTTCGTACTGTGTTTTGTTCTTCGTTCTGTGCCGCTCTGTTTCTTATTTGGTTGCATCCCGCACCCGCACAATCACAACAAAGTCCCGATTCCTCTGCCTTGGCGAGCATGTATCGGTATTCGGTGTTAAAACTGCCGTTCCAGACAAGCGGCGATACAAGCGCTGTAGGTATTGGTGCGTCACTATTGATGCCTAGTGTCATAAACAGTTTACTGCTGCTGCATCCGAAAGTAGAGGAGACGTGGATTGAGGAATATCAAACAACGCTGTTCCCGACGGAACGCGCTGTGCGTGAGTGGGTTGCTGGAAAAACAAAATATCCACAAGGCATGATTGACGAGGAATTTCATGACCGTTACGTCCTGCAAGGTACGCTCAAACTTGGAAAACGTATAACGGCGGATATTTCCATCACCGATCGCCAAACCAATAAAAAAACGATAAAGTCGCTTGAGATAGATCTTCCGACGCTTGCTGGCTTCCAGAGCGGCGTTCTGGCTTTATTGAAGGAAGCGGGTATTGCTATCAGCGACTCTGATAAAACCCGTATGGTGTGGCAAGACGATCTCTCCCGTGCAGCGTTTGATGACGTATGCAGACGATACTATTATACTTTCCGCTTTGACTATCAAACGGCGGTGGGCGCTGAAGCGCTTCGGGCTGGACTTACTGCCACAAAATCCGCACCGAAATCGTATATTGCGGCAGTGGATTACAGCGTGAACATGCAGATGATTGATTATGTCTGGTTTGCAGACTCCATAAAACGACAGTTTATCTACGCGCTAACTTTGAATCCCAATGGTTTTGCTGCCGCCAATGGTCTCTATTACATCGCCTTAGACAACCGTGACGATGCAGCGATACAAAAATGGGGGCTTCGCAAAGCCGTCATACAGGGCAGAGATGGCAAATCAACCATCGCTGAAGCGTACGTGGCTCAAGCACAAATGGCAGCGAACAAAAAAGAGTATGCAAAAGCAGCGGTGTTTTATCTGAAAGCCATAGAATTTCAGCCACGCAGCATGTATTTAGTGCGCCTTGCACGGATGTATACACTCACGGACAACACGGCATTGGCAGACCCAATGCTTCGCAAAGCGATTCAAACCACGACCAACGAAGCCGACAAGCAATTGCTCCGTCAGGGATTGGCAGAAATGTGGCACGAACACGGCACAAAACTTCGAGAAATCTTTGACCGTAATTTTCAACAGAGCCTTCTTGATTCTGCAATGACGAGTTACCAAACGGCATTGAACGAATTTTATAAAGTCCGTTTTGCTACTGACCTTTGTGCTGCGTATTTACGGACGGGTAGACTTGGCGATAGCGCAAAAATTGCGGCGATTGAAACCTTGACGAGCGAGGCAAATCGCCGCTTTCCCGAATCCGATGATCGTCAGCGCTTTACCGATGATTTATCGCTGGCGTTTGACGAATATGCTCTTGTGCTTGCAAGTAGGCGCGACACATCCCTCAATGCCAGGACGGAAGCTTATTTCAAACACGCAATTTCATTAGATCCTGATAATTTTAGCTATGTATATAACCTTATTCAGTTCTACATCAAAAACACGAACAAGACCGATGCCGCGGAGCAGGCAATTACCAACGCATTCAAACGTGTACAAAACGATGCCGGCAAATCTTCTGCGCTGTGGTATTGTAGGGGGGTGATTGCTTCACGCAAGCAACAATTCCCGACAGCTATTGATAATTTCCAGAAATCAAAAAATCTGAACCCATCTAATTATGGGACGATCGAAGCATTGGCATTGGCGTATGCCCAAGCAAAGCGCTATGCGGATGCCATTCCGCTCTTAGAAAAATGTATAGCTCGTGACGATTCACACTTCCAAACGTTTACGGCATTAGGGGTGGCGTATTTTCAAGTCAAAAACTACGACAAGTCAAAATTAGCATTGCAAAAATCGTTCGCGTTGAACGCACGAAGCAACGAAGCAACATACCAACTTGCCCGTATTCACACGGTGAAGAAGGAATATTCCGAGGCAATCAAATATTTGGAGATTGCGTTGCAAGGCAAAGTAGCAACCATTGACGGTATTGATGAAGATGCTACGTTTTTACCGCTCAAAAGCCGTCCAGAATACGAACAATTAAAAGCAAAGTATCGGCGGTAAACTTTACGCCCGTATAATAAAACCGAAACAGCCCGTCATCAGTGATGACGGGCTGTTTTTTTTTGGCGTTTTCGGGTACAATCAAGAATACTCAATGATTTTCTCACAAACTTCTGCGAAACTCATTCCTGCGGCGGCGGCGGCTTTGGGGACAAGACTTGTTTCGGTCATGCCCGGAAGCGTATTTACTTCAAGGCAAAACGGCTGCCCATCGTCGTCCAAACGGAAATCCACGCGGCTATAGGCACGGCAACCAAGCACACGATGAGCGTCGAGCGCGAGGTTTTTGACAAAATCAGTTGTTTCCTCGTCCAATTCGGCGGGACAGATGTACTCAGTGCGTCCTTTGGTGTATTTATTTGCATAATCGTATTCACCGTCATGCGGTCGTATTTCGATAATTGGCAAAACTTCATCACCCAATACTGAAACGGTAAGCTCACGTCCCTCAATAAACGGTTCCACGAGGACGGTTGTAGAATATTTTGCGGCGTGGGCAATGGCATGGCTAAGATCATCCAAATTGCCGGAATTCAAGAATGAAATACCCACCGTTGAGCCTTGGTCATCGGGCTTCACAACGAGGTCGTCGCCAAATTCTGAGCGAATATGTTTCAACAGGTCGTAATCGCTTGCTTGTTCGCCACGAACACTTAAAAACGGCGGCGTTGGAATGCCTGCGCTCTGGAAAATCCGCTTAGACACAAGTTTGCTCATCGCAATCGTGCTGGAAAGCATGGCGCTGCCTGTGTAGCGGATACCGCGCAAATCCAGCAAGGATTGAATATAGCCGTCTTCGCCATATTTGCCGTGCAGCGCAAGGAACACGATATCTACACCGTCCAAGAGCGATGACATCACGCATTCCACAAGATTCTGTGGCGGGAACGAGCGTAATTCTCCGTCTGAAGGCGGAATGCTTGCGTTTGGCTCAAACGTGGCGAGGTCAATCACGCCCGCTGCGCCAAGCGCAGGGTCAACGGCTACAATGCTGTGACCGTTGGAGTGCAGTGCTTCCGCGATAGCTTTGCCGCTTGCAAACGAGACATTCCGTTCGGGCGAGATACCGCCCATAAAAACGACGATTTTCATATTACGATGACATTGTTTTGAGGAATTCCTCGTTGGTGCGTGTAGCTTTTAAGCGGTCGAGAAGTATCTCCATTGCTTCAATCGAAGAGTAATCGCCGAGCATTTTACGCAGCACCCAAATGCGATTCATTTCGGCTTCCGGTATAAGTAATTCTTCACGGCGCGTACCAGAGCGATTCACATCAATCGCAGGAAAGACGCGACGTTCGGAGAGTTTTCGGTCGAGAACAAGTTCCATGTTGCCTGTACCCTTAAATTCCTCGAAAATCACCTCGTCCATCCGGCTCCCAGTATCAATTAACGCGGTTGCTATAATCGTAAACGAGCCGCCTTCTTCGATATTCCGTGCAGCGCCAAAAAAACGTTTTGGTTTGTGAAGAGCATTTGCATCCACACCGCCGGAAAGAATCTTGCCGGAGTGAGGAATAACAGTATTGTGAGCGCGTGCGAGGCGCGTAATGGAATCCAATAAAATTACTACATCTTGACGTGCTTCCACGAGGCGTTTTGCCTTTTCGAGCGCCATATCAGCCACTTGCACGTGACGCTCAGGCGGCTCGTCGAAGGTCGAGGCAATTACTTCGGCTTTCACGGAACGCTGCATATCGGTTACTTCCTCGGGGCGCTCGTCAATGAGCAGCACAATGAGCTTTACTTCAGGGTGATTTCGTGTGATGCTGTTTGCAATTTTTTGCAGCAAAATTGTTTTGCCGGATTTTGGCGGCGACACAATCAATCCGCGTTGACCTTTGCCAATTGGGCAGAGAAGGTCAATAATTCGCATATCAAGCTCGCCCGGAATGGTTTCAAGTTTGAGGCGTTCTTCTGGGTAAAGTGGCGTGAGGTTATCAAAAATCGTCCGATCGCGCATGATTTCCGGATCGGTGTAATTTACCTTTTCTACCTTCAAAAGCGCAAAAAAACGCTCCGCCTCTTTGGGTGGGCGAACGTGCCCCGTTACGGTATCGCCTGTGCGAAGCCCAAACCGCTTGATTTGCGAGGGCGAAACATAGATGTCGTCTGGCGAAGGAAGATAGTTGTAATGCGGAGAACGTAAGAACCCGTAACCGTCGGGCAGCACTTCGAGGACACCTTCGTTGTAGGACATGCCATTTGCGGCTTCCTGTTGCGTCTGAGACTGAACAACTGCTTCAGTAATTTTGAAGATGAGTTCTTGCTTTCTCAGTTCTGTGTAGTTGGTAATGCCAAAGTGTTTGGCAATCTTAGTCAACTCTACAATTTTTTTCGTTTGCAAATCACCAATATCAATTTTGATTGGGTTTGCGATTTCATCGGTAACTTGGGGCATTTAGGCACCTAACGGTATGTGAGGATGAGAAGAAATTTTTGCGTCTGATTTGGAAGGGTTTTATGTCTTTTTTCGTTGTTGTCTGCATGGTTATTATTCTGGACGTAAAACCCCCGACATGAGTTGAATAACAATTTGTGCGAAACTATGCACAAATAGCACTCAATTAGCAGGATTGCACATTGTTATGTGAATCGAATGGATTACGTTGTTGAAGTTTGGATGTGTGTGAGCTACGAAAGAAATTGCTGCAGTGTTGCTTGTAGCGCAGATCGTTTTTGAGTAGTTCGACAAATATACTACTTTTTTGATGATTGTCAATGTGAAAGGGATTTTTTTTACTATTCTCGCATGGATAGTAAAAATAACGTCTATTGAAATTTTCATGACCTCATAAAAGAGCTTGAATACGAAATGATGTAATTGGAGTTCGGGAAAGTGAAAATAATTTAATTTAGCCTCCGCTAAAAAAACTTTATATTTGCTTGAATATTGCACCAAAAAAAATTATTCGGTTGTATTGCACAATGGGTTCAAAGACAGTCAGTCATGGTTCGGCTTCGTCCAGCATAGCTTGTAATATTCTGTATTCTGGGCGGAATCAAGAGATGATATGGTGGCATTCTCTGACATAAGAGTAACAACAACACGAAGAAAGGTAAGGTGCAAGACTTACTTTTTTACAACCTTTAGGATATTTTGCTATGCCCGCTGCTTACAAAAATGCTTTTCAAACCTATTTTAGGTTGAAAACTTCGCCCTTTTGGATCATCCATCTTTTGTGTTTTGCTGCCTTTTTTATTGAATTTTCGTGGTGGTATGTAGGGTTAGCATTCGCCGGGTATTTCGTGCGGATGTTTCTTGTAACAGGTGTTCATCATCGGTATTTTTCGCACCGCTCGTATTCCACAAGCCGTGTGTTTCAGTTTATTCTTGCCTTTGCTGCTATGACATCGGTACAAAAAGGTGTTCTTTGGTGGGCAGCGCATCACCGTCATCACCACACACATTCAGACCAAGAAGGCGATATTCACTCGCCGCAAGATGGCTTTTGGTGGTCGCATATCGGTTGGATTTTGAGTGATGAGAATAACGAAACTGAAGAACATTACATTCGTGATTTAATGCGCTATCCAGAGCTTGTGTGGTTAAATAAATATTTTGTGATTCCGCCCATTGTTTATGGCGTAGCGATGTTCTTGATTGCTGGCGTTCCGGGTCTTGTTTGGGGCTTGTGTATCAGCACGGTCATGCTTTGGCATGGAACATATACGATTAACTCACTTTCGCATCTTTGGGGTTGGCAGCGATATAAAACAACAGATACCAGCCGCAACAACCCTGTGCTAGCGCTTGTTACTCTCGGCGAAGGCTGGCATAACAACCATCACCGTTTTCAATCGGCGGCGCGGAACGGTTTTTTCTGGTGGGAAATTGATATTACCTATTACATCCTCAAGACACTTGCTGCGGTCGGTCTTATCTGGAACTTGCGTCCCGTACCTGAGCAGTTGCTCGATCCGAATAATGAATCGTGGATTAAAAGTCAGCAAGTGGAGCAAATATCGGCAGGAAATTCTACTGCCGCGAAAACTGAAAAAACCGATGTAGTCGAGGAAGTTGAGGCATAAACTCCGCTCCTACCCCATAACGACTGCGTACTATAATAGATGCGGATTAAAAGAATAAAATACATCAGATATTTTAGCTTTTAGTCCGCATTCTTTTTTGCAAAATTGTCTGGTCACAAATGCCTGCGTACTGATAGAAGTCAGATTGTTCGCTCTGGCTTTCTCAATCTTCACCGCCTCGTTGCAGATTGCGCTTGATGTCACGTTCTTTGATGTCGGCGCGTTTGTCGTATTGCTTCTTGCCTTTTGCCAATCCAAGTTCGAGTTTTGCAAATGCACCCGAAAAGTAGATGGAGAGCGGCACGAGCGTGTAACCTTTTTCCAGTGAGCGTTGATACAGCTTGTCTAACTGTTGGCGTTTGAGAAGGAGTTTGCGCTTGCGCGTCGGTTCATGGTTGAAGATATTGCCTTGTTCGTACGGGCTGATGTGCATTCCCAACACATAAAGTTCTGGGTTCAATTTGCCCTCGAACATGGCAAAACTATCCTGCAAATTGCACTTTCCGGCGCGGAGTGCTTTCACTTCCGTGCCTTGTAGGGAAATTCCTACCTCAAAAGAATCCACGATATGGTATTCGTACCGCGCTTTGCGGTTTTGCGTAACAAGTTTTTGCGGACGCTCTTTTGAATCTTGTTGAGAGCGCACGGCTTTGGTTTGTGAGGCGTATTCTCGCATGAAAGTTCTCCAATAATATTCTAAATGTAGCGCAAATCTATAACCGAACAACAGTTATGAAAAGGAAAAAATTGATTTTTTCGCAAACTCCTGTTATATTGCGAGTCTGTAAAATATTTTGACAAAATTCACTGCAACATAATTTAGCGTTTTTTTAGTAAAGGAGATTGTACCTTGAAACAGGGAACTATCGGGAGATGGCTAACGCTTGCATTACCGCTCGTATTTGCGGGGGTGCTGCTGTTTCCCACATATCGCGCTTGGGATTTAGAGACGAAGCGCCAAGAAATCGTCAATTCCAAGAATGAAGCTACTCTTGCCGCATTCGACAAAGAAAACGGTGATGCTCTTCGCAAAGCCAAAGACAGTGGCGTAAAGCTCGGTCTTGACCTTCGTGGAGGCATTTATGTAACGATGGAAGTGGATATAGTGCGCTTGCTGGAGGAATCCGCCATGCGAGACGCTGTTGATGAAACCTTCCTCGATGTTATCCAAAAAACACACGACCAAGCCGAAGCTGAAGGTGGTGATGATGTATTGAAGCTCTTCCGCAAGAACTTTGATGCGATTGCCCGCCCGAAAGGTCGTTCGCTCTTTTCGTATTACGATTCCGGTGATAGCCGTGATCTGACCGAAGAAGCTATCTTAAAAAAACTTGACCGGAACATTACCGAAGCCGTTGATCAAGCGATTGAGGTTATTCGCCAGCGTATTGACAAATACGGCGTGAGTGAAACAACCATCCAAAAGCAGGGTACACGACGCATCGTCCTTGAGCTTCCGGGCGTACGGGATGAAGGCGAAGTGCGTCAACTTTTGCAAACAACGGCACGCCTTGAGTTCAAACTCGTTCGTAATAATGCCGAGATTATTCGTGCTTTCTACGCGATTGACCAACTCATGAAAGCAAAAAAAGCTGGCATGAATGTCAATGCAACGACCGCAACGGTTGCCGTAGCAACAGATTCTACCAAAAAAGATACGACCAAAGCAGTCGCGGCGGCGGATACGACAAAAAAAGATCCGTATGCAGGGTTGAATGACGAGCAAAAACGTAAGAAGTACAAGGAAGATTATCCATTCACTTCACTGTTTTTGACGACATTCAAGAACGGGGATAAGATGGTTCCTGTAGGCTTCGAGAAAAATGAATTTCCTGAGGGAGAATACACCTTCCAAATTCCTGCTGAACAGACCGAAGAATTTGAGAAAACGGTTGCTCGTCCCGACGTGCGACGGATTTTGACGAACGAATATCAGGTTGTGCTTTCCGCAAAACCTGAACCGTTTTATGAAAAGCAGGGTGTGAAAATCTATGACATCTACGCCCTTAAAGGCGAATCAGAGTTGACGGGCGACGTAATTTCCGATGCTCACGCAACGTTTGACCCAACAACGAACTCGCCAATGGTTGTGATGGACATGAACTCGGACGGCGCAGAGCGTTGGGCGCGTATTACAGGTGCAAACATCAAGAAGCGTATCGGTATTGTGTTGGACGGTCGTGTGTATTCTGCACCAACGGTACAAAACAAAATTACGGGTGGACGTTCACAAATCACGGGTAGTTCAACGATTGACGAAGCACACTTGCTTGAAATCGTATTGAAAGCTGGCGCACTCAAAGCTCCAGTAAAAATTGTGGAAGAGCGCGTAGTTGGTCCGTCGTTAGGCGAGGATTCAATTCGTACGGGCATTCTTTCCAGTGCGGTTGCGGCAATTCTTGTTATCCTGTTTATGTTGATCTATTACGTGAGCGCTGGCGTTATTGCTGACGTTGCGGTGATGGTTAACATGTTGCTCGTGGTTGCGTGTTTGGCGGCATTTGGCGGAACGCTGACGCTGCCGGGCATTGCAGGCTTAATTTTGACACTTGGTATGGCGGTGGATGTAAATATCCTGATATACGAGCGTATCCGCGAGGAATTACGGCATGGGCGATCGCTGCGTGCGGCAGTAGATGTAGGATTTAGCCGTGCATTGAACGCCATTTTGGACTCGAACGTAACGACGATGATTACGGGTATTATCCTGTATTATCTTGGTTCCGGACCAATTAAAGGCTTTGCAGTAACGCTGATGATAGGTATTATTATGACGCTGTTCACCGGTGTGATGCTCTCACGTGCTGTCATGGAGATTCTGCTTGCACGGGGCGTTACGGAATTTAATCTTGGTCAGCCAAGAACGATAACAACCCAAAACTGAAACATTCGCTGAAATATTCGGCAACTCTAAGGAAACAATAATGGAATTCTTTCACGATACAAACGTAGATTTTATCGGCAAGCGTAAAATCTTCTTCTTCTTTTCGCTTGCACTAAGCATTGTCGGGCTTCTGGTAGCATTTTTTGCCGGTGTGGAGTTAGGCATTGACTTCAAGGGCGGCACGGAAGTCGCGGTGAAGTTCACTGGTCAGCGCGTACAAACAGAAGAAGTACGAAGCGCGATGGACAAAGCAAAGTTTATCGGCACGGAAATTAAGTCGTACGGTAAAGCCGATGACTTTTTGATCCGCATTCCCCTCGGTCCAAGCCAGCAAAATCTGGCAACGGAAGTGACGAATGTATTAAAAACAACATTCCCCAACTCGACCGTCACGATTCAGAAAGTAGATAAAATCGGTCCGAAGGTTGGTGCTGAACTCCGTTCAAATGCTATCTTGGCGCTTGTATTGGCAACGTCGGCAATTTTGATTTACGTTGCGTTCCGCTTCGAGTTTATCTACGGATTGGGCGCTATTATTGCTCTCGTTCACGATGTGATTATTGCGTTTGTGGTTGCGGTACTCTTCAATAAGGTTGGCATTATTAATCTGGAATTTAATCAAAGTATGTTGGCGGCGCTTTTGACAGTTCTTGGTTTTTCGATTCACGACACGGTAATTATCTTTGACCGTATCCGCGAGAATCGTGAAAAGCACAAAGGAATGCCGATTATCCCGCTTATGAACTTGAGTATTAACGAAACTTTGAGCCGTACCCTCAATACCGTACTTACGGCAGTACTCGTACTTGTGGTGATTGTCGTGTTTGGTGGGGAAGTACTGCAAGGTTTTGCGTTTGTAATGCTTGTTGGTTTTGTGACTGGCGCATACTCGTCCATCTACATTGCAAGCTCGTTCGTTATCTGGTATCTTGAGCGCATTAAAAAAGTCAATGTTCACGAAATTACGGCGGCAAGCCTCGCAAAAACAAAAACTGCAAAGGCATAACGCACCTTCTCGATACTCTGGAGGTTTCAAGATGGCACAGGAACAAACACTTCGCGCTGTTACCGTCGTTAAGAAATATATCACAGAATATGAATATCCGCTCATCGTCTCGGAGGGTGACGTATTAACACTCGGCGGACACGATACGCAGTGGGTCGGATGGGTTTGGTGTTGGAATGCTGCCGGAAAGGGTGGCTGGGTTGCTGAACGATTCTTGGCAACCAACAGCGGCGATACTATCGGAACGATGCTTCAAGATTACAACGCCACAGAACTCATGGTGAACGTTGGTGAAACGCTGACAGTGCAAAGCGAAGAAAGCGGTTGGCTGTGGTGCGCGAATGAACGTGGACAGCAAGGATGGATTCCTGCTGAAAATGTTAAGCCATTGTAACACGCGATGCCTCGAATAGAATGTGAATGCCTCATCCAGAATTTGTATCTTGGTGAGGCATTTTTTTTGATATTTTTTCTGCGCTTCATACCTCCTGACATACTGTTGTCAGTAGAAAGTGCTAAATTTGTTTGTAAGTCATACCAACATTGGTGAAAATACTATGTCCGAAGTACGTAATGCTGATTTGAGTACGTTGAAAATCAATCGCACTCCCACACCGCAACAGACTGCTGCAACAGGAATCTCGCGCTACAAGACGGCTCTTATTGTTGGTATTGTAGCGTTGTTGCTTATTGCGGGATATTTTGTGCTGCGTGATAAACTCAATTTCAGCGCCGAAGAAGTGGAAACCACGATGGTCGTAAAAATTTCCTCCGCGCAAGCAAGTTCTGTGTTGACGGCGAGCGGCTACGTCGTGGCGGAGCGCAAAGCGGCAGTATCATCAAAACTTAGCGGCCGGCTGACGCAATTAAATGTTATTGAAGGCGATCAAGTAAAAACCGGACAGATAATTGCGCGGATTGAAAGCGCAGACATTGAGGCGACCATGGCGCAAATGCGTGCCTCGCTTGATGTGGCAAAAGCTGAAGTAATGAATGCCCAAGCCGAGGCGGACGACGCAAAACTTGAATTTGACCGTAAAACCTCGCTTGCTGCACAAAATGCTATCACGCAAGCCGACCTTGATGCCTCGAGAGCGCGGTACAACAAAGCGGCTGCTGTACTCAACTCGCGGAAAGCTGGCGTGAGCGTGGCTGAAGCAAATGTTCGCAACGCGCAAGTACAAATCGAAAATACGATTATCCGTGCGCCGTTTGACGGCAAGGTGCTTACAAAAAATGCTAACGTAGGTGAAGTCATTACGGCGCTTGGTGGCGCTGCTGGCTCGCGCGGAGCGGTTGTGACGATTGCCGATATGAGTTCGCTCGAAGTGGAAGCAGACGTGTCGGAATCGAATATTGAGCGCACAAGCGTGAATCAGCCTTGCGAAATCACTCTCGATGCGTTTACCGAAAAGCGTTATCGTGGCTACGTCAACAAAATTATTCCTACTGCTGACCGCGCAAAAGCAACTGTGATGCTGAAAATTCGCTTTAGCGACCGCGATGAGCGGGTGCTGCCAGAGATGAGCGCAAAAGTTTCCTTCCTGAAACCAGAAACCCCGCAGCAAGCAGAAGCCGCGCCACCCAAAGTGATGATTCCTCTGGCGGCGATAGCCACGCGCGACGGCAAAAAAGTGGTCTTCCGCATTGCGGGTGACAAGGCAGCACAGATGCTCGTGCAAACGGGAGTAGTGTCTGGCTCGCTCGTAGAAATTACTGATGGCTTAAGCGGTGGTGAGCGCATTGTTACTCGCCCCTCTGAAAAGCTCCGCGACGGCGCAGCGGTCACAATCAAAAGCAAATAACGTCTTAATTCATGTTGTTCCATCCATTCCCCAGTTCATCATGGCAGCTATCTCTGTTACAAATGTTACGAAGTCCTACCAGCGTGATAAAACGTCGGTTCCCGTCTTAAACGATGTCTCAATATCGGTTCAGCAAGGAGAATTTCTTGCGCTCATGGGACCTTCTGGCTCGGGCAAAACCACGCTTCTGAACTTGATTGCAGGCATTGACCGCCCCACGAGCGGTAGTATCCTTGTTCAGGGTATTGATATTGCGACGCTTGGCGAAACAGCGCTTGCCAAATGGCGGGCGCAGAAAGTGGGTTTTATTTTTCAATTTTACAATTTGATTCCTGTACTCTCAGCATTTGAGAACGTGGAATTACCGCTGATGCTCACATCGCTCTCCAAAAAAGAACGCAAACAGCAGGTGGAAACGGCACTGAGTGTTGTGGGGCTTGCTGACCGAATGACGCATTCCCCGAACCAGCTTTCCGGCGGACAGCAACAGCGCGTGGCGATTGCTCGTGCGATTGCCACTGACCCTGATATTATCGTTGCTGACGAGCCGACGGGCGATTTGGACAAACTTTCTGCTGATGAAATCATGACGCTGTTAGAACGCTTGAATAGCGAGTTTGGTAAAACAATTGTGATGGTTACGCACGATCCGCGTGCCGCAGAACGTGCAAAGGTTGTACGCCACTTGGACAAAGGTGATTTGCTCGCGGAGGAGGTTCGCTCATGAAACTCGTAAAACTTATCTTCAAAAATGCACTGCGCCACAAACTCCGTGCATCGCTGACGATTGTGGGTATTGCTATTGCCGTGATGTCTTTTGGCTTACTACGCACTGTGGTAACGGCGTGGAACGCAGGCGTGGCATCGTCGGCTGCCGACCGCTTGATTACACGCCAGTCCGTATCGTTTATCTTCCCACTTCCCTACGCCTACCGCGACCAAATTGGGAAAGTACCGGGCGTAGCAAAGGTCACGTGGTTTAACTGGTTTGGTGGGGTTTACAAAGATAAAACCCAGTTTTTTGCGCGGATGGCGTGCGACCCTGAAACATTGTTCGATGTCTATCCTGAGTTTGTCATGGACGCAGAGCAACTTGCGGTATTCAAAAAAGAGCGAAATTCCTGTATCATCGGCTCTGGTCTTGCCCAGACGTATAACCTGAAGGTGGGCGATGCGATGGAAATGGATGGCGATATCTATCCCGGCAAATGGCAGTTTGTTGTACGCGGCATCTACAAACCGCGCGACAAAGCTACGGACGTAACGCAGATGTTCTTCCACTGGCAATATTTGGACGAGCGCATCCGCCGTGACGACCCTTCACGGGCAGGTAATATGGGGTGGTTCGCTGTGAAAGTAAACGATCCTACGCAGTCGGCAAGCGTGTCGGAACAGATAGATGCACTTTTCAAAAACTCCCGTGCTGAAACAAAAACGGAGACTGAACGTGCTTTCCAACAAGGTTTCGTAGCAGCTTCTGGTGCAGTGCTGACGGCAATTAATGTTATGTCGTTTGTGATTATTGGTATTATCATGCTGGTTTTAGGAAATACGATGATCATGTCCGCCCGCGAACGAACGCGCGAATACGCTGTACTCAAGACGCTCGGTTTTTCGGGAGGACACTTAATCATGTTTATTGCCGGAGAATCGCTTGTTATATCATTTTTGGGCGCTGTCATTGGTTTAGCATTGCTTGTGCCGATGGTTTCTAATTTTGAACAGGTTATGCCGAAAGGATTCTTTCCGGTATTTTATATTGAACCAAGCACGTGGGTGATTGCAGCAGCAGCCGCGATGCTTGTTGGCGTGGCAGCAGCGATTGTGCCTATTCAACGTGCACTACGTACCCGCATTGTTGATGGACTGCGGTTTATTGGCTGATATTTTACCTATCCATCGTACCTGTTTCTTCATTTTCTCAGTTTTTTTCTGGGGCTTTATCATGAAAATACCTTTTTCCTATATTCTCAAAAATTTCACAGCGCGAAAACTTACAGCCCTAATTACTGTGGGCGGGATTGCGCTCGTGGTGTTTGTGTTTGCGGCTGTACTGATGATGGCGTACGGCATCCAAAAAACGCTGGTTGCCACTGGGTCTGAAACGAATGTGATTGTGACGCGCAAATCCTCGAGCGGTGAGATAACGAGCATTATTGATCGCGAGACGGCAAACATTATCCTTACCTTGCCTGAACTTGATCGCGATGCTGCTGGCAAGCTACTTGTGACAACCGATGGAGTGGCAATTATCAATCTCTACAAAAAAGACGGCGGCATGAGTAACGTCGCCGTGCGTGGCGTATCGCCAGCTGTTTTTGAACTCCGAACCAACGTAAAATTGAAAGAAGGACGGATGTTCAATTGGGGTTCAAGGGAGATTGTGGTGGGAAGCGCTATCACCAAACGATTTGAAGGCGCTGCGATTGGTAGCAAACTCCGATTTGCTGGTGATGAATGGGTGATAGTAGGTATGATTGAAAGCGGGGGAAGCGGTTTCGACTCCGAGCTTTGGTGCGACATCGTGCAAGTGCAGCAGGCGTTTAATCGCACCGCTTTTTCGACTATCACGTTCAAAATAGCGAGTCCTGACGCGATAGAGTCGCTCAAATTGAAGTTTGAAGGCGATCCCCGTTTGAATCAATTTGAACCGGAAATCGAACGTCGATATTTTGAGAAGCAATCGGAGCTGATGGCAACGTTTATCCGTGTTTTGGGCATTTTTATTACGGTAATTTTTAGTGTTGGTGCGATTATTGGCGCAATGATTACGATGTATGCCGCCGTTGCCAACCGCACAACGGAAATCGGAACGCTCAGGGCGCTCGGTTTTCAACGCGGCAGTATTCTGGTCGCATTTTTGGTAGAAGCACTTCTTATCGCTGTCTGTGGTGGGTTTGTGGGCATTGTATTTGCCTCAGTTTTACAGTTCTTTAGCCTGTCCACACTCAATTTTACGTCATTTTCTGAATTAGAATTTTCGTTCGCCCTTTCGCCGACTATCATTTTTTCGTCGCTGACATTTGCCGTAGCAATGGGGTTTGTGGGCGGGTTTCTGCCGTCGTGGCGTGCTTCACGGTTGAGCATTATCGGTGCGTTGCGGGCGGCGTAAAAGTCTTGTACTGCCGTATAATTTTGATGCTCGGACAGTGATAATTATCAGAATATTTTTCACAATGAAGTTGTTTAAGATTTCTTACCGCCGAGGCGCAGAGGGCGCAGAGAATGAAGATTGGAGAATGGTAATAAAACCTTGCCGACTCTTTCTCTCTGCGCCTCTGCGGTCAATCTTGAAGAAATAGTAAACAAGTTCAATTTTATTGATTCAACATGGCTTACGAGAATAAACGCCGTACTACATATCCCGAGCTTGCCGAAATAGCAACAGAAATTCGGCGCGACATCATCCGCAGCCTTGTGCTGGCTGGTTCCGGGCATTCCGGCGGACCACTTGGATTGGCGGACATTTTTGCTGTGTTGTACTTTGGTGGCGTGATGCGCTACAAAACAAACGAACCAACGTGGGGTGGGCGTGACCGTTTTGTGTTGAGTGCAGGACATTTGTGTCCCGGACTCTACGCCACGCTTGCGAATGCAGGATTTTTCCCCAAAGAAGAATTGCTTACGCTCAGAAAATTTGGCTCGCGTCTGCAAGGACACCCGGGGTTGGATATGCACCTGCCGGGTATTGAAACATCAACAGGTTCGCTTGGACACGGCATTTCGATTGCGGTTGGCATGGCTATCAGCGATTTGCTTGTGGACAAAAGCGACCGCATCGTTGTCACGCTTACGGGAGACGGTGAATTGCAGGAAGGCTCGGTGTGGGAAGCCGCAATGTGTGCCGCACACCAGAAACTTGATAACTTCTGTTGGATTATTGACAACAACGATTGCCAGATTGACGGGCGCGTGAAGGACATTATGAGCGTCTATCCAATCGTGGATAAATGTAAAGCGTTTGGTTTTGCGACGATAGAAATTGACGGACATAGCTTTGAAGAGATTTACAAAGCGTTCGATTTTTTTGCCGCCAACCGCGGCACAGGCAAACCCACGTGTATTATCGCAAAAACGTTCATGGGGCAAGGCGTGTCGTTTATGCAAGATAAATAC
>JANYIG010000065.1 GCA_025358765.1 Candidatus Kapaibacterium sp.
GGCTACAAGCCGTTCAAACAATCTGTCACGTTAGGCGATAATAGCGAAGTGACGATAGATGTGAAGATGAAAGAAGACCTTGTGCGCTCGGAAGAAGTTGTCGTAACGGGTCAAGCTGGTGCAACAAGCCGCAAGCAGCTTGGTAACGCCATCGGCTCGGTAACCGCAAAAGATATCCAAGGTTCTGGCGCATCTACCGTTGACCAAGCACTTTCCGGTAAATTTTCGGGTGCGCTTATTCAGCAAAACACGGGCAATCCGTCGGGCGGCATGACGATTCGCTTGCGCGGTACGAACACATACTCCGGCAATGCCGACCCGCTGTACATCATTGACGGCGTGATTATCAATAACGATTCTCCTTCGTTGATTAACTTCGGCGGCTATCAGCAAAATCGTTTGGCGGATTTGAACTTAAACGATGTGGAGCGCATTGAGGTACTCAAAGGTGCAGCAGCCGCAGCAATTTACGGTTCTCGTGCAAACAATGGTGTTGTCCAGATTTTCACGAAAACGGGTGCAATCGGTGCGCCACATGTAACCTACACGGCTCGGTTGCAAACAGACGACTTGCTAAAAAAACTTCCAATGAATTTGGTGAATAAGGTGGTGAGTGCCACCGATCCGTTTACAGTCCCGCGTCTTTTGGCAGGGCAGACGGGTTCAGATGTACTCAGCCTTCCCGCAAGCGACCCATTGAGCAAATACAATGGTGCCATCAATCGTGTTGATAATCAAGATTATATCTTCCGCCGTACCCTTGGTACCGAGCAATATCTCGGTGTGGATGGTGGTTCGCAGGGAACACGCTATGCGTTTTCCGCTACGTATTTTGCAAACCAAGGCATCTTGAATGGCACGAACTACCAACGTACAAACCTCAGAGCCCGTGTGGAGCAGGTCTTGAGCGATTGGATTACTCTTACGGCAACCACACAGTATATCTACTCGAACAGTCAAGAGCTTCCCAATGAACCGCTTGGTACAAACTTAGGCAGTGACGGTTACGGCGTGATGACCAGTTTGCTTTTTGCTCACAATTTTATTGACCCACGCAAAAACGCAGCAACAGGTTCTTACCCGACCGATATCCGCGCATTCCCGCGTGGTAGCCCGCTTGAACTTATTGAGAAATTTGACTTTAATCAAAAAGTCAATCGCTTCATTGGCGGATTAAATGTGAAAATGACCCCTGTTGAAGGTTTGAATATTGAGTATTTAACGGGGTTAGACACGTATTCGCAGTTTGCAACGCAATATATTCCACCCGGAACATTGGCGCTTGATTACGGCGATGGAACCTCGCGTGCAGCTTCGTCCCAGGTGTTCCAGATGAACAACGACCTGAACGCAAGTTTCCGTGCAAATCTTACAGAAAACTTGCAATCCATCACGCAGGTCGGTGGTACACTTCAGTATGTGCGTAGCATTGTGGAGGCTGTGCAATCGCGTGGCTTGATTCCGATTGCCCGTACGGTCACTGCTGGTGCAAACGTAGCGCTGCCAACGGATTCGCGTTCGGAAATCGTTCTGTACGGCGGATTTTTGCAGCAGACGTTCAATCTGGACAATATTCTTGTTCTTACGGCTGCAGGGCGCTTCGATGCTTCCTCGGCGTTTGGTGCAGATAATCGCTGGCAGTTTTATCCAAAGGCGAGCGTAAGTTGGTTACTTTCCGATATGGATTTTTGGAAAAATGCAATTGGCTCATCGTTCAACTCCTTCAAACTCCGCGCTGCTTATGGTCAATCCGGTGGTTTGACCTCGCTTGGGGCATACGACCGTCTGACGACGTATGCTTCCACGCCGATTGGCGGTTTGGGTGGGTTATCAACAAGTACACGTTTGGGTACACCCGGCATCAAACCGGAGCGTCAGAGCGAGTTTGAAGCGGGCTTTGATGTGAATTTCCTTGATGACCGCATCGGGCTTGAGTTTACGTACTACAACAAAGAGACGAAAGACGTGTTGCTCTCGCGTAATCTTGCGCCCACAACGGGCTTCTCGACGCAGTTTGATAATGCCGGAACACTTTCCAATAAAGGCATTGAAATCTTGCTGCGTGCTACGCCTGTCAAAACCGAAGGGTTCTCGTGGAACACGACCGTTATCGCTAACAATAACAAGAACGTGAT
>JANYIG010000248.1 GCA_025358765.1 Candidatus Kapaibacterium sp.
CGGGCAACCTGTATGTGGCGGATATCACCAACCAGCGCATCCGCAAGATCGTCATAGCTACGGGCGTAGTCACGACGCTGGCGGGGAGTGGTGTTGGCGGCTTCCTCGATGCCACAGGTACGGCAGCGCAGTTTAATAATCCTTTCGGAATCTGTAGCGACGGTGCGGGCAACCTGTACGTGGCGGATTTTGGCAACCAGCGCATTCGCAAGATCGACATAGCCACGGGGGTGGTTACGACGCTGGCGGGGAGTGGTGTTGGCGGCTTCCTCGATGCCACAGGTACGGCAGCGCAGTTTAATAACCCTTTCGGAATCTGTAGCGACGGTGCGGGCAACCTGTACGTTGGAGACCAAGGTAACGAACGCATCCGCAAGATCGACATAGCCACGGGCGTGGTCACAACGCTGGCGGGGAGTGGTGTTGGCGGCTTCCTCAATGCCACGGGCACAGCAGCGCGGTTTAATGGACCTAGCGGAGTCTGTATTGACGGTGCGGGCAACCTGTACGTGGCGGATATCACCAACCAGCGCATCCGCAAGATCGTCATAGCTACAGGCGTAGTCACGACGCTGGCGGGGAGCAGTTTGGGCTTCCTCAATGCCACGGGTACGGCAGCGCAGTTTAATGGACCAATCGAGGTCTGCACCGACGGTGCGGGCAACCTGTACGTGGCTGACAAAAACAACCAGCGCATCCGCAAAATCGTCATAGCTACGGGCGTAGTCACGACGTTGGCGGGGAGTGGTGCTGCCAGCTTCCTCGATGCCACGGGTGTGGCAGCGAAGTTTAGTGGACCTTTCGGAATCTGTAGCGACGGTGCGAGCAACCTGTACGTGGGTGACCAAAGCAATAATCGCATCCGCAAAATTGCCCTTACTCTGGTACTGTCGGCTGCCTACACTGGCACAACCTTCGTCGAAGCCGCCGCGAACAACGGAACCGTGACCGCTACGCAAGACGTAACGTTGACCAGTGATACGTGGGTTCCAGCGGGTGCGTTTACGGGTGGCGGCACGGACTTCACGGCAACGGGTGTTCCGGCAGGTTTGACGATAGCCATCAATCGTATTTCGGCAACGGTAGCGCGTATTTCCTTCACAGGCACGGCGGCGGCGCACGCGAATGCGAACGATGCAACAGTAACATTGAACTTCACCAATGCGGCACTCACAGGCGGCAATGCGGCGGTGGTTGGCGGTTTGAACCCCGCCTCACTTTTGGTTAATTTTAACGACGGAAGTGCGGCTTATTCCGGCACAACCTTCGCCGAAGCCGCTACGAACAATGGAACCGTGACCGTTACACAAGACGTGACGGTTGCGGGCGACACGTGGGTTCCGGCTGGCGCGTTTACGGGCGGCGGCACAGACTTCACGGCAACGGGTGTTCCGGCGGGTTTAACGATAGCCATCAATCGTATTTCGGCAACGGTAGCGCGTATTTCCTTCACAGGCACGGCAGCAGCGCACACCAATGCGAATGACGCGACGGTAACGCTGAATTTCACGAACGCTGCACTCGCAGGTGGGAATACTACGGCGGTAACAGGCTTAAATCCTGCCTCGCTGCTGGTTGATTTCTTCGACATAAATGCAGCTTATTCCGGCACAACCTTCGCCGAAGCCGCCGCGAACAACGGAACCGTGACCGTTACGCAAGACGTAACGCTTGCGGGCGATACGTGGGTTCCGGCGGGTGCATTTACGGGCGGTGGTGTACATTTTATGGCAACGGGCGTTCCGGCGGGTTTAACGATAGCCATCAACCGTATTTCAGCAACGGTGGCGCGTATTTCCTTCACAGGCACGGCGGCGGCACACGCCAACGCGGACGATGCGACGGTAACGCTGAATTTTACGAACGCTGCGCTCACAGGTGGCAATGCGGCGGCGGTAACAGGTTTGAATCCCGCCTCGCTTTTGGTTGATTTTAACGACGGGAGTGCAGCTTATTCCGGCACAACCTTCGCCGAAGCTGCCGCGAACAATGGAACCGTGACCGTTACGCAAGACGTGACGCTCGCGGGCGACACGTGGATTCCAGCGGGCGCGTTCACAGGCGGCGGCACAGACTTCACGGCAACGGGTGTTCCGGCGGGTTTGACGATAGTCATCAATCGTATTTCGGCAACGGTAGCGCGTATTTCCTTCACAGGCACGGCGGCGGCGCATGCGAATGCAGACGATGCAACAGTAACATTGAACTTCACCAATGCTGCGCTCGCAGGCAGCAATGCGGCGGTGGTAACAGGTTTGAATCCGGCTTCACTTTTGCTTGACTTCAACGACCCGCCTCCACCAGTAGCATACACAGGCAAAACCTTCCTCGAAGCCGCCGCGAACAACGGAACTATCACCACCACGCAAGATGTAACGTTGACCAGTGATACGTGGGTTCCGGCGGGTGCGTTTACGGGCGGCGGCACGGACTTCACGGCAACGGGCGTTCCGGCGGGTTTGACGATAGCCATCAATCGTATTTCGGCAACGGTAGCGCGTATTTCCTTCACAGGCACGGCGGCGGCGCATGCCAACGCGGATGATGCGACGGTAACGCTGAATTTCACGAACGCTTCGCTCGCAGGTGGCAATGCTACGGCGGTAACAGGCTTAAATCCAGCCTTGCTTTTGCTTGACTTCAGCGACCCCGTTGCTGTTGCTGCTGTTGTTGTTATTACGCCACCACCGCCTGTACCAATCATCGGGCAGCTGTCGTCAATCTATGGGCAAACAGGCTCCCCAATTGTCATAAGCGGTGCAAACTTTATCGGTGTAACCGATGTACTATTTGGCGGTGTCCCGGCGCAAAGTTTTACCGTTGTTTCACCGTTCGAGATTTGGGCTGTGGTTGGAGCGGGCGCAACGGGGCGCGTGGAAGTGGCAAACAGTTTTGGGACGGGTGCGTCGCAAAACATCTTTACCTTCGGTTTGCCGCCAGCGCCCGTGCCGCAGATATTTTCGCTCTCACCCGACCAAGCCACGATTGGCGAATCGGTGATTATTTACGGTCAGCAGTTGTTGGGTGCAACAGGAGTGCGTGTAGGCGGTGTTTCCGTAAAATCCTTCTCCGTGCGAAGCGAGTTTTCGGTCATCTTTACGGTGGATTCCCCGCGTAGCGGTACGGTCGAGGTGATTATGCCAGACGGCGTACTCACGCTTCCGAACGCATTCACCTACAGAAGCCTACCCGCGCCCGTGATTACGACGCTTGACCCAAACATCGTAGAATCAGGTGAAAAAGATATGACGGTACGGCTTATTGGGCAGAATTTTACCAACGTTGGTTCGGTCAGCATCGAATCGCGCCTCGGTGGGCAGACGGTTGCCGTCATCAGCGCAAACCCGAACGGAAAAGAAGCCATTATCAGCTTCCCGGCATCGCTGCGGTTGCCAAGTGTGGATTCGTTACGATTCCTTACGCCGGATGGTCAAGTGAGCAATGCTGTGGCATTCACGGTCGTTCCAGCGCCAAAACCGCAGGCAACGTTTTTGCTTTCGGCTTTTTCCACAACGGCAAACAATCGGGCGTTTAGCATAATGATTGACGGGCAAAACCTCTTCACAACAGCAAAAACTACGCTTTCCGGTACAATAGTAACGGGTGAAACACCGACAAACATTTCTCTGAGGATGACAGTCATAGGTTCAACCAGAGCGTTTGTGGAGATTCCGGCAGAGATGAACAGAGACGGCGGCACATTCACATTGTTGATAATGAACCCCGATGGGAACTCGACGACCGCATCGTTCAGCATTAAACGCCGTCCGGCTCCGAGCATTCTTACGGTAACAACAGCGGTACAAACATTAACAAACGGCGAACGAGAAATACAGGTCGTGATTCAGGGGGGGAACTTCTACGACCCTCTGGTTGAGTACGTTGGTACGCACTTATCGCTGGTTTCGTTCACGCAAGAACAAATCGTTGTTCGTGTACCCCTTGCGTTGGCGCAAAAGGCAAATTCGACGTGGATAGCACCTTTACTTTTGATTACGAATGCAGACAAACAAATCGCAGGTTTGCGGGTATTTTTGAGCGAATCGGTGGGCGGGGTTATTCCCCCGAAACCAACACAGCGAGCGGGAAAGGATGAAGAAGACAACGCCGAATCGTCAGAATTATCACCGTACCCGAATCCGGCATCGGATTATGTGGTGCTGACGCTGCCAGCATCGTTTAGCAATGGAAGCGCAGTCCGCATTAGCATAGTGGATGCCCGCGGACAAGAAAGCCTACGGTTGAACGAAACCGTACAAACACGGCAACTGCGGATTTCGGTGGCGGCATTACGTTCAGGCGCATATCGCATAGTGGTAAACAACGGCGCTCAAATATTTCGACAATCGGTGGTGATAGCGCGGTAACCGTAATTTCCCGTTGATAGAGCAACAGAACTCATAACAAAAGACCGTCTCAGCAATGAGATGGTCTTTTGTTATAGATATATCCCGAAGCTCAATAATAGCCTTACGAAAAATGGTTTTTTAGGAGCATTTACCTCATCTACAATGCAGAATCTACGATACAGAGCCATCTGGAGGGGGCGCGTCATTGTTAGTGGGCGAGGTAATCACCGTTTTGGTGGTGATATCGGTGATGGTCGTTTCGTTTATTGTTTCAGTGATAATCGTTTCCTGCGTGACGTGTGTTTGTGAGGGTTCAACGGGGTTCTGCCCTGCACGTTTTTCAATCCAATCTTTGACAAACATAAGCAGCCCTGCCATTGCTGGAACGGCAACGATCAAACCCGTGATGCCGAAAAAATGACCAAACACAAACAAAGAGGAAATAAGCATCAGAGGGTGTAAACCCACGCGCTGCCCGACGATACGGGGCTGGATGCCGTAGGTATCAATTAAATGTAATCCACCAACAACAGCAACAATAACGCCGATAGAAGTCAAAATCGCATCATTATTGCCGACGATAATCACCGTAATGCAGCCAGTGGCAATGCTTGCGCCCATGCCAATGTAAGGAATCGGGTTCAGCAATCCGCACACCACGCCCAATACAATCGGATACGGAATGCCAAACGCCGCAAACAGCGCGGAAGCTGATATCGTAACGACAACAACGGCGATAGCCTGCCCGCCAATGTATGCCTGCACAATGTAATGAATACGTCGCAAATCCGATAAAAGTTTGTCGTTTTTACCGCCTAAAGCCCGCACAATCCAGCGTTTGAGTTTGTCGAAATCTTTAAGAAAATAAAACATCAAAATCGGCGTGAGAATGATGTTCAAAAGTTGCGATACAATACCCGATACACTGCTCAAAAACGAGAGCATCGTGCGGAATACCATGCCAAATGAGCCTTCTAAGCGAGGTACAATTTCTTTTTGGATGAGTTCACGGGTTTCGGGCGAATTCAAGCCGTATTTGGACAATAATCGAAAAAAACTACGACTTTCGAGGTAATTCGCAGCATTCGTCAGAAGCGAGGTGAGTTCACGTAAAATGTCATTCAACTGCGAGAAAATAACAGGAAAAACAAAAATAGAAATCGCAGCAATGCCACCGATAAAACTCAAGACAAAAACTGCCGCCGAAACCACACGGGGAATACGTTTCCGTGCCAAGAATCTGATTGCGGGGTCGAGCATATATGCTAATGCGAAGGCGAGGATGAACGGCACAAATAAGGCGGCAATTTCTCGTACAAGCCAAAAGGCAAACGTTAGACAGCCTAACAGCAGTAAGCGTCGGACGACGATGGATTCACGCCGAAATGGGTATAAAATGAACGTCGAGGCGAAGAACAGGATAAAAGGGCTTGCGCCAAGCAAGGAAACCTGCAAAAACACACCGTACATACACAAAAATGCCGCGACAGCAAGAAATAATAAAATTTGGGACGACGATGAACGATCCATGAAGCAATGGTGAAATGTGTGGAAAGACTCTCGGAAGCTGTCTGCAACCGTTATACGACAGTGATATGATGTGCATTACTGCTTGAGGTATTACTGTAAGTGTCGCTTGAAATGCTGCTCGCAAGCCGTTCCAAATATACGAAATTCACGACGATAAATATCTGATAGAGCAATTGAACCTCTTATCCGGCTATCAACGCAGGGCTGCTAAGTTCTTCAGATTCCCCTTCGCCTGACGCATTGCGTCAGCGGAGACGGCAGGCGAAGGGGTGGCAGCCTGACGGCTTCCGTCTGGCTGACGGGGTAGTGGGACAGCAATCAAGAAAACACCCCGTCTGGCTTCGCCAGCCACCCCTCTTTGGAAAGAGGGGAATTTTCAGATGCGGAACCTTACAAGACTTGTTTCGAGCCTGATATACTCAGAACGTAGCAGCCCTGCTGTTCTTACGGGGTCGGGCTTTCGAATACAACGCCGCGTCAATCCGACAGCCCGCTAAGAAGCGGACAGCCGGAAATAAAAAATAGCATTCTATCACCCAAAAGGGAGTAACTTCACACGGTAGCGGAACTGTACTCCATAACGGCGACTCATAATGAACGGCTCCTCTGTGCCTTGCAGATACACCAACTTGCGTCCGTTCACATCATCCACGATACGCTCAATGTGATGTACGTTTACGATGAAAGAGCGATGAATCCGAACAAAGTTCTCCGGCAACCGTTCCGTCCACGTTTGGAGGGAATCGTATGTGAGATAGATTCTCTCTCTGTCGGCGATGATTTCACTGTATTTGTCGGAGGCACGTATGAAACGAACATCGTCTATCGGCACGAATTCACGATTTTTTCCAATGTGTACCAACAAACGGTCTTCCGCTGTGAAACGGAGTGGTACATGCCCCCGAATCAAGTGTTCGGAATGTTTATATCCATGTAAGCGATCAATACTGCGTTGTAAACGTTCAAAGCTGACAGGTTTGAGCAAATAATCCACTGCATTAACTTCAAAAGCACGCATGGCATATTGGTCGAATGCCGTCACAAACACAACTTGGATGGAAACATCAATTTGAGACAGTAGTTCAAAGCCCGACTTTCCGGGCATTTGAATATCCAAAAACACCACCGCTGGTGCAACCTCCTCAATGACTTTAAGCGCGGCTTCCACGCTATCGGCTTCGCCCACAATGGCAATGTCGTCGTACTCTTCGAGCATAGAGCATAATTCTAAACGCGCAAGGCGCTCATCGTCAACAACAATAACTCTTAGCTGCATAACATTATTCCCGTTGCAGTTTGCGATTGCCAAAAAAGGTCTGCGAAAAAAACGTAGCGAAAACATCTGGACGGAGATAGTTCGATGTTTCGACAGACTGAAAACATCAGATTCCATGATACCTTCACCCTGAGCCTGTTGAGGAGCGATGCAAACCATTATTATCCGCCTGCTGAATACGAATAGTAGCGATGACCATCGCATCACGTTCATAGATCTCAAACGAATATCGTTCGCCAAAAACATGTTTTAACCGCTCTTGAATATTTCTCAAACCAACCCCACTATTTCGTTTATTCTCTGTTGACTTCCTGTACAGAAGGCTTTCCATCTGCGCGGAAGCACTCGATTCCTTCGCTTCCACAGATGCAACCAACCAGCCAGTATTTGCAACGGTCAAACAAAACTCTCCATTGTTTAGTTGAGTACCCAGGTAGATACGAAGCGGCAGTGTGGTTGTTTGCATCCCGTATTTTACGGCATTTTCCGCTAAGGGCTGTAGGATAAACGCTGGTAATTCAACGTATTCGGTGGCAGGAGCAATGTCGTAGGTGATTTCTAACTTCTCTTCAAATCGTACTTTTTCAATATCGAAATAATTTCGCACCATCTTCAATTCTTCGTTGAGCGTCACGGTATCGTACACCGCCGGATAGACGGCATAACGCAGATAATCGGAGAGCTTCATCAGCATTTCTTTCGATTTGGGCGGGTCATGCTTGAGGAGTGCGCCAATAGAATTGAGCGAATTGAAGAGGAAATGCGGGTTAATTTGATAACGCAACATTCTGAGTTCGGCTTGTTGCGCCAGGTATAATGCACGAAGCGTTTTTTCGTGTTCCTCCAATGTTTGAATGTACAACGCCTGATTTTCCTCTTTGAGCAACGCATTCAGGCGCGTAATTTCTTGATTTGCTTCGTGTAACTCCAAATTTGTATTGGTCAATTCGCTGGTACGCTCCCTGACGATATGCTCCAAGCGGCGGTTGTATTCTGCGAGATTCTGCATGAGCTGGTAGTTCTCACTATGCAGATTATATAATTCCACCGCACGGTCAATTGCTATTTTAAGCTCGTTTTCATTCCACGGCTTTGTGATGTACCGATACACACCCACCTCGTTAATCGCGGTGATTATCGAATCTACATCGCTGTAACCTGTCAGCACCATTCGTATAGCTTTGGGGAAATCCGGCAGGATTGATCGTAGAAATTCAATGCCCGTCATCTCCGGCATACGCTGGTCGGTAATGATGACTTGCACATCCACCGAACGCAAGAGCTCCCCAGCCTCGCGGGCACTCAAAGCCGTAAGAATCGTGTAGTGATTGCGAAATGTCATTTTGAACGTTGCCAAATTGTCCTCAGCATCGTCCACGTATAAAATAGTTGGTTTTGTAAAATTCATGCGGTCTGTTTTCCTTATCTCCCTTGTGTGCAATGATAGAAGACTGCAAAGATTGCAAAAAAAAATGATTGCTGCACATAAATTATTCCATCCGATACCGCATCAAGAACTTTCTTATATTTTTATCCCTATATCTACCAAATCTGTTTGCGTGACACAAGGAAACATCGTATGTTTACGCCATTCTTCCCTATATTCTTCCACGACAAATAATTCCTGCTTTTTTCATTGATCCATTCTAATTTTTATGTTCACACTAGATACACTTAGCGGTAAAACAATCCTCGTTACGGGCGGCGGAAGTGGCTTGGGGCTTGCTATGGCAACTCGCTTTGCCGAAATGGGCGCTCATATTGCCATTTGCGGCAGAACAGAAGACAAACTCATCAGCGCGGCAGCCGACATTAAAAACGCAGGGACAAAAGCCGGGCATACAACAACTGTCCTCACTCATGCGGTGGATGTGCGTGATTATGCCGCCGTTGGGGTAATGTTCGAGCGGCTTACAAACGAGCTTGGACAGGTGAACGGTCTCGTGAATAATGCTGCCGGAAACTTTCTCTCGCCAACGGAGGATTTAAGCCCAAATGCGTTCAAATCCGTGATAGATATTGTGTTGCACGGCACATTTAATTGTACGCAACATTTCGGTAAACGTTTGATTGACACCGAAAAACCGGGCAATATCGTGAACATCGTCACAACCTACACAGAGACGGGTGGAGCGTTCATCGTGCCATCTGCTTGCGCCAAAGCGGGCGTGTATGCTATGACGACCTCACTTGCGTACGAATGGGGAACCTACGGTATCCGCGTCAATTCTATCGCTCCAGGACCGTTTCCGACCGAAGGAGCATGGTCGCGGCTGATTCCGGCAAACGTTGAAGCGGGCTTTATACAGCGCATCCCGCTTGGTCGCTACGGTGAGCATATCGAATTAGCGAACCTCGCAACATATCTTATATCCGATATGTCTGGCTATATCAATGGTTCGTGCGTAACGATAGACGGCGGAGAACGGCTTGCCGGCGGGGAGTTCAATTTCTTGACGCAAATGGCTCCACGTCCGCAATTAAAACAAATGTTTGCCGCAATGAAACCAAAAAAAGGATAAGATACGTTATGAAAAAACTTTTTTTGGCGTTTATCGTGCTTATCGTTGTCGTTGCTGCGATTGTCGTTGTTCGTGCGCTGATGTTCACCGCAGAACGTCCACAATCGGTTCCATCACTTGATGTGAAGGTGAATACCGACAGCAGCGCTCCGCACCTTGCAACCGCACTCAGTATTCCAACCGTGTCCAATCAGGATGCTGCAAAAACCGACACGGCGGCGTTTCGCAGATTACACGCATTTCTTGCAGAGACGTATCCGACGATGCACACGAATCTTCAGCACGAGGTTGTTGGCGGATACAGTTTGCTTTTCCGATGGCAGGGCGGCGATACAACGCTCAAACCCGCTCTGCTCATGGCGCATCAGGACGTAGTACCCGTAGTGCCGGGTACGGAACAGGAATGGACGCACCCACCTTTTGGCGGAAAAATTGATAGCGGCTACATCTGGGGTCGTGGCGCATTGGACGACAAAGCAGGTGTTATCGGCATTTGTGAGGCAGTGGAGGCACTGACGAAAACTGGCTTCCAGCCTAAACGAACAATCTATCTCTCCTTCGGGCATGACGAAGAAATTTCTGGCGTGAGCGGCGCAGTAAATATTGCCGCATTACTCAAGCAGCGCGGTGTTCAATGCGAATATGTGCTTGACGAAGGCGGTATTGTGGCTCACGGCATCGTGCCGAATGTTTCTGCACCGGTGGCACTGATTGGCATCAGCGAAAAAGGCTACCTGAGCGTGGAATTGCGCGTGATTAGCGCTGGCGGGCACTCGTCTATGCCGCCGCCAAACACAGCTGTGGGTATTTTGAGCCACGCGATTGCTGCATTGGAAGATCATCAAATGCCTGCCCACGTGGATGGTGTGACGGAAACTTTCCTTGACCGAATGGGGCGCGAAACCTCGTTTGGGTACAAACTCGTGTTTGCGAATATGTGGCTTTTTGCGCCGCTTGTAGAACGCTTGATGGCGGCAAATCCGACATCGAACGCATCCATTCGCACAACGACCGCACCGACGATGCTCGCCGGAAGCCCGAAAGAAAACGTGCTGCCGATAATGGCAACCGCCGTCGTGAATTTCCGCATATCGCCGAGTGACAATGTTGCGGCGGTATTGGAACACGTCAAAAACGCCATCAACGACCCACGTGTAAAAATCCGTGCGCTTGGTTCGCCATCGGAACCATCGCCCATTTCGGATGTACAATCCACAAGCTACAAACTGTTGGAACGCACAATTACCCAAGTATTTGGCGGCGACCACGTGGTGATGCCGTATCTGGTTGTTGGCGCAACCGATGCGCGGTATTTCACGGGTTTGAGCGCGAACGTCTATCGTTTTTTACCGAATATCATGACAAGCGAGGACTTGCAGCGTGTTCACGGTACGAACGAGCGTATTTCCGTAACAAATTTCCAGCAAGCGGTAAAATTTTACTACCAAATCATTCGCGTTACGAACGAACTGTAATTTCAGATCTATGATTGCAACAATTGAACAAAATGGAAGCCGCTTGAGCGTAAATTTCGCTCAACCGATTGATATTTCGCTACCGTTGAAAAACGGTGCCGACAACCCAAACGCGTACTTCATCCAAAATCCAGTATTTGAACCATTCCGAGCCGACGGATTCGTCGGCTCGGTGGCAGAGGGCGGTGCTTGCAACTGTGAGAATCTGTTGCTGAACGCGCACGGAAATGGCACACACACCGAATGCGTCGGGCATATTACCCCGCAGCGTGTGGGCATTAACGAGTGTTTGAAAACGTTTATGTTCGTGGCAGCACTTGTGTCCATTACGCCAGAACAAACGGAAAACGGCGACAGCGTTATCACACGCCACGCCATTGAGCATCAATTCTCAATTCTTAATTCTCAATTCTCACCCGACGCTTTCATTCTACGAACGCTCCCAAACACCAACGACAAGCGTTTACGCCGCTATTCCGGCGCAAACCCGCCGTATCTGCATCACGAAGCTGCATCATTGATTGCAGAACACGGCATAAAACATTTGCTCTTGGACGTGCCCTCGGTTGACCGCGAGGAAGACGGCGGGCGGCTTTCATCACACAAAGCATTTTGGTGTTATTCTGAAGGTATGCTCAACACCACCAGATTTGATGCGACCATCACGGAAATGGTGTTTGTGCCGAACGATGTGCCGGACGGTGCATATCTCCTGAATCTCCAGATTGCAAGCATTGAGAGTGATGCTTCGCCAAGCAAACCCGTTCTGTACCGCTTCATTTCTTGATTTCACCCTTGTTTTGCTTTACATCCCTTTATGAATCCACAAATGCTCACCTTACCAACCCACGATATTGTAATTGCTGCAACGGATGGCTACCCGCTTGCGGCAACGGTGTATAGTGCGGAGGAGCATCCGCAGAATATCATTCTTATTAATTCCGGAACAGGCGTTAAACGACAATTTTATGCGAAGTTCGCACGTTTTTTGGTGGAGCAAGGGTTTACCGTTGTTACGTATGATTATCGCGGCATTGGTGAGTCGCTCCGGCAACCGCTGCACACGTTCGACACTTCTATGCACGAATGGGGCGAAAAGGACGTTGTCGGTGCAATTGCATGGGTGATGGAGCGGTTTGGAAAGGAAGCAAATGTCTCCGTTGTTGGACACAGTGCGGGCGGAAAGATTCTTGGGCTTGCCCATAACAACAATGTTTTGACGGCACTTGTGACTGTAGCCGTGCCGAATAGTTTTTGGCAGTTGCATTCGCCTCTCATGCGCCTTCCCTACGCTCTGCTGGTTCACGCAGTGATGCCAACGCTTTCGCATTTATTATCCTATTTTCCGGCGCAAATTATCGGGCTTGGCGAGGATTATCCAAAGAGTGTTGCGCTCGAATGGGCGCGGTGGAGCCGATACCGAGGGTATATCCGCGACCCCAAAGGTGGACATACGCAGCACACGTTCGAGACGTTTCGCGGGGCAATATTAGCATACAGTTTCGAGGACGACCTTGTGGCATCGGGCGATGCCGTAGAATCATTGATGAATTTTTATACAAACGCAAGCGAGCGAACCCATCGTCACATCATTCCGAACGAACACGGCATCCGCAGCATTGGACATTCGGGCTTTTTCCGTGAAACATCGAAACCGCTTTGGTATGACCTTGTAGCATGGCTCCGTCGCCAGCACGGGTTTGAGGCTCAACCATAGACGTGCTTGATTACGTATATTATTCTGGAGAGTGTACGACATTTTGTGTAAACGTTCCCTCACCCAAACCCTCTCCCGCCACGTCTCCGTGGGGCGAGGGCTTTAAGTCTTGCTCCTTCTCCTCTTGGGAGAAGGTTGGGATGAGGGTTTACACAAAACAATTTACAC
>JANYIG010000333.1 GCA_025358765.1 Candidatus Kapaibacterium sp.
AAGTCCAATGAGCGTCATCGCTCATTCCAAGACGACCTTTATGGTCATTGACAACCGTGATGTTTCTCGCTCATTGTCTTCTGAGTCGCTTCGGTACTAAAATCTATCGTATTTTCGTATAAATACCAAGATACGATGACATAAACCTTCGCTCGGGTAAACTGTCGTTTGCCGTTAAAACGCTAGAAGGTTTTTTAATCGTTGTGCAATAATGTCAACTGAAGGGACAACGACTTCCATCAAGATTGGATTATATGGAATTGGCACATCTGCCGTTGCAAGCCGTTCTACTGGCGCGTCGAGGTGCGTAAAACATTCTTGCGCTATCGTGGCAGCGATTTCTCCACCAAAACCCGCCGTCGTTGTATCCTCGTGCAACACCAGTACCCGCCCTGTTTTGCGGACAGACCTTATCACCGCTTCAATATCCCACGGGATAATCGTGCGAAGGTCGAGTACCTCAATATCCATCCGACCCAACTTCTGTGTTGCCTCAAGCGCACGGTAGAGCATTTCGCCCCACGTAATTATCGTCGCCGCGCTGCCTGTTTGTACGATTGCCGCTTTTCCAAAAGGCAATACGTAGTCGCTGCCCGGATATGCGGTTCGTGCTTTGGCGGTGTCCAACAGCGCTCGGTGCTCGAAAAACATCGTTGGGTCGTTGCCACGCAAAGCGCTTCGGAGCAAACCCGCAGCATCGCGTGCATTGGACGGAAAAGCAATCCGCCACCCAAGCGCGTGAGCAAACACCGCTTCACCGCTCACACTATGCCACGGGTCGCCGGTACGTTTACCATAACCTACAGGAATCCGCACGACCATCGGCGCGGCAAAATCGCCGTTGGTGCGCCATCGCAGCGTTCCGCAATCGTTGATTTGTTCGGTTGCAGGGTCGGCATATTTGCGGAATTGAATCTCCGGCACGGGTACAAGCCCCGCAAGCGCCATCCCGACCGCACGCCCAATAATGCCTTCTTCCGACAACGACGTGTCAAACACTCTTCCGGCGCTATATTTGCGCTGCAAATCCACCGTCGCACCGTGTACGCCGCCTTTCACACCAACGTCCTCGCCAAAAACCACCAACCGCGGATTCACCGCCAATTCGTCGTCCAACACACGCCGCACTGCCTCTATCAGGTTGATGCGCGATTGCTCCTGCCCGTCGCCCTCTTGTGCTTCATCTCGCGCCTCCGTCTGCGTTGTCGTAAGGCTCACACCTTCTGCCAACATGCCGCCAATAATTTGCGTTTTGGTTCCGTCAAAAAAGACATTCGTTGTTGCAGTGGACGGATGTGGTTCTGCGTCTGCCAATGCTTCTGCCACTCCCGCTCGTACGTCGCGCTCCACCTCGCGCTCAAGCTCCGCCCATGCTGCGGCGGTACAAATTTTCTTCTTCAGCAAATATTCTTTCAATCGAGTTTGCGGGTCGCGTTGTTGTTCGGCAATAACAAAATCTTTTGGTTTGTACGATTGATTATCTGCGCCGGAATGCCCCATCAAACGTGGCACGGTGAGCCGGAGCAACACGGGCTGGCGTTTTCGCACAAGCGCCACCGCTTCCTTTACTAACCGTGCAGCTTCGTCTGGTGCTGTGCCGTCGCCGTCCAAAATGTGAAGATTGGCAAACGAAGCCAGATTTGCCGCAATATTGCCGTTTGGTGTTTGCAAAACGGATGGAACAGAAATTCCGTAACCATTATCCTCAATACTAAACAACATCGGAAGTTTTTGCGTTGTAGCTATAGTAAGCGCCGCCCAAAATCCGTTTGTTGCCACCGCGCCGTCCCCAGAACACGCCACACCGACGGCACCCTTCCAACTGCGTTCTTTCATCACATCAGCACGGTAAACGGCTGCTTGCGCCCATCCGATGGCGGGCGTGAACTGTGCGCCCACGTCGCCGCTTGCGGGCAACACGGTAATATTTTGGGGTTTGGGAAGATGATGCACCACACCGATGTCGCGCCCGCCGCTGCGCCCCGTCGCCCGCCCAAGCGGTCCGGCAACAGCTTCGCGTACGGTCATGCCCGCCGCCAACACAAATGGGCGCGAACGGTAATAGACCGCAGCGCCGTCGTGTGCGTGCGTGAGGTGATGCGCCAATAACACTTGCGCGAGTTCATGTCCTTTGGAGGAAAATTGATACGTCACTTTGCCGGCGGGCGCAAGTTCGGTTTCTTCTATGATGTCTATCAGCCGAGAAGTCAGCACGGTTCGTGCTACGGAAAGCCAATCACGGTTTGTCATTTGGTTGGAAAAAGTGAGTGTGTTTGAGATTGAAGTTTAGATAAATTCCTGAAAATCGCATCAAACCTTACGCGCAAGAACCCCACTCAATCTCCCCTTATAAGGGGAGAAGCAAGACGCAACACGTCTTCGTGGCGGCTTGCAGAGGGGTGATGCGCTTGAGGGTAGCCAAGGTTATCTAAACTTAAATGAGAAC
>JANYIG010000337.1 GCA_025358765.1 Candidatus Kapaibacterium sp.
GTTCTCAAACAGGCACTTTCAACAGCAATTTTCAAACCGAATTTCAACTAAAAAAGAGCTTATTTTACCCTCTGTTTTTACCCGCTCTGTGGACGAATTTCAACTAAGAAATGGACTATCTCGAACAATACGCCCATCAGAGGTGACATAATCACTGGTAGGGACTCCTGGAGTCTCCCAAAGCCACGCCACACCATTGATTGTAGCTTTCACTATGGAGTGAACGGTGTCGGGTCGCTCTTCACCAGAAGTTACCGGTCTGTTGGGTGTTGTTGGCTGTTTGCAACAGGATATAGCCACAAGCAAAAGCATCCCGACGATAGTGCGAAATATGATAATATTCATGGAATATATCTCCTTTGTGGTAGTTACCGAGCAATAATAAGTTGTGTATGTTCACGGAAGACCGTTCCTGTTTCAGTGACCGCCGTCAGGCGTACGGTATATGCACCGGGCGCAAGATTCTCGACTGACACAGCGGCATCGTAGCTATTTGCTGTTTGTTGAAATTGTTCGAGTGGTCGCATGACCACCCGCTGCAAGGCATCGGTTATTTCAATGGTTACCTTTGCAGCATTTGGCAAGATATACGAAACCGCCACCGTGGTTTGTGCAGGGTTTGGCGCACACTGGAGCGCAAGTTGTTTTGGTTGTGCTGCCATAGAGGTTTGCGAGCCTGAACCACCGGGCGATGCTTTTGCAAGCGTCCGTGCACCAACACCGACAAAGGCAATGAAACCCTCGGCTTGCCACACACAACTAAGCAAACGATTAGGTGCCGGGGTGAGGGTGGTTTGTCCATGAAGCGTAATATCATACGGCGGCGGATATGCAAGAACGGGTGGTGCATACAGAGGATTTAACAAGTCCATCGTAAACGAAGACGTTGTAAACGGAAGCTGCTGCGCCGCAGGTTGGGCAACCGGATAATCGGGGTCTTGCGGGTCTGTGTATTCATACCGTAAATCCCAACGATATTGATTGACGACCGCACCGGCAGCAACGAGCGTTCCTTGTTCGGGCAACGGTGATGAAAAATTATACTGGTTGGGTTGCCCCGCCACAGGAGTTGCTTTGATGTTGATAAGCGGAGTGTAAATGTTTTGCACCTGCTGCTCAGTTCGTAGAACGCTGAAGAGGAACATTATCAAACGTACCGTTTTTGACCTCGACGATTTGTTTAGTCTCATGGTCAACAATTTTAAAACTAAAATCTCCGGAGGCTCGGTGTTTATTTAAATTATATTCTCTGAGTTTAAAGAAAACATAAACAACACTATCGTGGTAAATGTCATTAAAATCTAAACTGTATCGAACAGAAGTAATAGTAGCACTATCTAAATCTACAACTCTCATAGTACCACCATTGCCCGGCATATATACCTCTCTTTTTCTTGTTTTGATGTATGTAATATCTCTCAATACATCTGGACTAAATGGTGCAATAATGGTTGGGATTGCATTATTGAGAATACTAAGTTCTTCATAGTCCCATGAACGGAGGACATCCAAAGAATTGTCAGGCTTTCTTACCTCAAAAGCATAAATATTAGAAGTTCTTGTAAATAAAATATCAATATAGCTTCTATCTGAATATACTTGATGAACACAACCAACCTGCCCGGATAATAATGAAGCACGGTGAACACTATGCCCATCGGAAGTAACGTAATCGCTGGTTGATACTCCAGGTGTTTCTATTTCCCACGGAATACCGTTAATCGTAGCACGAACAATTGAATGGACAGTATCAGGTCTTGGCTCTGCTGAGGTTGTTGGTTCATCCGGTGGAGGCGTTGGCTGCTTGCAGCAAGATACTGCAACCAATAGTAGCATCCCTACGATAGTACGAAATATGATAGTATTCATGGTGTACATCTCCTTTGTGGTGGTTATCGTGTGATAATGAGTTGTGTATGGTCACGCAGCACAGCACCGGATGGAGCAACAGCCGTCACACGCATAGTATATGCGCCTGGAGCAAGCCTATCCACGGGAATAGAAGCCTCATAGCTGGTAGCAGTTTGAGTGAATTGGTCAAGTGGGCGTAACACGACCCGCTGAAGGGCATCAAGAATTTCTATGCTTACTCGTGCTGCTTCAGGTAGTTGGTAGACGACAGTCACTTCAGAGGAGGCAGGATTGGGCGCACAGCGAAGCGCAAGCACGTGGCTTGGTTGTGCTGCTGCTATTGAATTCTGTGCTTGAGAGCCTCCGGGCGCAGCTTTTGCAAGAGTTCTGCTGCCAACACCGACAAAGGCAATGAAACCCTCCGCTTGCCCGACGCAGGTCAGTAAGCGGTTAGGCGCTGGCGTGAGCGTTGTTTGTGCATGAAGCGTAATATCATACGGCGGCGGATACGCAAGCACAGGCGGCGCATACAGAGGATTTAACAAGTCCATCGTAAACGAAGGCGTTGTAAACGGAAGCTGTTGTGATGGCGGCTGAGCAACCGGATAATCGGGGTCTTGCGGGTCTGTGTATTCATACCGTAAATCCCAACGATATTGGTTAACGACTGCTCCGGCAGCAACGAGCGTTCGCTGCTCCGGCACGGATGAAGTGAAATCGTACTGGTTTGGTTGCCCAGCCACCGGAGTTGTGGTAATATTGATGGGCATCGTGTATATGTTTTGCGTCCACGAGATTGGAATTGGACCGCAGATGTCTTCATCGGCATACGACGCATTTGCATCGGGCGTGACGACGCTTGCACGGACTTGTATTTTTTGGAAACAGGTCGGATAGCCACCAAGGATGGAACCAATGGTGTTTGCCAAGCGAATATTATCAAAATCTGGGTCATTATTTGCATTGGGTCGTGGAACCGACGGAAATTCCGCTGCCCACTGGCTCATAGCAGGATTTGGGTTTGCCGCAATGTTGTTGGTCGGCTGCGGTTGCAAGCGGAACCACGGTAGATAGTTAGCATCGAGATCCTTAGCACCCAAGGGCAGGAATCGGCATTCCCAAAGCGCTCGTGCGGTACGCAAGCGTTGTAAGCCACGCTCTAACCCTAATACAGAGCCAAGTTTGATAGAATACGTTTCGCCATAATCTGCCGTTGAGTATGCACCTACATCAGAGAAATTCCACGTACCCGCGTCAATACTTTTCCAACCTCCGAGACCAAACGCATTCGCTCGCACGGTGCTGGTTTGGCTACTGTTGTCAATATGAATGCGTTTAGCATTAGATATGGAAGCCTGAGCAGGCGGATTCCCTGTTGGTGGCTGATAGACTCGTATCAACGCTTGCAGTGGCGTTGTAACGTCACCTATCCACGCTTCATCTTCCGCTGTCAGATAAGCAACCATCGTTGTTGGGTTCCAGTATTGGTATTGGATATAGCGCACATCCGTTGTGGTTTTGTATAACAACACACGGCTTTCGGGTCCGAAGTTCATACCGCTCAGAATGAGGGGTTTAATGTCGCTGCGTTCCTGATACACACGCACATAGTCCACCTCCATTATTTGGTCTTGACCCAAAAGATCATCGGGTCTGGTCTTTCTATGCCCAAAACCAAACGCTTCGGGGTCGCGGGAATCATCTTCTTTTGTCGCTCCTCCTTCGGGCCACTGTCCACCCACTGCTAAGTCAAAAATAATGTGCATGGGGAAATATTTGTGCATCCACCGAAAGCAAGCAGGTTTTGTGGCATCATCGGCAGAAACTTTTAAAACGTTGCCACTTTTGGAATCCTGAATTTCTATTTTATCGGTTGTCCATCGAACAATATACTCACGGTCTTGTTGTACTTGGGAAGATTTTGTATCTGGTCCGAGCTTACAATCTGCGTTGTTATTACCATGCACGTCCGATCCCCAAATGGTATAACGAGCATCTTCGGGTTTGGGATAGAAGCTCTCTATGACTTCAGG
>JANYIG010000114.1 GCA_025358765.1 Candidatus Kapaibacterium sp.
ACAGTAAGAATTTGACTTCCGGCTGTCCGCTTCCCGCTCTTGCGGGGCGGGCTGTCGGCTTATCATCAACGAGGAATCCGACAGCCCGCTAAGAAGCGGACAGCCGGAAATAAAAAATAGCATTCTATCACCCAAAAGGGAATAAGCAAAATCGTCATGCATCATCTCCCAACCAAAACTCCATCGGCAGTTCGTCGTTAAAATCGTCGCTTATCCAGACATCACCCGCAAATGTTCCAAGCACGAGTTCTTGTTTTTCTGGGCTTTTTTCCGGCTGCATCGGCACGAGCCGTGCAACAGGCGTATTACCTTCCTCCAAAATCACATCATCGCCGCGCCGCACAAGCGCAAGCAAGTCAGAAAGCTGATAGCTGCTGTCCGTGAGGTCTATCGTTGTTGTCATTGCTTTATTCTCCTTAAGGAACAATGTGTCAGTCTTGCTTCGGCGACGGCGTACTCGCGCCTGCCAAAATACCACCATCTATCGTAAGTTCAATACCCGTCACGTATTTTGATTCGTCCGAAGCCAGATAGAGAGCGGCATAAGCCACATCTGCTGGCACACCAAATTTGCCAAGCGGTATGCCCGCTTCCACGCCCTGAATTGCTTTTGCACGGTCGTCGCCCGTGCCGAGCATGGCATCCCACATTGGCGTAAAAATTGCTGCTGGGTGAATGGAATTGCAACGAATATTGTAGTGCATTTCCGCACAGTACAAGGCAACCGATTTTGTGTGATTCCGCACCGCAGCTTTGCTTGAGGCATATCCAGCCGCTCTTGGAATACCAACAACTCCAGAGCGCGAGGAAATATTAATAATGCTCCCGCCGCCGACTTTTTTCAGCGCTTGAATACCGTATTTACAACCCAAAAACACGCCGTCAAGGTTCACGGCATGAACCGCTTGCCAATCATGCAGTGTGGCATTCTCTGGGTCGTGCAGCACGAACCCGTCTTGAAATCCCGTGATTCCAGCGTTGTTGACAACGATGTGAAGAGCGCCAAATCGCGATTCTATTTCTTGCACAACGGACTGCCATTCATCTTCACGTCGAACGTCCAAATGCCGATACACACATCGTTCCGCAAAGTGTTCTGCTTGCTGCGCCACGAACGCCTTCCCCGCTTCGTCCTGAATGTCTGTCACGACGACCGATGCGCCTTCACGCAAGAATACTTCCGCAATCGCGCTGCCAATGCCTTGTGCTGCACCCGTAACAAGTGCTATTTTTCCGTCCAGTCTGCCCATTGTGTATGGATTCAGGAGTGTGTTAAAGGAAATATACCCCACTAAAATACGAGGAGTTTGTTAGAATTGCCAATAAGCGAGGATAAATACTATCAAAGGTGACAACACCATTAGGACAACAAAAAGCCCGCCTCAGTAATGAAGCGGGCTTTCAGCTATGTATGTGATCCCAACGGGATTTGAACCCGTACAGCCACCTTGAAAGGGTGGTGACCTAACCATTAGTCTATGGGACCAACTCTCTAACGTAAGAGCAACAAAAATACTTGTTTTTCTTCAACAGTCAAACAAAATTTTATTACCTATTCAAAATTCTTTCGCATTGGTAGCGGAAAACAAGTGAAAGTTTGGTAAGTTTGGATTCGTAATGACACAAAATAAAGCATATTTTTACAATAAGCATTCTATGTTCTGATGGCTTTTATCCGCTCTATTTCTGGCATTCGTGCAACCCTTGGCGATGATTTAACACCCACAATGGTGGCGGAATATGCTTCGGCGTTTGCAGCGTATTTGCCTGAAGGGGTTATTGCTGTTGGACGGGACGGAAGACCTTCGGGCGCTTGGATTGAAAATATCGTCTGCGGAACCCTATCCGCCTGCGGTCGGAAGGTGTTGGTGTTAGGAAGTATTCCTACGCCTACAGTACAACTTTTTGCAGAAATGGAGAATGTTGCTGGTGGGATTTCCATCACCGCCTCGCACAATCCAGCACCATGGAATGGGATGAAGTTTTTTAACGGGCGCGGCTTGTATCTTAATGCCGAAGAAAACGCAGCTTTCTGGCATATTGCCGACAAGCGCCTGTTTTCTTTTGTTCCGCGTCAGCACGGTGGAGCGATTGTCTCCCACGCCGATCCTTCCGAAACGCATATTGATTCAATTCTCCGCCTACCCGTCTTTACAAAATTCCGCGACGTGATTCGCGCTCAAAAATTTCGCGTTGTCGTAGATGCCGTAAATTGTTCCGGTTCAGAAATTATGCCAGAACTACTAACCCATCTCGGCTGCGAGGTTGTACCGCTTTACTGCGACAGTTCTGGCGAGTTTCCGCATACGCCGGAACCGCTTCCCGAAAACCTTTCTGCACTTTCGCAGGCGGTGCTTGAACACAAGGCGGATATTGGGATTGCGATTGACCCCGATGCGGATCGTTTGGTGTTGGTTGATGAGCAGGGCAATACTGTCCATGAGGAAAATACAATTGTGCTTGCCGTTAAAGCTGCGTTGAGCAATAAAGCGGAGTTTACTATTGTCGGTGAAACATCTGTCATCGTCAATTTATCTACAACGCAAGCAGTGGAAGACGTTGCAGCAATGTACGGCGCAATAACGATGCGAACACCAGTCGGTGAAATTAATGTAGTAAAGGCAATGCTCGCCAGCGGCTCTCTGATTGGCGGCGAAGGTAGTGGTGGAGTGATTGTACCTGCGTGCCATGCCGGACGTGATTCGCTTGTGGGGGCGGCTCTGGTGCTGTTGCTCATGGCGCAAGAGAAATTACAGAAGCCGCATCAAACCTTGTCTGCTATAGTTGCTGAGTTGCCGCGCTACGCAATGGTTAAATACAAAAAAGATTTTACGGGCAGCCCGCAAGCGATATTCCACGGCGTTACCTCGGCATTTCCGAATGCTATTGTGAGCATGGATGACGGCTTACGGCTTTCATTCGGTTCAAGCTGGCTTCACCTTCGCACGTCGAACACCGAACCGATTATCCGTATTATCGCCGAAGCGCAAACACACGAAGAAGCTGATGCGCTGGCGAAACAGTGTATGGCACATATTTGAGATTTCTTTTTGCGGTTAGTTTGGAAGATTTGTTATGCCACTGCCGAATGCTTGGACACGTGAAGAAATCTTGGGTCTCAGCTTGCTGCCTCGCATCAAAGCTGTGACGGTTCGCCAGTGCGTGGAGCAACGAGCCTCGTTGGGTGAACTTTTGCAAACCCCATTGCCGGAACTCGATAAAGTCGGCATTGTGCGTGGGAGCCTCTTTCCGTCACGTGTACAAGAAAATATTCAAGTAGCAACCCAAAAACAGCACGAACTCTGCGAACAAAACAGTGTCCGCATCATCACATTCTGGGACGATGACTATCCTTCCTATCTCCGAGAAATCTATTATCCGCCAACCGTTCTTTATGTGCGCGGAGTGCTGCAAGCCTCTGACGCAGCTGCCATCAGCATTGTAGGAACGCGCAATTGCACCGATTACGGTAAACTCACTGCCGAACGGTATGCAGATTATTTTGCTCATATAAACGTTATTGTGGTGAGTGGGCTTGCAAATGGTGTGGATATGATTGCTCACCGAGCAGTAGTGGCTGCAACTGGCATAACATACGCTGTGATTGCAAGCGGTATTGACAAAATTTCGTCGTCCTACGCAAACACTGTTGCGGCACAGATTAGTGAGCGGGGAGCCGTCATTAGCGAATATTCATGCGGCACGGGGGCACTTCCCGGACATTTTCCGCAGCGTAACCGCATCATTAGCGGCATAGCACAAGGAACGGTCGTGATTGAAAGTGGTGAAAAAGGCGGTTCGCTTATCACCGCAAAGTTTGCTCTTGATCAAAATCGAGAATTATTTGCCGTTCCCGGTCGCATTATTTCCGACAAAAGTCGTGGAACAAACCTACTCATCAAACGCGGACACGCACATCTGACGCTCGAACCGCAGGACGTTATCGAGACACTCGGTTGGGTACGGCAACAATCATCACACACAAAACAACTCGCCCTCGCGGTTGAACTCAACGCCTCGGAGCGCCGTGTGTACGAGCTTCTGAGCGCAGAACCCATACATATTGACGATATTTCTGGGCAATTAGCAGTACCAATTCATGAGCTTTTGGTAACGCTGTTGGAATTGGAGTTTAAGGGAATAATACGGCAATTGCCGGGCAAGCAGTTTATCAAGGCAGAGTAGAATTAAAACGCCGATTGTTCGCAAAAACAATCGGCGTTTTGATAATTGCAGAATCATTGACACTCGCGCAGTGGAACATCACACAAAGATGAGCAAGAACTTCATCACGCTCGTCATAGCAGCGCTGTCAGCAAATACGTTTGTGAGAATGTCTCCGATGTGCAAGAAGCGCAGAACACCGCACAGCGCACACGTCACAGCAAAAAACTCCATAAATCTTTGGCTTCCCGGGTTGGCAGAATTGCCATTGGATGCCGTGCCGACCAATACTCCACAGACAACACCGATAATGCCTACCGCAAAGCGCTCCCAATGGAGTCCCGTGTGCAAAAACATTGTCAAAAGTGCTGCCACAGCAAGCCCAGCAGCGATGCCAAACCATTTCATTGAATCAACTGCGTCGTGCTGTTCGACGGCGTGACTAACATTGCTCATTGTATCACCTGTTTTATAAAGTATAAAGATTGTGTGAGTTTTGAATGTCGTTCTAAAAATTCTAAAAATGTCCACTAATGTAAGGAAGGCACGGGGAACGAACAAATTTTTTCTCACCTCCACCTTTTTGATGACTTATTCATCATCGGCAGTACGAAGATTTTCCAGCACAGAAAAATCCTCCAGCGTCGTAGTATCACCCGTCACAGCATTACCAGAAGCAATTTCTCGCAAGAGTCGGCGCATAATTTTCCCACTGCGCGTTTTCGGAAGTGCTTCGGTAAACCGCACATCGTCTGGCTTGGCAATCGCACCGATTTCCTTTGCGACATGATTACGAAGTTGTTCCTTTAACTCGTTCATAGGCATAGTCGTATCGGCATTAGTTTTGAGCGTGACAAACGCCACGAGCGCACTACCTTTTAGTTCATCGGGACGCGCCACAACTGCTGCTTCAGCCACCGACGGATGTGATACCAAGGCACTTTCCACCTCTGCCGTACCGAGCCGATGACCACTAACGTTCACGACATCATCTACCCGCCCCATAATCCAGATAAAGCCATCTTCATCTTTCCGAGCGCCATCGCCAGTAAAATAATAACCGATGTGTTCCGGTGTTTCCGGGAAGTCGCTCCAATACGTCTTTATATACCGCTCGTCATCGCCAAAGACTGTACGGAGCATGGAGGGCCATGGATGCTTCACCACCAAATACCCGCCTTCGTTTGCCTCGCAAGGCGTTCCGTCTTTGCGAACCACGTCTGCCATGATGCCTGGAAGCGGTAGCGTTGCTGTGCCGGGCTTAGTTGGCGTTGCACCTGGAAACGGCGAGACCATAATTGCCCCTGTTTCCGTCTGCCACCACGTATCTACAATTGGACATTTGCTATTGCCAATGTACGTGTGATACCAAATCCACGCTTCAGGGTTGATAGGTTCTCCAACGGTTCCGAGCAGCCGCAGTGACGATAAATCATGCTTGAGCGCGTGGCTTTCGCCCGCTTTCATAAAAGAACGAATCGCCGTTGGTGCGGTGTAAAGAATCGTCACGCGGTGGCGTTCAATCATATCCCAGAAACGGTCTGGCGCAGGATAATTCGGTACACCTTCGTACATCAGTACTGTTGTGCCATTCATCAACGGTCCGTAGGTGACGTAGCTGTGACCAGTTATCCAGCCGATGTCTGCGGAGCAAAAATAAAGATCGTCGTCACGCATATCAAATACGACTTTCGTGGTGTATGCAGCCTGCGTTAGATAACCGCCCGTTGTGTGATAAATGCCTTTGGGTTTGCCTGTTGAACCGCTTGTGTACAGGATAAAAAGCGGATGCTCGCTATCAAGCTCTTCCGCAGGACAATTACCATCCACAGCCGCCGTGCGTTGATGCCACCAGTGGTCGCGCCCGATAGTCATGGAAATTTCAGCATCGGGATTGCGTTGGAATACAACAACATGTTTCACCGTTTCCACTTGTGACAACGCCTGATCCACCGCTGGTTTGAGCGGAACGAACGCGCCGCGACGATACACGCCGTCCTGCGTAATCACACAGACAGCTTTCGAGTCGTTCATACGGTCACGAAGTGCCTCGGCAGAGAAACCGCCAAACACGACATTGTGCGTAGCTCCAATGCGCGAACACGCAAGCATCGCAATAACGGCTTCGGGAACCATACCCATGTAAATACCCACCACATCGCCTTTATGAACATTGAGCGATTTAAGAACATTGGCAAATTGGCACACTTGGTAATGTAGTGTTTGATAAGTAAGGGTTCGGAGTTCGCCAGGTTCACCTTCCCAGATAAGAGCGGCTTTATTGCGTCGCCACGAACCAAGATGACGGTCAAGGCAATTGTAAGACGCATTGATTTTGCCCCCAGCAAACCACTTGGCAAACGGATTTTTCCACTGAAACGCCGTATCCCATTGTTTGAACCACGATAAATCGCGGGCGCGGTCTTCCCAAAATCCAACAATATTCGATTCGGCTTGAGTGCGGAGACTTTGAAGTTCAGCAAGGGATTTCACGTGTGCGCCCGCGCTAAATTCTGGCGGCGGCGAAAACACGCGGGTCTCGTGCATCATGGAGGAGATTTGGTCGGAAGCAGGGGATGTGGACATACGTACTTCGAGGGAAATGGTTGATGAAATTGTGAATATGAATACAAGAAGTCATTGCAAAACCCGTATTAAATCTTATCGTGAAAGTTTTTTTTCTTCCAAGCGATCCTGTAATCATGGTCGAACAAAAAGGAAAGAGCGATCTGCATCTTTGCTCGGAAACGCCCTTTCCCGTATAGATTCATCGTTTATTTTATACCGCTTTGCCTTCCTCGTGCGAGGATTCATGCTCGTCCCAGAGTTTCACATCTTTGGTGTCTTTGACGAGTAACGAACCAACGACAAACGTGATACTGGCAACAATCATCGGATACCACAAACCAGCGAAAGCGTTGCCCGTATTGATAACCATAAATGCGCCGATGGTTGGCAACAATCCACCAAAAACACCGTTGCCGATATGATACGGTAGCGACATTGACGTATAGCGAATCTTGGTGGGGAAAAGTTCAACAAGGAATGCAGCAATCGGTCCATACACCATCGTCACAAATAGCACTTGAATCACTACCCAAAAGACTAACATGGTTGTGTCAGGTTTAGGAAGCAATTTTGCTTCTGTCATGGCAACCGCTACAATGGGTGAAAATCCGCCTTCTGGTGCTTCGGCAATTGCTTTTTGTGCAGACACGATATCTTTGCGAGCGCTGATAGCTTTATCTGGTTTCAGCATAAAACTAAAAAAACCTTGTGTTTCTGCTGTCGCAGTCGCCGCTACCGGTGTCAGTGCTTGAATTTTTTTGTTCAAAACGGCAGTTGTTGAGTCTTTCACAGACTTGATATATTCCGGTGTGTAGCCAGCAGCGCCGATCATGCTTTGATAAATCGGGATATAGGAAACCACTGCAATGGCGCAACCCGCCATGATAATCCACTTACGACCGATACGATCAGACAGCCAACCAAATAAAATAAAAAACGGTGTGCCAATCAATAGTGCTATGGAAATCACCTGTGTTGCCGTCACGTATTCAACTTTGAGAATTGTTTGTAGATAATAGTACGCATAGAACTGACCTGTGTACCATACCACACCTTGCCCAGCCGTTGCACCAAAAAGCGCTAAAAGGACGAATTTTAGGTTAAACCAGTTACCAAAACTCTCGGTAATAGGGTTTTTCGATGCTTTGCCAGAGGCTTTCAACCGAGCAAACATCGGCGATTCTTGCATACGGACGCGGATAAAGTACGAAATGACCACGAGTGCAATTGAAATCAAAAACGGTATCCGCCAGCCCCATTCTTTGAAACTCACTTCGCCAACGTACTGTCTGGTGATAAGTATCACGCCAAGTGAGACAAAAAGACCAAGCGTTGCGGTCGTTTGGATGAAACTCGTGTAGTATCCACGTTTGTCGTCGGGACAATGTTCTGCGATATACGTTGCAGCACCACCGTACTCACCACCCAGCGCCAAACCTTGCAGCAAGCGAAGCGTGAGCAGAAGAATGGGAGCCAAAACACCGACTTGAGCAAACCCAGGCAGCAGACCAATCGCAAACGTTGAACCGCCCATCAATAGAAGAGTCAGCAAGAACGTGAATTTGCGACCAACAATGTCGCCTAACCGTCCGAAGATAATCGCTCCAAACGGGCGCACAATAAAACCAGTCGCAAACGTTGCTAACGTTGCAATCGTCGCAAATGCTTCGTTATCTTTAGGAAAGAAGTACGTGCTGATAACTGTTGCCAGCGAACCAAAAATATAAAAGTCGTACCATTCAATCAGCGTTCCAGCAGACGACGCACTAATCACGCCCCAGATATTATACGATTGTGTAGAATCCGCATTACCAGCATGAGCAGGGTTCTGAGTAGCCATAGTTGCAGCTCCTAATGTAAGAAAATTGGAAAATAGTGTATTGTTTTAAGGAATCGAAAAGAATCTTAGTACAGATACCATTGCCATTGGAGCGTAAATTCATTGTTTGAAGCGCTCTCGTAGGTCTGCCCTGCCGTTACCAAACGATTACGCGTTACGCTTTCCCAGAGGAGTTTTAGACTACTGTTATGCCCTTGAAAAAAATAATTGATGCCAACACCTAAACGGCTGGTTGTGCCTGGGAAAGTCCGCCCGCCAGCGGGATAGCCGACAGATCGTAGATAATCAAGGTTGGCTGCATTGTCTGCTACACCCATCTGCGCGGGTGTACTACCTATTACTTGCGTTTCATATTTTAGGTAGGGCATGAGCTTTGATTCTTTGAGATATAAGCCCACCTCTCCAAAAAGTATGGTCTGTTTCGGAATAATTTTACCAAACCCCGAACCCGAAGTATCACTGCCACCATCGTGCTGCATAAAAGAAATATTTGCCGTAACCGAGCCGATATCGCCCACAGGGACATCCGCAAAAACGTCGCCAGCAAATCCGACATAACCACCCTGCATATCAACTCCACCACCTACAGCGAGCGTTTGCCCCTTGCCGAGAAATGTACCGGTGTAAAAGTATCCTTTTTCTCTATCGAGAAAATTGTAATTCAAACGAAGCGTAGTACGAAGCGGCGAATATTGTGCGAAATTTCTTCCTTCAAACACGCCCAAACGATACTCCAAGCGCTCGTCCGCCAAAAAACCACGCGCCATAAAACCCACATCACGCCCTACTGCATTCTGAAGACCGCCTACATTAACGGAAGAGAATGAATATGCGCCATAATTTAGCGCCATGAGCGTGAACATAGATTGTAAACCATTCCGCGAAATGCCATCCAGCATCATACCTGCAAGCAAGGAAAATTCAGGCGCAAATGTATGTTGAAGGTAAAGATCCTGCACAAAAATATTTGCCGTCCCGCTGCCAGCATCGTTAAACCCATTTTTGGTCGTACCACTCCTGACACCACCAGCAAGGCTGCCAATAGCAGGTGTAATATCGGTATCGAAAAAAAGTGTTGTGTTTTTCGCTATTGTGCCTCCCAAAATCAATCGCAAACGGCGCACTTGAAACTGACGGATCCAGTGGCGGGTGTCTGTACCTGCATCCACGGCTGTTTGTTGCGCGTTTGTCAAACTTTCCTGCAAAACATTCGCCTGTACTTGGCTTATAAAGCCAAATCGGAAAAATGTTTCGTCATTCAGTTTGATTAAAACGCCAGGCGGTGGGGCGGGTTTGGGAGCAGGTTTGGTGGTATCTTGTGCATGGGAGGCACGAGCAGAAAATACGGCAAGAACAAAAAGGAACGCCAAATAGCGCTGCGGATAGGGAAAATTTCGCCTCATACATTAACCCCTTCATTAGAATTAGTAAAAAATAGGACTCAATGTCATGCCAACGAATGTTGGCACCCACGAAGTTCTGCAAGCCGGTAAGTTCCGGCGTTTGCTCAATGGCATTTAGGTTAAAAGCGCAATATTTCGACAAATCAGGATAATCTATCACCCTTTTGTCAATGAGAACCGGACTGTAATCTAATTTACCTAGGGGAACGAAGATATGATGAGGAGGGATAGAACCATCCATCTGCCCAGTTTTTTATATGCCGCAGAGATGAAAAACTCTCGCTACTGATAAAAAATTATTGATGGAAGCGGCTGTATAAAATACGCTAAATCATTTGGATTGTCAAGAGTGTTCTTGCAATTCCCGTGAAATTTAGGCGAAGAGAGAAATATAGAAACAAAAAGCCCTTTTTGTAAGGAGATATTTACTCCAACAAAAAGGGCTTGATAGCTTGATGAGAGTTGCTCTTGGAAGCGAGCAACATCAACGACAGTCAGAACTCAACGCGAATAATATTCAATAACAAGCGGGATTTCGCAAACAACGGGTACTTCATCACGGGTCGGCAAATAGAGATATTTGAACGACAAATTCGACTTCGATACTTCCAAATACGGCGGTGGAGCTGATGTGCGAATTGCTTCTTGGAAAACGGCGAGCTTCTTGCTTTTTTCGCGGATACGGATTTCATCGTTGACTTTCACTTGGTAAGACGGAATGTCCACTGGTTTGCCATTTACATACAAGTGACCGTGCGTAACGTACTGACGAGCAGCATACATCGAACGCGCAAAACCTGCACGATAGACAAGCGCATCCAAGCGGGATTCCAGCAATTGCACAAGTAATTCGCCCGTGTTGCCGAGCATTCGTGTTGCTTTATCTACATAGCGCGTCATTTGGCGCTCGTGGATGTTATATTGCAAACGAATTTTCTGTTTTTCAATCAACTGCTTACCGTAATCGGATACTTTAGCGCGGCGTTTGCTTGTGCCATGTTGTCCGGGAGGATGCGGTTTGTTCTCCATGTATTTGCCGGCTTTCGGCGTGAGAGCAAACCCGAATTTACGGGACAAACGGATTTTGGGTCCTGTGTAATTAGACATTATACCTTCAACAAAAAGAGAGTTGGAGAAGCATTGACAGTGCGGCGTTCTTGGTTCTTTCGCTTGATTCTCCGATGAAGTCTTGTGTTGACAAGATATCAACAAGACTTTGGCAGCTATTGAAAGATAAGAAACAGCCACTCAACGCGGTTACTTATAGAGAACCACAAAATTACAACAAATATTTGTCTTGACAATGTGTTTTTTGGGACGGCAACAGTTTCACCCATAAATGAGTACGTAGAACAAAAAAGGCTTCCCGAATATTCGGAAAGCCCATAAATTGCTGGAGTATCAACGAAACGAAATCGTCACCAAACATTTGGCTTGGGCTGTTGCCAGCAGGATCGTGGTACGCAAATAATGCGATCACTACCGGAAACACGCAGACGCACTTGCGACGCAATTTGTGATGGACGCTGAACATCAAACTCTATTGAGCCTGAAGAAGCCTCGTTTTTTTGGGAAGCGCTTGACGTGGTGTCGCGTTCGCTGTGTTGTTGATAGGAAATATCCATATCAGAAATCCTCGACGATGGTGAATAGTGAAAAATAAATAACAGAAGAAAAGGGAATTTATATCATTTCTATTTTGTTCCCTACAATTACGAAGCAAAAAACATGCCTGATTATACGTTCGCAATGCTATCAAAGTTTCTTCCTATTTTATTCTTTATCGTGATTTTCCTATCTTTGAAACTCTTGAACGCCTCCAGAAACTATAATGCGGCGGGGTCATTTGTAACCATAGCTACAATCTTCATATTCAGCATCCGTTTGTAGTGGAATAATTTCCTGCTGCGTTTGCTCTGTTTTCATTTTAGACATCCTTTAAAACCTCGTTTTTTGAATACTTCCATGGACACATCGCTTGCTTACGAGCCGCTTGCTTCAACAACGTCATTAGCGCAATCACCCGAATTACCCTTGAATATTGGTGTCGCCGATATGCCGCGTCGCCCGGAATGGCTCAAAGTCCGTGCACCGGGTGGCGAGTCGTATGCAAACCTAAAAACAATGATGCGCTCGAAGTCGTTGCACACCGTATGTGAAGAAGCACGTTGTCCGAACATTACTGAATGCTGGAACGCGGGTACCGCAACATTTATGATTTTGGGCGATACATGTACGCGCTCTTGCGGCTTTTGTGCGGTGAAGACCGGACGACCGCTCGTGCTTGACCGCGAAGAGCCGCGCCGTGTTGCAGAATCCATCCAGCAAATGGGTATCCGCCATGCTGTAATAACGTCTGTGAACCGTGACGAGCAGTCGGACGGAGGCTCAGAAATTTTTGCACAGACAATTTTAGAAGTGCGAAATCTGAATCCGGGCGTGACGATTGAAGTACTCATTCCCGATTTTAAAGCGAAACCCGAAAATCTTCAACGCATTATTGACGCACGACCCGAAATCTTGAACCACAACACGGAGACTGTTCCCCGCCTGTATCGGCGAGTGCGCCCGCAAGCCAAGTACCAATGGACGCTTTGGGTGTTGGAAGAATCCAAGCGGCAAGGTATGAAAACGAAAACTGGTGTGATGTTGGGTTTGGGCGAAACGAAAGAAGAGGTGTTGCAGGTTATGGAGGATTTGCGTACAGTAAATGTCGATATTCTCACATTGGGACAATATTTACAACCGTCAAAGGTACACTTGCCTGTTGAGCGTTATGTGCATCCCGACGAATTTGCTGAGTACAAAGTGCTTGGCTTGGAAATGGGTTTTAAACACGTCGAATCTGGTCCACTCGTGCGGAGTTCGTATCACGCAGAACGCCATGTCTGAGCATTAAATCCATGAAATTTACCATTCTCGGCAGCGGCACATCCACGGGAACGCCAACAGTAAGCTGTCGGTGCGCCACCTGCGCCTCGCACGACCCACACGATGAGCGTTTGCGACCATCGTTGATGGTGGAATCCGCCACAACTCGCGTGGTGATTGATACATCTGCCGATTTCCGCCAACAAATGCTCCGCTACCGCATCGGTGCGATTGATGCTGTCGTGTTCACGCACCACCATTTTGATCATATTGGTGGGTTTGATGACATTCGTGGTTTTAATTTTACGATGCAACGCGCTATCCCCATATATCTCATGCAGGAAACGTTCAACAATCTCAAACGCACGTTTTTATATGCATTTCAGGATTTAGGGCAAAAGGGCGGCGGTGTTCCGGTTGTAAACGTGAACATTATTGACCGCGACCCGTTCACGATTGGTGACATTACGTTTCAGCCGATTCCGATGATGCACGGAACCATGCGCGTTAATGGCTACAGGATAGGTGATTTTTCGTATTGCACGGATACGAATTTCATTCCTGAAGAATCATTCAAATTCTTGGAAGGCACGGAAATTCTTATTCTCGACGCACTCCGATACGACAAACACCCTACACATTTTACGGTACAGGAAGCTATCGCCGCCGCCGGGCGCATTGGTGCACGAGAAACATACTTCACGCATATCGCTCATAATATCCTGCACGCTGATTTAGAGTCGCGCCTACCTGTAGGCATCCACCTTTCGTACGATGGTTGGGAATGTGAACTCTAACGTTAATGGTATGCGAAATATCTCATTTTCATTTTACTGTACGTAAAACAATATAATAATGGCTCGCTTCCAATCGCTCCGACAAAAGTTGCTGGCAAGTTTTTTTGGCATAACAGCGCTGACGATTCTGATTTTGAGTATTACCGCCTATCAGGTAAGCAAATATGCACTTATCCGATCTATTGGGCAAAGTTATGCCGACATCGCGGCTGCGGCAATGGACAGAATAGACCGCACGATGTTTGAGCGCTACGGCGATGCACAGGTATTTGCTGCAAATCAAGCATCGGCACGGTATCTAAAGGGCAGCGACAACCGCGCTGAACTACAATCATTTGCCAATACAATGATAACGACATATGGGGTGTACGACCTGATTTTGATTTGTACTCTGGAGGGGAATATCGCCCTTGCCACTAATGTAAATGAGTTAGGAGCGCCACTGCAAAGTGAGTCTTTACTCGGCTTGAACGTGAGCAACAGAGAGTGGTTCAAAGCCTGTATAAGCGGGCAGATAGGCAAAGGACAATCCTACTACAGCGACCCACTGTATGATTCGACACTAAAACCATTATTTGGCAAAACTCCTTATCTTATGCCTTTTGCGGCTCCCATTCGTGATGCCAATGGCACAATTATTGGCGTTTGGTTGAATTATGCTAGCTTTGACCGTATTGCGCGAACAATTGTCAACAGCACCATCAAAATGGTAAAGGAGCAAGGATTCGCATCGTTTAGTGTGACGCTGATGGATCATAATGCTCTCACGATTGATGATGAAGAGCGTGATTTGATTGGAGTATATAACTTCCGAGGTAAATTTATTGGGGTTGATAGGGCACTTGCCGGCTCGCCCAAAGGATACGATCGCGAACAAAGCAAACGGACAGGCAGAGATAGGCTTATTTCATATGCACGTTCGCAAGGGATACCGGGATTTACAGGTACTGGCTGGATATTTCTTGCATATGGGGATGCGGACGAGGCGTTATCATTGGTAACAACCATCCGCAATGCCTTTATTGTTGTTGGTTTAGTTGTGTTGGTGATTGCCATTGTCATAGCCGTCATGATTGCTCGCAGCATTACACGCCCGCTCACGCGCTTGAATGCAGCAGCGCAGAGTGCAGCAGCGGGAGATTACAACATTGACATTCATATTCAAACAGGCGACGAAATTGAGACGGTGAGTAAGAGTTTTACCATTATGCTTCAGAGCATTCGGCAATCTCTTGAGCAGGTGCAACAGGAAAAAGCCGGTGTTGAGGAGAAAGTTCAAGCGGCTGTCGCTCAAATGCGCGAGGAAAAAGAATATCTTGAACATTGTATTGATAAAATGTTGGTCAAGATGGAAGATTTTGCTAATGGTGATTTTACGGCACGGATTCATTCGCAGCGTGAAGATGAGATTGCACGGCTGTATCAAGGATTTAACCTTGCCGTGACAATTATGCGGGATATTGTTCTCCGTATTCGCACAAGCGCCGAGGAAAATGTAAAAGTCTCCAAAGACATCACTCATTTTACAACCGAACTGCGCCAGCAAATTACATGGCAAAGTGAGTATATGGACGAAATTGCTACGGCAACAGAGGAGATGAATATTACGATTGCCGAAAATGCACGGAACGCCACCACCACGGCTCAGGCGGCTGAACGCAACGGTATTATTGCTAGCGAAGGCGGTAATGTGGTTGCCTTAACAGCTGAAAAAATGCAACGTATCGGCGAAGTTATTGGAAAGTCAGCACGTACCGTCGAAAGTTTAGGACACGCCAGCAGGCAGATTAGCGAGATTGTTGAAGTGATTAACGACATTGCCGATCAAACAAACCTTCTTGCCCTCAATGCTGCCATCGAAGCAGCGCGGGCAGGCGATCAGGGACGGGGTTTTGCTGTTGTTGCTGATGAAGTCCGAAAACTTGCCGAACGCACGACACAAGCTACAAAACAAATCGGTGCAATGATTAACGACATCCAACGCGAAACACGCTCTGCTGTAACCGATATAGAGCGCGGCAATGAAGCCGTACAAGATGGTGTGCAGTTTGCAGAACGTGCAAGCGAGGCTTTACGCGGCATTGTTGACAACGCGGGCAACGTCCAGCAAATGGTTTCCGAGATAGCTGCGGCGTGTACAGAACAATCGGCGGCAAGCGAAACTATTGCTCGAAGGATCTACGAAATATCAACGATGGCAAAAACTTCTGCCCAACATATTGAACATACCGCCAACGCGGTACAGCAACTTGGTGAATTGTCGCACCGTATTGAACTCCAGATTGCACAATTTATTATGGATGAACATCAGACCCGCGAAACAACGCAGCGAAAAACGCTCACAACATCATTGCTACCATGAATCTGAATTTTGAGAAATCCAGCGGCTTAATCCCTGCCATTATCCAAGACATCAATACCAGCAAGGTTCTGATGCTCGGCTTTATGAACCCCGAAGCACTTGCCGTTACACAACAAACAGGTCTTGTGACGTTCTACAGCCGTACCAAAGAACGACTTTGGACGAAGGGTGAAACTTCAGGGAACGTGCTTCGTGTGGTAGAAATAACGCCCGATTGCGATGCCGATACGCTTCTTATCAAAGTCATTCCGACAGGACCTGTTTGCCACACTGGAGATGACACGTGCTTCAAAGAAACAAACACCGCTCCGCCAGATCCGTTTTTGCACGTGTTGGAAGGAATTATCATCAACCGCAAGCAGCATCCATCGGAAAAATCGTACACAACGAAACTCTTGGGTAAGGGCATCAATAAAATCGCGCAAAAAGTAGGCGAGGAAGCCGTGGAACTTGTAATCGAGGCGAAAGACAATAACGACGACCTGTTTATTGGTGAGGCGGCAGATTTACTATATCATACGCTTGTGCTGTTTGCCGCGAAAAATATTTCACTGAACCTTGTTCTTGCCGAGTTGCGTCATCGTCATCAGAAAAAATAGCTCTCTTGAGAAAGAATTTACCCAAGAACAATCGTCCTCTAAGGAATCACTACCATGACCGAAGAACTTCGTGACTACTGTCTTGCAAAGCAGGGAGCAACTGAAGAATTGCCCTTCGACGACGTAACATTAGTGTACAAAGTCGGCGGTAAGATGTTCGCGTTGCTACCACGCTATGCCGACAGTATCAACCTCAAATGCGACCCTGACAAAGCACTCGAACTCCGCGCCAGTTACGAGGCTGTTCAACCCGGCTACCATATGGATAAAAAGCACTGGATTACCGTTGTATTCGATGGCAGTATTCCAAAAACTGAGATTTTATCATGGATTGACAACTCATACAACCTTATTGTCGCCAAACTCCCCAAAACAAAGCGAATGGAGATTATAGGTTTGCCTTCTATGGATATATCCTCTACGGATTTGTCATAATTTCGCTATTTCAGAAAATTTTTCCGAAAAAACCCTTGACAATAATTCGTCGCTTTCGTAAGTTTGCAGATAGAAGAGTACAATATCTTAAATACTGCAATTACTTCCAATGGCACGACATTTACTATATGACTGTTTTATCAAAAAGCTGTATTTACGGTGTTCAAGCGGCAATTTACCTTGCATCACTCCCGAAAAGTGAGTACGTCTCAATTCAAGAAGTTGCTGGAAAGTTGAATATCTCATTTCATTTTCTCACGAAAGTGTTACAAATATTGACGCAGGCAGGTATCATGATCTCGTACCGCGGACCGAATGGCGGTATTGCTCTGGCGCGTCCCTCGTCATCGGTATCGTTGGCAGATATTATCGGTGCAATTGATGGGACAGAAGTGTTCACTGAGTGTTTGTTAGGCTTACCTGGCTGTGGTCATGCTGACCCGTGTCCTGCACACGAACAATGGACAAGCATGAGAAACAGACTTTACCATATTTGCAAGACAACAACGCTTGAGGAGCTGGCAACAAAGGCATCGGAACTCAACGTCCGACTTGCCGCTCATCCACTTGTTCAGCATTTTACTCCTAAAGAATGAGGCTCTTGTTCAATAGAGTTTTGGGTAAAAATCTACAAAACATTTAATACTAAAGAGTACGAAATACGAATTTATCATTCCAGATGATTTTACTCACAAATTACAAGAGGTTGATGATGGAAACGCAATCGCACATACACGAGGGACACGAGGCGGAGGAGAGTTTTTCGCCACGCGGTGCACTGACATTCTTTATCGGGCTGATAGTGATGTACACAGTATTGTGGTTTAGTCTATATGTTGAACTTTTAAATCGCAGATAGGAGTACAATAATGAGTACAATAAAAGCAATGGATCCCTTAGAAAAAATTGCTATTGGGCTAGCATTAAGCATGATGACTGTGTTTTTCAGTGCCGTCGTATTTGCCTCAGCAGGACTTGGGGTAGGCGTTCCCACCTGTGTTACGAATCTACCGCCATTTGCCGAAGGCAAAATTATTCGCGGCTCGGGCAAGAACATAGAAGTTCATGCAGTTGCAAAAATGTGGATGTTTGATATGGGCGACGCGAATATAGGTGAATTGCGCGTTCCCGAAGGCACGGAAGTCAATCTTTATCTGGCTTCGGGTGATGTTGTTCATGGATTTCATATCGAAGGCAAGAATGTGAATTTGATGGCAGTTCCGGGCGCGGTGAATAATACAAAAGTGATGTTCGACAAAATTGGTGAATACAAAATTGTATGCCACGAATACTGCGGCATTCAGCACCAGATGATGGCAGGTGTTATCAAAGTGATGCCCGAAGCTGAGTACAACAAAACGATGCAGGAAGAACAACAACAGGCGCAACCGCAAGAAACTCCGCAAGCGCAACAACCAGAAAAGACTCAAGACAAACCCCAGGAAAAACCTAACGGAGGACAACAATAATGCTAACAATTTCCCTTTCAAAAAGCCAAAAACGCTTGATTTTGCTTCAACTAATGTTGCCCATGACGCTCCTGATTTTGGGTATCTGGGGTGGTTTGATGCAAGCAGCATTCCGCTCAGGCATTATTCAGGATGACCCTATTATTATGTTGCTCAGAGCGGTCGGCATTCTTGATAAAGATTACGTCATGGTTGACCAGTATTATCGGGGACTAACGCTGCACGGCGTAGTGAATGCCATTGTGTTTACGACATTCTTCGCTGTGGCGTTTGGTAATGCGCTTATTTCCTACGCACTTGGCAAAACGTTAAACACGAAAATCGCGTGGATAGCAACGGCGCTTATGGTGATAGGAACGCTTATGGCGGCGGGTGCGATTTTGAGCGGCAATGCTTCTGTGCTGTACACATTCTACCCACCGCTCAAGGCGCATTGGACATTCTATGTAGGCACAACGCTTCTAATTGTTGGTTCATGGGCAGCCTCGGCAAACTGGATTCCGATGTACCTCCAATGGCGTAAGGAGCATCCAAACGAAAAAACCCCCCTTGCCGTGATGGGTATGTTCACAACATTCATCGTGTGGTTTATTGCGACCCTTGCGGTGGCGGTTGAAGTGTTGGTATTACTACTTCCGTGGTCGCTCGGCTGGGTACAAACCGTGAACGTCCCGCTCGCACGGACACTGTTTTGGTTTTTTGGTCATCCACTTGTCTATTTCTGGCTTTTACCCTCCTATGTGATGTATTACACGATGCTGCCCAAACTTGCAGGCGGGAAGCTCTTTTCCGACGGTGTTGCACGCGCGGTGTTTATGTTTTTTATCGTGTTTTCCATTCCGGTGGGAACGCACCACCAGTTTGCTGACCCCGCGATTAGTTCAAGCTCAAAGCTCCTACACACAATATTTACGTTTGCAATTGCTATTCCGAGCTTTCTCACGGCGTTCACTATGGCAGCTTCGCTTGAATACGCAGCGCGGAAACGCGGCGCGAAAGGCTTGTTCTCGTGGGTGTACAAACAACCTTTTTTCGACAAAGAACATTGGCTTTTTTCGTATTTGATAGCAGGATTAGTCATCTTCATCTTTGGTGGCATAACAGGTATTATGAACTCATCATACGGTATGAACTCCGTTGTTCACAACACATCATGGATGCCCGGACATTTCCATATGACGGTTGCCGGACCAGTGTTCCTCGCCTTTTTAGGCATGAGTTTATATCTTGTGGTCAAAGTGGGTGGCAAGGATATCCGCTTGAAGCCGCTTGTACTTTCGGTTCCGTATTTATGGATGGTTGGGCTGTTCACATTCTCGTCAGGCTTGATGCGTGGAGGTTTGCACGGAGAACCGCGACGCACGAATTTGGGGCAAAGCTATATGAACCCCGATAGCCCGCTTTACCGTGCTGATTGGTC